>NZ_JBJDWZ010000107.1:0-12378 GCF_051866355.1 Anaerovibrio sp. | reverse complement strand
ACATCCACCGGCTTAACCCTGGCGTAAATAACAGCCATGACCCCTGCCAGAATCACTGCGGCCGTCACCAGTCCCAGCCATCCGTTGTTGGTAAAACCGGATACCAAAAATCCTGCAAAGCTGGCGCTTGCCACAATAATCACATAAGGAATCTGCGTGCTTACATGGTCAATATGACTGCACTGCGCCCCGGCCGAAGCCAGAATCGTCGTATCTGAAATCGGCGAAGCATGGTCACCGCCCACAGCGCCGGACAGAATAGCCGCCACTGTAATCACCAGAAGATTTGAATCACCGGTACCGATAACAGCAATAGCAATCGGAATCAGGATACCAAAGGTTCCCCAGGACGTACCGGTAGCAAAAGCCAGAATGATTGCCACAATAAAGAAAATAGCCGGCAGGAACACCAGCACGCTGGCGTTGGCACTGACAAGCTGTCCCACATAACCGCCCAGATTCAGGTACTTGTCACTGCAGATGCCGGACAGCGTCCAGGCAAAGCACAAGATTAAATTTGCCGGTGTCATAGCCTTGAATCCCTGCACAAAGGTTTCACAGAAGGAGCTGAAGCTGATAACCCCCCGCGGCAGATACAAAAATGCCGTAAACACAAAAGCAATAAAGGAGCCAAACACCAAGGATTTGCTGGAATCACAGTTGGCAAAGGCCTCCTGAACCCCTACACCGTCATGGATGCCACCGGTATAGAGCATGCCATATACGCATGCGCCAATCAGCACCAGAAGCGGCAGAACCAGGTCAATAATCCTGCCGTTGCCGCCCGGCTCCACCTCTTCACTGTCCCTGTACTCATCCGGCACAATAAACCTCTCCTGATTTTTCTTCACGTATTTCGCCATGGAAAAAATATCCCTCTGGGAGCATACGATAAAGAGCATAAACGCCATAGTCAGCCAGGCATACAGATTGAAAGGTATCGTCTGCAAAAACAGGCTGAAACCATCAATGGTACTGCCTTCCGGCAGGGATGAGCCCACGGCGGCCGCCCAGCTGGACACAGGTGCCAGAATGCAGATAGGCGCGGCAGTGGCATCAATGATATACGCCAGCTTGGCACGGGAAACCTTGAATTTATCAGTAATCGGCCGCATTACCGTACCCACGGTAAGACAGTTGAAATAATCATCAATAAAGATAACCAGTCCCAGAAGGGCGGTCAGCAGCATGGAACTGCGACGTCCTTTAATCGTCCTGGCCGCCCACTCGCCATAGGCGCGGGTAGCACCGGAGCGGGTAATCGCCGCCACCAGAATCCCCAGAATAACCAGAAACACCAGAATGTTGATATTGCCCCCGACCTTGTTTGCCATAACCTCAAACATGGTCATAATCGCGTTCAACACATTAAACTCGGTATACAGCAATGCACCGGAAAAGATACCGATAAGCAGTGACATGTATACCTCCTTGGTTGCCAGTGCCAGCACAATCGTAATAATCGGCGGCAGTACAGACCAGACACTTTCAGCCATAACACTTTCCCACTTTCCTCTAAAATAAAAAATACAACACTTCAGCACAGTGCGGAAGGCTCCGGACTGCACTGCCAATCACGGCAGCCAGCTCCGCAATATCATAACCTCCATAACACTGCACTAAAGTATTGTATAGCAAAAAAGTATATTTCTCAAGCGTATATGGCAGAAAAGGAAAAATATACAATATAAAAAGAACAATCAAAGGGCAACAGCAAGCCGCCTGCCGCTCTAAATCACTGCTTCTGCTGCAGGAAATGATACACCGCACCTATCAGGTTGGCATCATTGCCAAACTCTGCCCTGGCAACCTGCGGGCGCACCCTGGCAATCTTCACCTTCTCCAGAATCCCGTGCAGATGACGGCTTATATTTTCCACAAAATCCTCGCGCTCACTGATAGCCCCGCCGAACACAAACAGCTCCGGGTCAAGGCTGTACTGGAGATTGTACACCGCCCTTGCCAGCTGGTCATACATTTCCTCGATGGCTTCCACGGCAAGCCTGTCACCATTGGCCTGCAGCTCGAATACCTCCTTGCCGTTGAGGGCGTTCCTGTCCATGCCCTTGGCCACCGCAACACGCTCGGCCAGCGCACGGGTGGACGCAGCCTCGCTGAGAATAGTACCCTTGTCATCCACCACCATAAAGCCGAACTCGCCACCGTGAAGATGACAGCCATGATGCACGCGGCGCCCCTTTACAACAGCACCGCCGACACCGCTGCCGATAACCAGAAAAGCCACATCCTGGCAGTATTTGGCGGCGCCCAGCCACACCTCGCCCAGCGCGGCACAGTTGGCATCGTTCTCCATAGTTACGGGCATTCCCAGCTTTTCAGCCAGAGCCCTCTTGATATTGAAATCGTGAATATACGGCAGGGCACTGGCTCCGCCAATCACACCGGACTCATCATCCACGGCCCCCGGCATGCTGAAAGCCGCTCCCTCCAGCTCATAGGATGCGGCCAGCCCTTCCTTGGCCGCAATCAGCTCACTGTAAAAATTCTCCAGATTGTCAGGCGTCAGTATGCTTCCCTTGCGAAGAATCTTGCCTTCTTCGGTCATCACCGAAAACTTTATGCTGCTGCCGCCTACATCAAACCCCAAAATCGCCACAATATCCATCCTCCTGCTTCTCATGCACAGTAATCTTAATAATTTACTCAATTATAATACATATTGCACACTATGTCAATAAAAGATATATCTTTTATTCTGATTGCTTAACTCTTTTTATTGACAAAAATGACTTTGCGACTATATAATGTTGCCGTGGATAAAATTCCCCAATTTATAAAATCGCGTCCATCCCATTTGCATTTTATATCTGCACTTTACAGCCTGACGTGCATACAGGCGCGACGCGGAATTACGCCAAATCAACGCATAAAGGCAACAAGGAAAACTTCCAAGCAAACTACAAGCAATAAAGGGTGATACAAGATGATACTGAATGCTGTCGACAACTGCCGCACCACTCACATTTCCCCCGGCAGGCTGCACATCCAATATTTTGGCCGCTGGGACAAAACCGATGCCAACAACTACCGTTGTGCCCAGGGCGCTGTCTACATCAAGATGAACTTCACCGGCACCAGCATCAGGATAAAGCTGCTGGACAGGACAAACTACTGGAAGGTAAGCATTGACAACGGCCCCTTCCGCAAGTTCCGTCCTGCCGTCGGCACCACACCGCTGGCTGAAAAGCTCTCCCCCGGCATCCATAAGCTCCTTCTGGTGCGCATGACTGAGGGAATACAGGGCATTTCCTGTTTTCAGGGGTTCATTCTGGATGGCGGTGCCTGCATTGTGCGCCCGGATGCCCTGAAAAAACGCCGCATCGAGTTCATCGGTGACTCCATCACCGCCGGAGCAAAAAACTCACCTGCGCCGGATATTCCCAATCCCGACTACTACGACATCGAGGACAACGACCTGGCCTACGGCCCTCAGCTGGCCCGCATGCTTGAGGCGGACTACAGTGTACTGGGGGTATCCGGCGAGGGCCTCATCCATCACTGGGACGAGATACGCCCCTATAACCGCGTCCATACCGCCGACCGGTATAAATGGACACTCTACTCTGACAGCTTCCGGGGCAACCAGCTCTGGGACGCCGAGCAGTTCCCTGTCGATGCCGTCCTCATCTGTATCGGCACCAACGACTTCATCGACCAGAAGCCGGATTTTGAGGCGGATATATACGCTGATATCGACGGCACCACCCGCATACCAAAGCAGACTGAGTTTATCAAAAGCTACACAGAGCTGTTAAAGACAGTCCGCAATGTCAATCCGGAGGCCGCCATCATCTGCATCGAACCGGTTCCCTCCTGGGTCGGGGCGGATATCCGCTACTGGATATGCCTCAGCATCAACCAGCTGAAGGCACAGGGGGACAAAAATCTCCACTACATTCCGCTGAATGTACCTGAACCGCTCTTAAAGGATGCGGATTATGCCAATGACCTGACCCATCCTACTGCGGAGGGAGCCCAAAAAATCGCCCTCTACCTGAAGGACAGGGTGGCAGATATCATGCAGTGGCAATAAATAAATAAATCGGGACTGTGTGCGGCGATTGCCGATGCACAGTCCCGATTCTTTTATTTTTTATTTATCCCATATACCCTTATGTATCCATCATCCCATTGGCGCGCATCCCGACGGTGCAAAATCTGTTACAGCCGTCACCTGTTATTTGTTCAGGGCGCGCCAGTTAATGCCGTCTGCGAACAGGGTCGCAGGCTCATTGTAGAAATCCACGAACTCATTAATCATCTCATGGCCGCGGGTCTTGCTGACCATATAAGGAGCAAAGAAATTGGCTGTCAGCTTCTCAAAGTTGGACCAGGTCATGTAGTAAGGCACCTTGTGATCTGTAGCAATCTTTGCCACCTTGCTGAACCACTGCTTGTCCACGTTGTCTGTCACAGCCAGGCTGCCACCCCTGCGCACACCGACCTCGGTAATGGTCATCAGCTTGCCATGTTTGGAAGAAACTTTCTCCATCACATCAAGATCGCCGCACAAATCAATATACCACTGGCCGGTCTGGTCATCATCATAGGTATCGACGCCCATGATGTCCACCCACTTGTCGCCCGGATAGCGGTCAAGATAATCAGCCTCGGTCTTGAAATGGCCGTTAGGGGAATATACATACAGGAAGTTGTGTACCCCCTTGGTATCACGGAGATACTTTACCGTGTACTCCCAAAGCTGCTGGAAGTCCTTCTCGGAGCTATGCTCCTTGCCCCACCAGAACCAGTAGCCGTTGTGCTCGTGCAGAGGGCGGAACAGAATCGGCACGCCATCCTCAGCCATGCGATTGCCATACTCGGCAACCCTGTCCAGATAGCCGGTGTAGCTGCTGTTCAAATCGCCGCCCGGCAGGATGCGGTGTACCACATTGCCCTCGGAAATATGTGTAGTATAGTTTATGTAGTGGTCGCGGTTGTCAGGCAGGGAGCCGGTCACTTCCGCCCGCCTTTCCACCAGATCAAAGTTCGGCATGTGCATGGACAGGGTGAGGATGGCCCCTTCACTGGCAGCTTTTTTAGTAATCTCCACCATCTTGTCCACATAGGTCTTGCCCATGTTCCACTCACAGTCATCCAGACGCTGTTCATCACCTACAAAGGAAAGAGCATCAAAGCCCACGATGCCCGACAGGGAGCCTGTCACGTCCTTGGTATCGGACTCGGAGCCGCCTGCAGGACGGAACATCTTGTGATGGGCGTCATTCTCATGGCCGTATATCACCTTGCCAGCCTTTGGTACAGCAGACAGGTAGCGGTACAGGGCTACCGTCTCGGCAGTGGCCTTCTTATCCACCAGCTTCACATCAGCCTTTGGCACAGCCAGCTTCTCCAGCTCCTCCGGGCTCACAGCCTCACTCTTTGCCCTGGCATTGTCAGCCGTTGCCGTCAGCTCCACATAGGCCGCATCATCCGCGTCGGTAACCGGGTCAGCCAGAGCCGCAGAACTGGATGCCATCAATGCACAGGCTATTGCCATACTCAAAAACTTCTTTTTGTTCATAAAATAAAACCCCTTTATCAAAAAATCCCCTTAAATAACAGCCGGAAACGAAAGCATACCCACCATTTTCTTTCGTTCCTGCTCATTTCGTTTTTCATTATATAGTATTTTATATTACCTGTCAATAGAAAAGATATAACTTTATATATTATTATATACATCTTTTCATCCAATTCTTTGCCTGCATAAAAAACCGGCCGCACAGGCCGCACACCACAGCAGCAAGGGCAAGCACCATCCATGGCGAAATATGCCTGATGGTACTGCCTGTTGCTGCTGATAACAGCCCGGCACAGCCGGTCACCTGATATTTATTCTATTGGCTTACAATCCCTGCCGATTCATCTCTCCATGTTTCATAACGTCCCCTGTCATGACTGTCACTTGGCGTCAGCCAGATTCTCCCTGTCAATAATCCGCGGTATGCAGAGGTAGGCAGGTACGGTAATCACGCCGTTATTGTAGGTCTTGACATCATTTACATCCGGCTGTGAACCATCCACCACAGCCTTAATCATGCGGATGCATTTCTGGTTCAGCACCGCGCTGTCCTTTTTCAAGGAAAAGCCCATCTTGCCCTGCTGAATGTATTCCAGCGCCTTGGCATCCGCATCCTGTCCGGAAATCAGCGGCCAGCTGCCCTGATAAGCCCCCATGCCGTCAATAACGCCATAGGCGATGCTGTCACAGGCGGCCACGATAATGTCAAGGTTCTGTCCCTGATAATACTGGCTGATTACCTTCTCGGCCCGTGCCTTAGCTTCCTTGCTGTCCCAGTTCCTGGTGGCAGTGGAATTGTAATCGCTCTGGCCGGACGGCACACGCAGCTGGCCATTGTCCAGATACGGCTTCAGCTGGTCATAGGCTCCCTGATACATCAGCTTGGCGTTGCTGTCCGTATCACTGCCGGAGAAGAACTCGATGTTGTACGGCCCGGCACCGGTCTGAAGGTTCATTTTTTTGACGATGTACTTGCCCATAGCCTCACCAACGCCATAATTATCAAAAGTTACAAAGTAATTGATGGCATCCGTATCCGCCGTCAGGCTGTCATAGTCAATAATCGGAATGCTGTTTTCCTTAGCCTCTGCCAGCGCCTTGGTAAAGTTCTTGCTCTCACCACCGGCCAGCACGATGCAGTCAGGCTTGGAATCCACTGCCTGCTGCAGGCAGGTGGTCTGGGACTCATCCGTGTCAAACACATACAAATCCACCTTCATTCCATCCCTTTCCAAGGCCTCCTTCATCATCTGGGCGCCCTGCGTCCAGCGGTTCGGCTCGTGGGAGAACACCATGGCAATATGCTTCTGGCCCTTGTCATTGCCACAGCCGGCGGCAAACAATGCCCCCAGGCAAAGCAGGGCAAGAGCTATAAATAACGTAATCTTCTTCATCTTCCTGCCCTCCTTAAATCCTGAACTTGGCCGCTTCATCCTGCAAGGTCTGCGACAGCTCGGACAGCTTGTGGCTTGCCGAAGCCACCTCATCCATGGAGGCCGACTGTTCCTCGGTAGCCGCCGAAACAGACTCCGTCTCCGAAGCAACCTCCGTGCTGGCGGTGTGAATATTCTCCATAACGCCTACCAGCTTTTCTGCCTTGCCTGCCGACAGCCTTGCTCCCTGCAGTATGCCCTCGGCCTGCTCCGCCAGATCCTCCACCGCTTCCGTAATGGTCTTGAAAGCCTCTCCGGCATCGGCGATTACCGCCCTGCCGCTCTCCACCTTCTGGGTGCCATGCTCCATGCGCTCAACAGCCTGCTGGGTTTCCTTCTGAATGGAGCTTATCAGGGTAGCAATCTGCTGGGCCGCCTTGTCGGACTCCTCTGCCAGCTTTCTGACCTCCTCGGCAACTACAGCAAAGCCACGGCCTGCATCACCGGCACGGGCGGCCTCAATGGCCGCATTGAGGGCCAGCAGGTTGGTCTGCCCGGCAATATTGGAGATAGTATCGGAAATCTGGCCGATTTCCGTGGAACGCTCTGCCAGCAGCTTGATAACCTCTGCAGACTTTGTAACAGAATCAGCAATCTCCGCCATCTGCTCCACAGCCCCCACAACGGAGGTGCGTCCCTGCTGGGCGATGCTGTCCACATGCTTGGCGGCCTCGCTGGAGGTTTCCGCCTTCTTTTCAAAGCCGTGCAGCTCATCAGCCATGGCATGAATCTCCGCCATGGAGGTGCCTACGCTCTCTCCCTGCAGGGAAGCGGAGCCAGCCACCTTGCTGATGGAAATAGCTACCTGCTGTGTGGCCTGGGCTGACTGGCTGGCATTCTCCGTCAGCTGACCGGCAAAGGAAGCCACCTGCTCAGCCGTTTCCTGAATGCTCTTAATCAGCTTGTGCAGATTTTCCACCGTATCCTTGTAAGCGCCGGTCAGGATGCCAAACTCATCCTGGGTTCTGACCTCCACAGGCACGGTGAGGTTGCCCTTGGCCACCTCCTTGGAAATCCCCATCAGATACGATACGGAATTGTTGATGGACTTGCCCAGCGCACCGGCCATGAAGCCGGACAGCACCAGCACTACCAGCGTGGACACAATCAGCGTCACCTTGGCCTGCTCATAGCGGGCCGCCGCGTCATTAACCTCCTGCTGGATAAAATCCTTGTGCCCGTCAACTACAAGACCCAGCTCCCAGTTCACCTCATTGTAGGCGTTCTCCGTCTTGGCAATATGCAACAGCGCCTCCTGGGCCTTACCGGCACCTACCAGCTGTTCCAGATTGGCATCGCTCTTGCGGTACGCCTCCCACTTTTGACGCATCTGCCTGAAGGCATCCCCTTTTTCGCCCTCCATACTTCCTTCGATGCCGTCAAAAGCAATATCCAGCTGATTGCCCAGATTACGCATTTCCTGCGCCGCATACACCTGACCGGACAGGGTCGGCGCGGAGGCCATGGCATACTCGCACTGCCTGTACACGGACAGGGAGCTGCTGGCCTGGGACAAGGAAAGCACGCTGTTCATGTGCTCCGTGGCAATCCTCATCGCCCCATTGTTAATCTGGTAAAGATTATACCCGGAATATACACTTACACAGGCGAATATTCCAATAAGCACACCAAATACTGCATACAGTTTTTGGCGTATTGTCATTTGGTCCATCTTAATTCCCCCTTGTTTTAGTATCTATCTCCTAGAAAAAATTATATAATACTTGCAAAATTTGTGCAATATATGCGTTCAACAAAACGTGTTCAATAGGTCATTTTTGCATATTCATAATACATTTTTCGTATAAAGTTAAAAAATCCCCCGCCAAAAAGGATGCCGCACTGCCGGAATCAAACAGCAGCTACAGCATCCCCTTGTACTCATTATATAAATTTACTGCTTTACAGCCCTGACATCGTCGAAGTACATCACGGAATTGACAGCTTCGTCACCGATGGTATTGCAGTAGATGGCAAAATGCTTCACGCTGGCAGGATCAAAGGTGCCGCCGTTCTTACCCTTAAAGTCTGCAAATGGCAGTGTAACCACCTGTGCCTCCGTGGACTTTGCCAGCTGGCTCAAATCCACCTCAAAATCCTCGCCGTTGCTGTTCAGCTGGATAATCAGCTTCTGCCCCATGCCGTCAGGCTTGACCCAGAGCTGAACTGCACTGCAGCTGCTCCAGTCAGCCCCTTTCAGGCTCTTGACAATACCTGCATAGCCGCCCTTGTTAATGCTGTAGCGGAAAGCCAGCCCGGCCTCGCCGCCATTTTTCACGTTGGAAAGCTGTGGCGTCACGGTACAGCCGGAGCCGGTATTGGCATTGTAGGTGCCGCCCAGCAGGCCATTATCGCCATAATAGCTGTCAAAATCATCCACCAGCAACGGATTCGGCGCTGGTGCAGGCATGTTCAGCAGTACCGGCACGCTGTCAGACACCTCGCCAGCCACAACCACCTCAAGGCTGGCCACCTGTGCTCCCAGCTTTTCGATGTCCGCCCTGCTGAGAACAGCCCTGGCCAGGCCATTCTCCTGCCGGGCCGGAAGCTCGGCCAAAACGTCGCCCTGACTGCCTGCCAGCACAAATTTTACGGCACCGGCCTCGCCGCCCAGCCTGGCCTCAATCTGCAAATCATCCAGCACACGCGCATAGGAGCCAGGCGCCAGCAGATAGCCATAGCCTGCCTTTGCGGCACCGGCCGTCACCTCAAGCTGCCTGTAGTCAGCAGAATCCTTCATAAACACGGATTCAGGCCTGTTATAGAAATCAATAAAGCCATTGACCAGCTCATGGCCTCGCTTCTTTGTCACCATGTACGGCTGGTCAAAATTCGTTTCATCAAAGTTTGACCAGGTCATGAAGTAGGCCATATCCTGCGGAGAAATACGCTCCAAAGCCTCATTAAACCAGTCAGGGCGCGTGTTGCCCTTTACCACCAGTGCGCTGTTGCCATAGAGCATACCCACCTCGGTAACGGCAGGAACCTTGTGATGCTTTTCAGCAAAATCACCTACCACGCCCATAGTCTGGGCAAAGCCGTCCATCCAGGCATCCTCTGCCGCCGGATTTCTGTGGTACATATCAAAGCCTGCCACATCAATAAAGGCATCACCCGGATAGCGTGACAGATAATCAGCCTCATCCACCAGCGGGCCGCCCGGAGAATAAGCATAGAGCAGGTTGTGCAGTCCCTTGACATCACGAAGATATTCTACCGTATAGCGGAACACGTTCCTATACTCGCTCGGCGTACAGCTGGAAGCACCCCACCAGAACCAGGAGCCGTTGTTTTCATGGAACGGACGGAAAATCAGCGGTACATCGGCCGCCTGCAGCTTGCTGTCAAACTCTGCCACCATATCAAGATATGCCCTGTACACATCATTCAGGTCACCACCCGGCAGAATCCTCTGCATTACATTTCCCTCAAGATTGTTCGGGGAATAGCCATCAAAATCATACCTGCCATTCACCAGCGGGCGCTTCTTTACCTCGGCAAAATTCGGCATGTGGCAGGACATGGTGAGGATTGCCCCCTTCTTAGCCGCCGGAATGTAGATATCCGCCAGCTTCCGGGCAAGGGTCATCCCCCTTGCCTTCTCATCATCCGTCAATGACAGCTCGTTGCCGGTCAGGGCAAGGGAATCCATGCCCAGCACAGCCGCATGGTCTCCTGTCATATCCTCCGTATCGGATGCTCCCGGCAGGCTCTTCCCTACCTTCTTATGAAGCTCGTTCTGATGGCCGTAGAGAACCTTGTCACTCTGGGCAATTCCCTTGAGATAGGCAAAGAGCTGTGCCGCTTCCGGAGTTGCCTGAGCATCAACCAGCCCGGCCCCGGACGGTATCTGCAACTGGCTGAGCTGAACCCTGTCCTGCTTTTTCACAGCCGTCCGCACATCCACGTAGCCGTCAGGCAGCTTCTCCCCGGTCAGCTGCAGTCCATTGATGTAAAAATCCCCTTTGTAATCCGTGTTGCATCCCACAAGGCTAAGGCAGAAATAGGCTGTCTTTGCCTCCACCGGCTTGAAGTTCACCTGCACAGGCACGCACTTCATGCCGTTTCCTGCATCCTTTCCCTTGCTCAAGTCCACATCAGGGCACAGGTTGATAACCTCCTGCTCATCAGTAGACTTTACATACAGCTTCAGCTTGAAGCTGCCCTGGGTCATATTGTCAGGCTTATAGTAAAGGTTGAAGGAAAGTGTATTGTAGCCGCTCAAATCCAGCTGGCAGGCCGCCGCTCCTGCATTCTCCAGCTTCAGCTCGCTCCAGCCGTCATTGACGTTACCGGTAAAATCCGCACCGATGCGGATAGAACCGCCAAAGGCACTGTCGGCCGCCATCTCCGGCTCACCGTTGTACGCCCAGACACCGCCGAACTTCCAGCCTGCCATGTCCTTGCCTGCATGCCACTGCACAGCCGCCGGTGCGGCAGCCTCTGCCATGCTGACAATCCCCATTGGCGGCACATCCTGGGTAAAGGCAGGTACAGCCGTCAAAATTCCAGCAGATAACGTCAAAGGAATAATTTTCTTCAGCCAATTTTTTCTCATTAAGTAATTCTCCCCTCTTATTTTCAGAATAGATTGGTATTTCCTCTTGTTTTACCCTCTTTTCGCATTTATTATACTATTTCTATCTTTATTGTGTCAATAAAAGTTATATCTTTTATTTTTAAAGAATTTTACCTTTATCTGTATATTAAATTCTTTTTATAAAAAATCTCATCTCTTTTAGTTGACAATGTATTAAGGCATATGTTATATTATAGCTGTCGATGAAATGATATGACATTTAAATTATACGTCATGTTTTATTGAGAAAAGGGGTTATTTAAATGAAAACTAACAAAAAACTTATGCTGGGTGTTGTATCTGCACTGATGATTGGGGCCACTACTTCAGCATACGCCGCTCAGTCCGCCGAGGTACTCTACTCTGATGTACCTGCTGACCATTGGGCTGTACAGGCTATCACCGAGCTGAACAAAGAAGGCATTGTTACCGGCTTCGGCGATGGAACCTTCCGCGGCGACCGCGCCGTTACCCGTTATGAGATGGCACAGCTCATTGCCAGCGCCCGCTCCCATGAGAAGATAGCCAACAACGAGCAGAAGGCCATGATTGAAAAGCTGACCGCTGAATTCTCCGAGGATTTGGACTCCATCGGCATCCGCGTAACAAGGCTTGAGGAAAAGTCTGATAATGTGAAGGTAAGCGGTTGTTTTGCACAGAAAGCAATGAAGGGCATCACTGACAGCAATACCTGGTGGGAAAAAGAGCTGTTCCTGAATGTTGACGGCCAGATGACCAACGGCTGGAAGGCTCATGCAGGCTTAGACTGGAAATGGGGAACTGACAAAAAAGGATGGAATGGTGAAGAATCCTTCGCAGAT
>NZ_JBJDWZ010000106.1:0-2216 GCF_051866355.1 Anaerovibrio sp. | reverse complement strand
TCGGCAGCACATCATGCACGCGCATGATTTCACAGCCCTTGGTAATCCCCAGCACACAGGTAGCCCCCGTCGGCTCCATGCGCTCATCCACCGGCAGGTCAAGAGTGTTGCCGATAAAGCTCTTGCGGCTGGTTCCCAAAAGCAGAGGATACCTCCTGCCATCAAACTGCTTCAGCTCCTGCAGGCGGTTCATGACCTCCAGATTGCCCTCCACGGTCTTGCCAAACCCGATGCCCGGGTCCAGAATCAGCTTGTCAGAAGCCACACCGGCCTTTTCTGCTATATCAATGGACTTCATGAAAAAAGCCCGCATGCTGTCAATGATGTCACCGCTGTACTCCTTGGATTTCCTGTTGTGCATCACCACTACCGGCAAATCATACCGGGCGGCCACTTTTGCCATCTCTCCCGGCTCATCCTCGTACTGCAGTCCCCAGATATCGTTCAGCATGTGCACGCCGTGCTCTGCCGCAAAAGCTGCCGTTTCCGCCTTGAAGGTATCAATGGACACAGGCACCGGACAGGCCGGAACCACCGCCTCCAAAAAAGGCTTCAGCCTCTCAATTTCCTCCTTGGCAGACATGGCAACAAATCCCGGTCGGCTGGACTCGGCCCCGATATCGATGATATCAGCGCCGTTTACCACCATTTCCAGCATATGCTGAACAGCCTTGTCAACGCTGTTCCATTTGCCGCCATCGGAAAAGGAATCCGGGGTAACATTCAGTATGCCCATAATCAGCGTTTTCTTGCCAATTTCCAGCTCCTTGCCATCAGCCCACGTATATTTCCTGTCTGCATCATATATAGTCTTTGTAGCTCTTCCCATAATAAATTACCACTGCCTTCCTTCGCCAATGCCGGCGCATCATTCACCTTTATTCCAGCCCAGCAGGCTCCAGGCCTGATTGTACAGGCCGCTATCCTCGCCAAAGCAGCCGAGGCAGGATGAGGTAATGGTCGAAGTGCCATTCGCCAGATCGCCCCGCATGGTCATACACAGCTGCTGTGCCTCCGCAATGACCAGCACGCCCTCTGCCTGCAGACCCTGCATGACCGCCTCTGCCAGCTGCTCCGTCATGCGCTCCTGCAGCTGGGGACGATGGGAAACGATATCCACCAGCTTGGTAAACTTGCCAAAACCTGCCACCATGCCGTTCTTCGGCTTGTAAGCAATGGATATCCTGCCGAAAAACGGCACCAGATGATGCTCGCACATAGAATAAAAAGGGATATCCTTCACGGCCACAATGCCGTCATTCTCACTCTGAAAAAGCTCTCCCCAGACTTCTCCGGCATCCCTCGTCAGTCCGCTGAACAGGTAGCCGTACATCTCCGCCACCCGCTCCGGGGTTTTTTCCATATCCAGCTGTTTTAAATCCAGTCCCAGCGCCTCCAGAAACTCCCTCATGGCGCCTACAGCCTTCTCATTCATCACAATCACTCTCCAGGACGCTTTATCAGCATCGCATCACCAAAGGAAAAGAACCGGTACCTCCCGCTGACCGCCGCTTCATAGGCTTTCAGCACGAACTCCCTGCCTGCAAAGGCGCTAATCAGCATAATCAGCGTGGATTTTGGCAGATGAAAATTGGTGACAATCCCATCCACCAGCTTGAACTCATAGCCGGGATAAATGAAGATATCCGTCCAGCCGGACTTGCCACTGATTTTTCCCACGCCATCTGCCGCAGATTCCAGTGTGCGGATAGATGTGGTGCCCACCGCAATCACGCGCTTACCGGCGGCTCTGGTACTCATAATCAGGTCAGCCGTTTCCTGTGAAATGCTATAGTATTCCTTGTGCATCACATGCTCTTCAATGTTCTCCACATTGACCGGCCGGAATGTCCCCAGCCCCACATGCAGGGTGACAAAACCAAGATTCACGCCATATTCCTGCAGCTCCTTCAGCTGCTCCTTCGTAAAATGCAATCCCGCCGTAGGAGCCGCCGCCGACCCCTGTTCGCGGGAGTAAACAGTCTGATATCGCTCCTTGTCCGCCAGCTTTTCATGGATATACGGCGGCAAGGGCGTCTCACCCAGCCTGTCCAGAATCTCCTCAAAAATCCCTTCATACTGGAATTTCACAATACGGCCGCCAAAATCCGTATGGTCCGTTACGGTACAGGCCAGCTCATCACTGAACCGCACCACCTGTCCCGGCTGCGCCTTGCGCCCCGGCTTGACCAGCGTCTCCCAGGTATCTCCGTCAA
>NZ_JBJDWZ010000105.1:0-2249 GCF_051866355.1 Anaerovibrio sp. | reverse complement strand
ACAATAACAAGAAAACGGTCATGCATGAGCCGTTCTTCTCCTGCATGACCGCCATATACCTTATAGATTATTTCTTCTCCAGAAGCTTCGGCAGGTTCGGTACCTCCAGCCACTGAGCGATTTCATCATTAGTCGGGAATCTGCCATTCAGCACCTTCTGGCCATCCAGCAGAACCAGAGGCAGAGCCTCATTGCCGTTCTGACGCAGGAACTCGCCTGCAACCTCGTTCTCCATGAAAGCCTTGCGATCATCCGGCATAATATATCTATCAACATCGTACGCGTTATTCTGCAGAACCTTTACCACGGTATCAATGCGCATCAGCTCCTGATCAACGCTCAGACCGCACATACCGTCACTAGCACAAACAGCACCCTCGAAAATCTGCAACTTCTTCATAATCAATTCCCTCTTTCTTCTAATCTTTTAATATTTACCTCTCGGCACACTCCCGCACAAAGCACAGGATTCCCAGTGCCCACAGCCCCGGCAGCATGCTGCCCTGACTGCAGTCCCTAAAGGCGGATGGTACCTCAGCCGCTTTATGACACCTGGCGAAGAATCACCGTAA
The DNA here is from genome assembly GCF_051866355.1 of Anaerovibrio sp. Taxonomy (GTDB): domain Bacteria; phylum Bacillota; class Negativicutes; order Selenomonadales; family Selenomonadaceae; genus Anaerovibrio. Next base: position 1,677 of record NZ_JBJDWZ010000105.1, on the reverse strand, counting down.
TGCCTGCTCCCTTATTTTGCATTCTGCACCAGAGCCAGCATTTCACTGATATTCTTCTTGCCAAATGTAACATGCTCATCATCTATGACAATACATGGAACGGCCTTGATGTTGTACCTGTCTATAATATCCTGAAAACGTATCACATCAAATATCTCCGCAGTGATATTGTCAGAAAGAATAGCCAGCCGCTGGGCCGCCGTCACAGCCTCCGGGCACATACTGCAGGTCATCGTCATCATAACCTGAATATTGTGCTTGCCATCTATTGCTTCCAGTCCTGACCTTACATCGTCAGGCACCTCCTGTCCGGGCCCTGCCGTATTGTACAGCGCCAGCACAAAGGACTGAAGCTCATGGCCGCCAGGCACCGCATGATATGTAACACCGGTAGGACTGCCATCATGCCGGAAAAGCTCCATGCCGGGAATCCCCTCGGCCTTCTCCTCCTCCCAGACCAGCTTGTCCGTCAGCTTGCCAAACTTCTGCCGGAACTCATATATTCCCTGCCCCAGCTCACTATCATCATAGCGAACCTTGATCTTCACAGGATTGGCAAACTTGGCAAAAACAGCCTTCAGCTGTTCAACATCTCCAAACTCACTCACAACGCCACCTCCGTACCTATACACAACCCTATGTGCAATCCATATATTATTTACAGCAGCCCTACCAGGTCAAAGGTCGGCGTGATAGTTTCACTGCCCGGTGTCCACTTTGCAGGACACACCTCGTCACCGTGCGCTGCCACAAACTGCAGAGCCTCAACCTTGCGCAGCAGCTCATCGGCATTGCGCCCTACATTACCGGCATTAACCTCATAGGCCACAACCCTGCCCTCCGGATTTACCACGAATGTACCGCGATCCGCCAGGCCGCTCTCCTCATCGTAGACCTCCAAATCCCTGGCCAGCTTCCCGGTTGGATCCGCCAGCATCGGATAGTTTATCCTGCCTGCCTTCTCCGAAGACTCATGCCATGCCTTATGCACGAAATGAGTATCGCAGGACACGCTGTAAATCTCACACCCGGCCTTTTTGAACCTGTCATAAAGGTTGGCAAGATCCTCCAGCTCCGTCGGACAGACAAAGGTGAAGTCAGCCGGATAGAAGAACAGCACCGACCAGCCGCCCAGCAAATCGGCCTTTGATATTTCCTTAAACTCACCCTTCGCCGCACCGGCAGGCTTTACAAAAGCCTGAACTGTAAAATCCGAAATTTCTTTGTTAAGTAATGACATATACCATCTCTCCACCTTTCCCCCGCGCTTATTTTTTTATATTCATATAAAAAATATATTTTTAAGCAAATGTCAATCTTTATTGGATATTAATTAATAATAAATATTAATCAATATTCTTATTCAACTATACTCCCTCCATTACTGGATTTATACATAATAAAAATAAAAATCTCCTACTATTTTCACAGAAATTTATTTCACGAGAACAGTTGAATAAATTCATTACCAGAGGAAAATCTCTCCTTTGCAGGCAAATTTGAGGAAAAATAAAACTGCAATTAAGCAGCAAATAAATTGCAAACAAATCGAAAACGCCGCAAAAAAAGAACCGTTGCATCGTGAATGTGCAACGGCTCTTCAAAATATCTGCAATTAAGCGGCGTGTTTTTTTCTGCGGCGGCTCTGCCACATTACCACCAGCGCGAAAATCACAA
>NZ_JBJDWZ010000104.1:1551-12734 GCF_051866355.1 Anaerovibrio sp. | reverse complement strand
CTGGGCCGCCCGGAGGATATCCTCATCGGCATCAGCACCTCCGGCAACTCCACCAACGTCATCTACGCCGTACAGCTGGCCAAAACCCTCGGCCTGAAGACCATCGGCCTGATTGGCAACCGCCAGTGCCGCATGCAGAACATCTGCGATATCGTGATTGCCGCCCCGGAGATGGAAACCTACAAGATTCAGGAGTACCATCTGCCAATCTACCACATGCTCTGTATCGCCGTCGAAAACGAATTTTTTGAGCGGTAAAGCCGGACGCCTATGCTGTTATGGCTTATTCTCCCAAAATTACCGGGCCGAATACGCCATAGCAGCAGCCAGAAGCTCCCCTGCAGGCTTATTACCTGCAAGGGAGCTTTTATTTTTTTGCCATTTTCCTACCAATTGCTGTCACGCTTCCAGAAGCCCGGCTGCAGCATGGCCAAAAAGGTGAAAATCTCCAGCCTGCCGATTACCATGCACAGACAGCACACTATCTTCGTCACATCCGGCAGGTCATAAAAGGTGTAGGCCGCACCAAAGGCCACGCCCATGTTGCCCATGCAGGAAAGCCCCAGCATGATGGAATCCACCACCGGCAGCCCGTCAAAATTGAAAAAGCATGCGGCCACCAGGGCGAGCATCACATACAGGAAGAAGAACCTCGCCACCCGGAACACCACCGTGGAGGACTGGCTCTGGTCCTCCAGCCGCACCCTGGCAATACTGTTGGGGTGCAGCTTTTCCTGCACGATCGTCCCCACCATCTTCCAGAGAATAATCACCCGGGAAATCTTCATGCCGCCCGCCGTGGAGCCTGCACAGCCTCCTGTCAGCATGGCCATGATAATGCAGAACTGGGAAAAGGCCGGCCACTGGTCAAAGTTGCAGGTGCCAAGTCCCGTGGAGGTCATGATGGAGGCCATCTGAAAGGCCGCATGGCGAAGGGCCGTATCAGCCTCCAGCCCCATGCTGCTGGTCAGGTTCATCATCACCAGCGGCGTAACAATCAAAAACATCAGCATGTACACCCTGAACTCCGTATCCCGCAGGATATGGCGGTAGCCCTTTTTCCAGCCCAGAAAATACAGGCCGAAATTGCCGCCGCCAATCAGCATGAACACAATCAGCACTATCTCCACAGGCAGGCTGTTGTAATCACCGGCACTGCCGTTGGTGGTGGCGAAGCCGCCCGTGGCAATAGCCGACATGGCCAGATTTACCGCGTCAAAAAGGCTCAGGCCGCACATCAGAAGCGCGGTCAGAAGCACTACCGAAAAGGCCACGTACATTATCAGGAGGGCGTTGGCGGTTTCCTTGATGCGCGGCACTACCCGGCTCTCCGAGGGGCCTGCCCCCTCTGCATTGAACATCCGCGCCGCACCACTGCCCGGCTGTGGAAAGAGGGCGATAAAGAGGACGATTATCCCCAGTCCCCCTACCCAGTGGGTAACGCCCCGCCAGAGAACAAGGCTCCGCGGCACAACATCCAAATCGCTGATGACGGAGGCTCCCGTACAGGTCAGGCCGGAAAAGCTCTCAAAAAGGCTGTCCACCAGATTCAGCTGATGGGAGGCCAGAAAAGGCAGGGCCGCCACCACAGGAATCAGGAACCAGGCAATGCCGGTAATGGCGATTCCTTCCCGCAGGGTAAGGCTTTCATGCTCCAGCTTGCCGTGATTGTAGAAGTAGACCGCCACGCCCAGGCTCACCAGAATCGTTCCGGCAAAGTCCATGGCACAGTCCTCCCCCCACAGAAGCGCCATCACGAAAGGCACCCCCAGCGAGAAGGTGACAAAGAACTGCAGACGCCCAAGGACATACGCAATAACCCTTAAATTCATCGCATCTCACCTACCAATGCCTTTCCTGAAGCCCCTGCCAGACCCCATGCACAATCAGCAGGAAGGTAAACACATTTACCTTGCCTATTACCATCAGCATGCTGCAGTACAGCTTTACCCAGTCCGGCAGGTTCCTGACCTCGCCGGCGTCCAGATGGAACATCATCATAGGCCCGGAGCTGGTAATGCAGGCAATAGCCACATCCATGGTCTGCTGCATGTCCAGTCCCGACAGGGAAATCACCAGCAGGGACACCAGCAGGGTCACGAAGAACATGAAGAAATAGCCCAGAATACGCTCAATAATCTTCTGGGGCACTGCCTTGCCGTCCATCTCGATGTGCACCACCATATTGGGGTGCAGGGTACGCTTCAGCTCCGCCAGGGAGCTTTTCAGAAGCACCTGCAGCCGGAAAATCTTGAACCCGCCGGAAATGGAGCCGATACAGCCGCCAATCAGCGCCATGCACATGAGGAAGAACTTGTCCACATCATCCCAGTGGTACATGCCGTCCGCCATAATGCCGTTGGTACAGCCGAAGGACACCACATGGAAAAGCGCGTTGCTGATGGCATCCCCCACATCGTAGAATCCTTTCAGATAGAGGTGCAGGGCAATAATCGCCGTAAAGCACAGCACCAGAAGTCCGAAGATTTTTGTTTCACTGCTCTTCCAAGTCTGGCGCACCGCCCTTATCTCCTTGTGGTCAACCGCCTGCCAGTAGAGAAGGACGTTGCACCCGGCCGCTATAATGCCCAGAATGGCCGTAACGGCCACCCAGCCGCTGACGGTTATCCTGGCGTCAGGGGTATAACAGCCGCCGGTGGAGATAGTCACCAGCGACATATTTACCGCATCAAAGGCCGACAGGCCGCACATCTTGTAGAGCAGGATGCCGCCCAGCGTCACCAGCAGATAGACCCTGAGCAGTCTGACGGACGTCCTGTTTATCCGTTTCAGGGTAATGGCCCCCGTGCGCATATTGCCTGACAGGATAAACGCCGTGCCAAAACAGCCGCTGGTGCCGGGCAGTACCGTACTGAGAAGAAGCAGCACCATGTAGCCGCCCAGCCACTGGGACAGGCTTCGCCACAGGATAATGGCGTTGTCCGCCTCATAGGGAAGATCCATGACACCGGTAGTCGTAAAACAGGAGATACTGTCAAAAAACGCGTTGGCGATGCTCAGATCGCCGTCAATATAATAGGGCAGGCCGCCAAAAACGGACATCACCCACCAGCACACGGCCAGAAAGGTCGCGCCATCCAGCACGCTCAGGCTTTCCTTGTAGCTGCTGCCGGCCAGCCCTATGAGCCAGATTCCCGTCAGCAGGGCAATCAGCACCGAGGCGGCAAAGGCTCCGGCCGACTGCTCATAGCCGTGATAAAGGCTGTAGCAGAAGGGAATCAGCTGCAGTCCGCTGCACATGAGGATTACCCTGCCCATCAGCAAAAGAACCAGTCTATTCATCTTCAGCCGTCAATCCTTTTGAAAATATTTCAGCACATTCTTGGAGTGCTTTATCTGCACAATAATAATCGCCCTGTCCCCCGGCATCAGCACCGTATGGCCGTTAGGCACGAAGGTTTCACTTCCCCGCACGTAGCCGCAGACCAGGCATTCCCGCGGCAGGGACGCGTCCATCAGCTTCTTGCCTGCCACCCTGGCGCCATCCTGCACCACCACCTCGATGGCCTCGGCCTTTGCACCTTCCAGCAGGGAAACGGACACGATGCCGCCCCGCCGTACAAAGGCCAGCACCTCGCTGGCAGCCAGGAACCGCGAGGACAGAACTATATCCACGCCCACCTTTTCCATCAGTTCTATATAATCATAGCGGTTTACCTTGACAATGGTCTTCTGCACCCCCATGTGCCTGCCCATCAGGGCCAGCAGGAGGTTCAGCTTGTCATCGTCGGTCAGGCATATCATCACATCGGCATCGGCAATGCCCTCCGACTGCAAAAGCTCGATGTTCGTGCCGTCGCCGTTGATGGCCATGCTGTAGCCGGAAAGCCGCTCGGCAATCAGGCGGCACCTTTCCCGGTTGATATCAAAAATCTTGACCTGCACATTCTGCTTGTCCAGCTCCTGAGCCGTGAACCGCCCGGCGCGCCCGGCACCGATAATCACCGCCCGGCTGACCTTTCTGGCATCGCTCCTGACCAGATTCTTGCTGAAGCTCTCGATGGCGCCGGTTTCACCCACGAAATACACGTTGTCATGGGGCATCAGGCAATCATCGCCGTGAGGCACAATCATGCGGTGGTCGCGGAAAATCATGGCCGCCAGAATGGACTTGGGTATGTCCAGATCCTTTAACGGGATTTTGGCCAGCGGCGATTTGCGGCGCACCTTGGTCTCAAAAAGCCGCACCCTTCCCTCGGCAAAATCCTCCACGTTGAGGGCGGCCGGCACCATGAGGATGCGATTTATCTCCATGGCGGTAATATACTCCGGGTTGAGCATCAGGTCAATGTCAAAATTGGCCTTGAGGTACTCCTTTGCCTCTGACATAAACTGCATATCGCGGATACGGGCCACGGTATGGACGACGCCATGCTTTTTGGCAAGGATACAGCAGACCATGTTTACCTCGTCACTGCCCGTCACGGCAATCAGCATATCCGCCCCCTGCACATCCGGATCATCCATGGTGATAGGGCTGGAGCCATTGGCGGCTATGGTCAGCACATCAAGGTTTTCCTTGATGTTTGACAGCTGGCTCTCCTCCTTGTCTATGACCACAATATCATATTCTTCCTGGGATAAAAGCTCTGCTATGCTGTATCCCAGCTTTCCTGCGCCTACAATTACTACACGCACAACACTTCACCTCAAAATCAGCGCCTGTCACTGCGCATCATAATCCTCACTCTGCATACCTACTGCATATAATGCACTCTACATATATTACACTTTTTTACAGAATATTTCCAGCTTTCCGCCGACCTATCAGCAACAGTCTGAACAGCGTGCACAAAATGAAAAGCTCTTCTTCCATGCCATCAAAGCATCGCACATCAGCTACGGCAAGCTGGAATTTACTGCCGCAATAAATTGGCCCGCGTAATCCCCACACTGCCAAACCGCTTGTTTATGCTGTCAATCGCCTCATAGAGCTTTTCCTGCTTCTCATTGTCCGCGGCAAAAAGCGACATTTCCTCATGGGCATCAAAGCCGGAGGCGGACACCCCCAGCAGGCGGATACCGTAAAAAATCCCCAGCTCCCGAAAAAGCTCCCGCGCCGCCTGATAAATATCGTTGTCAAAGCCGGACATCTCCGCAAGCTGCTTCTGCCGCGTAAAGGTGGTAAAGTCAGGCTTGCGCACCTTGATATGGACAGTCTTGGCACGGACTCCCGCCTGCCTGAGCCGCCAGCCCACCTTGACCGAAAGCTCCAGAAGCACCTGCTCCGCCGCCTCCTGCCCCTGTATGTCCTCCGGAAAGGTAATCTCATTGCCGATGGATTTGGCCGGCTCACGGGGAGCCACCGGCCTGTCATCCAGCCCGCGGGACAGATGATAAAGCTGACTTGCCATGCTCTTCCCCAGCCGCCTTTCCAGCTGATGGTAATCCGCCTGCCGCAGCTGCCCGATGCGCACGATCCCCATATCGGCCAGCACCTGATTTGACTTTTTCCCTACGCCCCAGATGCGTCTGACCGGCAGCGGGTCAAGCACCTCCTGCACCCTGTCAGCCTCAATAATCGTCAGGCCGTCAGGCTTCTCAAGGTCCGATGCCAGCTTGGCCAGAAACTTGTTGGGGGCGATGCCGGCCGAGGCCACAATCCCCGTCCTTTCCCGAATCTCCTGCTTCAGCTTCATGGCATACTGCCGGGGGCTGTCCATCAGCCGCTCCATGCCTGTCAGATCAAGGAAGGCCTCATCAATGGACAGCGGCTCCACCACCGGCGAATACCTGTCAAATATCTCAAAAATCTCCCTTGAGACCTCCCCATACCGCCGGAAATTCCCTTCCACAAAAATGCCCTGGGGACAAAGCTGCATCGCCCTGGCCGTAGGCATGGCCGAGTGAACGCCAAACCGCCTGGCCTCGTAGGAGCAGGTTGACACCACGCTGCGCTTGCCCAGCCCTGCCACAATCACCGGCTTGCCCCGATACTCCTCGTGATCCAGCTGCTCGACGGAAGCATAAAAGGCATCCATATCCACATGCATCACCAGCCGCCCGGCCATCTGCCATCCCTCCCCATAGCTCTGTAAAACGTCAAAATAAAACTTACAATCGTTTTATTTTATATTATACAACATACATACGCAAAAGCCAACAAAAAAATACTGCCGGCACAGCAGGCACCGCCAGCCGCCCTCCGACAGCATAGTTCCGCTGCGGAGGAATGCGGCCGGCAGGCCCGCCATATCAGCAGTATAGCAATTTAAGATACGATAATATTAATAATATTGACAGTGTTCATGCCCTTCTCAGGCTTCTTCCCTGAACCTGTCCACAATGGTGGCACAAGCCGCATCACCGGTGATATTTACAGCTGTGCGCAGCATATCGAAGATACGGTCAACGCCAAAGAGAATTGGCAGGGCATCAATCGGAATACCGGCAGATACCAGCACCGCCACTACCAGCAGGGTAGGTCCCGGCACACCGGCCTGACCCACGGCTCCCAGGGTGGAGGTGATGATGATTGCTACATACTGGGCAAAGCTCAGCTCAATACCGTACATCTGGGCAATAAAGCAGGAGGCCATGGCATAATACGCCGCATTGCCGTTCATGTTGATGGTAGCGCCCAGTGGCAGTGCAAAGGAAACCGTGCCCTTGTTCAGCCCGAATTCCTTTTCACAGGTGTTCATGTTCAGCGGCAGGGTAGCCATGGAGGAAGCCGTGGAAAAAGCAAATACCTGGCATTTCCACATGCTCCTGAAAAACTGCACATAGCCGATTTTCCTGGAGAAAAGTGCCACGGAACCGCCAATCATGCCGTAGGTGACAACAGCCAGCACCACCACGTACAGTCCTACCAGCTGCATGATCTTCACCAGCACATCATAGCCGAAGGTGCCGGTTGCATCCGCCATCAGGGCAAACACGCCCACAGGCGCAACATACATAATTGCAGTCATTATCTTGATAAAAATTTCCGTGAAATAGTTGAAAATCTTCATCATAAATTCCTTTTTCTCATGCTCCAGCGTAGACAGGGCGAAGCCTACAAACAAGCCGAACACAATGGTCTGCAGGATGTTGCCCTCCACCAGCGCCGCAAAAGGATTCACCGGCACGAAGCCGATAACGGTTTCCCAGAAGCCCGGAATGGAGCCGCTCTGGGACATGTCCACGTCGATGGCCGCTCCGGAAATAGCCGACATGTTGATGCCTACGCCCGGCTTCACCAGCTCGCTGGCCAAAAGGCCCAGCCCTACTGCCACTGCCGTGGTAACGCCGTAATAGATAAACGTTACCGCACCAATCTTGCCGGCACTCTTTGAGTTGCCCAGAGAGGCCGCCCCGCCTACCAGCGAGAAGAAAACCATTGGCACAACGACCATCTTGATGAGCGTCATGAACAAATCGCCCACCGGCGCCAGCACATGAGCTTCCTTGCCCATGAGCAGTCCGGTCACCGCACCCAGCACAGTGGCAACGATAATCCACTTGCCAAGACTGCCCAATCCTGAGCCTTCAGATTTTTTTGACATAATCAGTCCCCCTTCGTAGAACCGGCAGTACGCCACCGGGCGCACTGCGACAGGAGAAAGCGCCCCCTGCAGCCTTCTCCCCAAAAATAATTCACAGCATCTATATTATACCATGTTATTGTATACTTTTCTCGCAGGCTGGACAAAAAAAGCATAATTCTTATATAATAAATAGGAAAGAATCTGACAAAGGTGGTATTGTATGACAGACATAACGCAGGAAACAGTAAAAGCCTTCAAGCCCGTGCTACGGAAAAGGAAGAAAGCCAGGGACTGGATAAAAAAATATTTTCTCCTTCTGCTGGGCTCCCTGATTTACACCACGGGACTGGAAATATTTCTGGTACCCAACAACATAATTGACGGCGGCGTGGTGGGTATTTCCATCATGGCCAGCTATCTGACCGGCGCCCCCTTCGGCGTGTTCATGATTCTCCTGAATCTGCCCTTTCTGTACATGGGCTACAAGCAGATTGGCAAATCCTTTGCCATCTCCACGGTGGTGTCCATTGTGGCCATTTCCGTCCTTTCCATATATTTTGAACCGATTCCCAGCATCACCGGCGACTATTTTCTGGCGGCCATCTTCGGCGGCATCATCACCGGCGCCGGCGTGGGGCTGATTATCCGCCATGGCGGCTCCCTGGACGGTACGGAGATTGTAGCTATCATTGCCGACAAGAAAACCACCTTCTCCGTGGGCGAGGTCGTCATGTTCTTCAACCTCTTCATCCTCGGCTCGGCCGGCTTCGTATTCGGCTGGGACAAGGCCATGTACTCACTGGTTGCCTACTTTGTTATCTCGAAGATGATTGACATCGTGATAAAGGGCCTTGATGAATCCTATGCCGTCATGATTGTCTCTGATGAGAATGAGGAAATTGCCGATGCCCTCATGCACAGGCTGGGCCGCGGCGTCACCTTCCTGCACGGGCAGGGCGCCTACACCGGCGATGCCAAAAAGGTGCTGTACTGCGTCGTTACCCGCCTGGAGGTAGGCAAGCTGAAGGATATTGCGCTGGAAAAGGACGAAACGGCCTTTGTTACCATCAATCCGGTACATGATATCGTGGGCGGACGTTTCAAGAAGAAATCCATCCACTGACAGCCTGAATCCACGTACGGAAGGTGTGTGCATATATCGGCCGGCAGTGCGCGTCTGACTGCCGGCTCGCGACACAATGGGGATGCTGCAATAATTTGTTTTTTTGCGGCATCTCTTTTTTTACTTTTTCTTTGCCTTTATTGTACATTTATTTCTTATTTATTCGCTAGGATATTTACACTAAAAGCGGACTATGATAAAATATATTTACATTATTTTTTGACGATTTTTCAATTTTATCATACGAAATGAAAGTTTTTTCTTTAATTAACTAATTTTTTTTGCAAAATCCTTGATTTTTGCTCCAATAATGTTCATAATAACTAGTGGAATTTGAACTAGTAAACTAACCATTGTCTAGGGGGAAATTACATGTACCGCGATAAGGACAAGCTGGCCATCAATGTCGCCAAGCTGTATTACCGTTCTGATTATAGTCAGCAAAAAATTGCCCAGGAACTGGGCGTATCAAGGCCTTCCATTTCCAGGCTTTTACAGTATGCAAAGGACAAAGGCTACGTAAATATTCAGATTGTGGACCCGGTGGAAGACATGAGCCACATGGAACAGCGCCTGAAAGAGAAGCTGCACCTGAAAGATGTAAAAATCGCCTCCACCACCATCAACGACGAAGAGGAAATCAAAAAATATATCGGCATAACTGCCGCCCGCTACCTGGATTCCATCATCAAGGACGGTGACATTATCGGCGTCGGCTGGGGAACGACCCTGTACAACATGTCCCAGTCCCTAATTCCAAAGACCATCAAGGGCTCCCAGGTCGTCCAGCTGGAGGGCGGTGTCAGCCATTCAGAGTGGAACAACTATGCCCGTGAGATACTGGAGAGCTTTGCCGCCAATTTTGATACGGTGGCGCAGTATCTGCCGCTGCCTGTTATCTTTGACACAAAGGAAACCAAGGAGCAGGTGGACAAGGACCGCTACATCAAGCGGGTGCTGGAGCTGGGCCGCCATGCCAATATCGCTATTTTCAGCGTAGGCACGGTACGTCCGAATGCCCTTTTCTTCCGCCTGGGCTATACGGGCATCGAAGAGCAGGAGAAAATCCAGAAAAGCTCCGTAGGCGATATCTGTTCCCGCTTCTTTGATGTGGAAGGACGCATCTGCAACCGCGATTTGGACGACCGCACCGTAGGCATTACCCTGAACGAGCTGCGGGACAAGGAATTCAGCATCATGATTTCCGGCGGCGAGGCAAAAATCAACGCCATCAGGGCGGCCCTCAAGGGACGCTACGCCAATGTGCTGATTACCGACCAGTTTACCGGCAAGGCGCTTTTAGAGGATTGAGCCGCCTGCCACAATACACTGCCTGATGCTATCATGACAGCTTGAGACATGACTGCCGCCTTTGATGCTTTCATCGGGCGGCAGTTTTTATTAACTTGTTTAACAAAATACTGCATTATTTTGTCAATCTAACGGGAAAAGAGCTGATTTTATGAAAAAACTCGCGTACATCAAGGACATTTCCACAGGCATAGAAACAATCAGCTATGAGCATGTGAATATTGCTTATCCCCTGCACACGCACATCGGGCATATTGTATTTGGCATTGTAACTGATGGCATAGTCGGAGTGCAGATTGACCGGCAGGAATGCCTGTGCCACAGCGGGGAAATATTCTCCATCGCTCCGGATGTGCCACACGCCATTTATCCCGCATCTGATTTTTACTCCATGATAAGTATATGTGTGCCGCAGAGGGACAGCATCGAAAAGGAGCTGAACATCATAAAAAGGGATATCATCGGCAATCCGGAGCTGGAAATCAGCATTGCCGACATGGCAGAAAAGGTACACATCAGTCCCTATCACATGATAAGGAAATTTGCCGGTGAAAACGGACTAACTCCCCACAAATTCCAGATGCAGTGCCGCATCCGCAAAGCCCAGGAGCTGCTGGAGCAGGGCGTCAAGGTCATTGATGTGGCTGCGGCCGTCGGTTTTTGCGACCAAAGCCATCTGTGCAGGGTTTTCAAGAAACAGGTAGGAATTTCGCCGGAAGAATATTCAAAATCAGCAATTTTGTACAAGCCGGAAGGAAAATAAAATACTAGAATTGTCTTATAAAATTTCCTTATAAAAAATGAAAGCGAGGACATTTCTATGGGCAAGAAAGTATTTGAAGCATTTAACAATGGCAGGCTGGTATTGCCGGATAAGGCCAGCAGCTTTGGGCAGATTGGCTGGTCCAAGCATCCAACGTTTGAAGGCGTGGAATTAAAGCACATCGTCACAGGGGCGGAAACCGGCGGCCAGTTCAGCTACCATCTGGTAAAAATCGCCCCCGGCAAGGCCATCGGGAATCACATCCACGAGACACAGCTCGAAACCCATGAGGTTATTGCAGGCTCAGGTATCTGCATCAATGATGGGGCGGAGCTGAAATATGAGCCGGGAGTGATATCCATCCTGCCGGCCAAAATCCCCCATCAGGTTTTGGCGGCAGAGGACGGGCTTTATCTGTTTGCCAAGTTTATGCCGGCGCTGTGCTGATGCGAAGCAGGTTACGTCTGAGTTATGCTGATGCAAGGCAGGTTAT
>NZ_JBJDWZ010000104.1:0-1451 GCF_051866355.1 Anaerovibrio sp. | reverse complement strand
CAAAGCCTGTAAAGTAAAAACTCCGTAAAAAACAAATAACCGGAAGTCAGCTGAACCTGTTATGCAGGTCAGATGGCCGGAAGCCGCCGCAAAGCAAAGTGATTTTGTGGCGGTTCTTTTTTATTTTCATCACCTTGAAAGTGGTTGAAGTTTTATACTATATTATTTTCCCCCTCTGGCGAAGCCACAGAGCAAAAGGCGCAACAAAAAACAAGCACATCCCGCCAGCAGGCAGGACATGCTTGTTTTCAAAGTATTTAATCCATCCGGATATTTAGATTTTCTTATAATCGTGCCTGAACATCAGAGCATGTGGGCTCTCAGTTCCTCACCGCTCAATGGGGAAAGATATGCAGGCGCAATATCGAACACGGTCTTGCAGCCCTTTACGCCCTCATTGTGCAGACGGTTTACAGCACGGGCATAGGCAAGGATTACAGAGGAAGTAAACTCAGGGTTGGAATCCAGCTTCAGGCTGTACTCGATGATGTGCTTGTTCTCGCCGTTAAAGCCGGTAACGCCGGTGCGGAACACGAAGCCGCCATGAGGAATACCGCTGTGGTTGGCCTGCAGTTCCTCCTCGCTGATGAAATGCACGGTAGTATCGTAGTCGGAGAAATAGTTCGGCATCTCCTTGATATCCTTTTCAATCTGAGCCAGATCTGCGCCTTCCTCAGCCACCACGAAGCACTCACGAGTGTGCTTCTGGCGGGTGGTCAGCTCAGGGTTCTCGCCGTTCCTGACAGCCTCCAGAGCCGCCTCAACGGGAATGGTGTACTGCTTGCCGTTCTTTACGCCCTTGACGCGGCGGATGGCATCGGAATGGCCCTGGCTTACGCCCTTGCCCCAGAAGGTATAGTCGTTGCCCTGCGGCAGTACGGCATTGGCATACAGGCGGTTCAGGGAGAACATGCCCGGATCCCAGCCACAGGAAATCAGGGCAGTATGGCCGCTTTCTACAGCAGCCTTGTCCACATTGGCAAAATGCTCAGGAATGCGGGCATGGGTATCGAAGCTGTCGATTACGTTGAAATACTTTGCCAGCTCCGGGGTCTGCTCCGGCAGGTCGGTAGCGGAACCGCCACACAGCACCAGCACATCAATCTCATCAGCGTGGCTTGCCGCCTCGGAGGCGGCATACACCTTGACGCCCTCGGTCTGCAGCTTCACGTCAGCAGGATTTCTGCGGGTGAATACTGCCACCAGCTCCATATCATCATTCTGACGGACAGCAGCCTCAACGCCCCGTCCCAGATTGCCATAGCCATAAATACCAATTCTCATTACATATCTTCCTTTCTTATCTCACTACAGTGCATACAATTCCCCTAGCAGGCACTATATAACAAATGGTATAGATATATGTCAATATTTATATATTGACCACTTGATATGATATCACAAAATTGAGTATTATGGTAGGATTTTATTGTGTATACAGTGTACTTTTT
>NZ_JBJDWZ010000103.1:0-12748 GCF_051866355.1 Anaerovibrio sp. | reverse complement strand
GGCATCGGGCTTTACGCTGACCGGCTGGAAAGCTTTGAGAACAACATGATGATTTCCATTCTTAGCAGCTGTGCCATGGCGCTGGAGAAGGAATGACAGCGTTGTGCGGATTTATGGTGTCCCTGCGGAAAAAGCCGGCAAAGAGCAGCGGCAGGCAGTATCTGCAGGCCCATGCCGGGATTGGATACAGATTGTTGCATATGTGAAATTTAATAACATGGAGGTATATTCCGATAAATATTTTGCTAACATTGATTTTTGCTCATTGAGGGATTGAATTTCTGCAGATTTTCCGGGGAGGGGAGATTTTGCGATGTCCATGGTAGTGAAAAACAATATGCCTGCAAAGCAGACATTGAATAAACTGAATAAAAACAGCAAGGCACTGTCCAAGACCCTGAAAAAGGTTGCCTCCGGCATGAAAATAAACAGCGCCGCTGATGATGCTTCCGGTTTTTCCATATCTGAGAGGATGCGGGTGCAGATAAGGGCGCTGGATCAGGCGAATGCCAATGCCCAGAATGCAGGCAGCCTGCTTCAGACCGCGGAAGGGGCGGCTTCTTCTACAGTTGATATACTGAAAACCCTGAAAGAAAAAGCCATTAATGCCGCTAATGACACCAATACTGATATTGACAGGGCAACTATTCAGAAAGAATTGGACCAGGCCATTGACCAGATTTCGGATAATGCCAATGTTACCTTCAATGGCATCAGGTTGTTTGATGGAGGGGCAGATATCAGCAAATCCGTGCAGGATACCATCATCAAGGCACTGAATTCCGAATGGCTCAAGGCCAGCTTTGAAATGATACAGGATGCCTATGGCATTAATTTTACTGATGGCAGGGCAAGCGTCACCGAAATGGAAGTCTTGTTCAAGAATGAAGGCCCGGGTACTTTGGCGTATGTGACATCAATTCCTGA
This sequence comes from Anaerovibrio sp., assembly GCF_051866355.1. GTDB lineage: Bacteria > Bacillota > Negativicutes > Selenomonadales > Selenomonadaceae > Anaerovibrio. The sequence continues at coordinate 11,821 of NZ_JBJDWZ010000103.1, read as the reverse complement.
TGGTGATAGAACTGGCAAGCTGACGCTCACAGTCAATATGGATTACTATGATGATCTGGATGAGAGCAGTCCGGATGGCAGGTCTCCGTCTTCTGGTACTCAGTATCTCGACCGTGTTATTGCTCATGAGCTTACCCATGCTGTTATGTCTGCCAATATCAAAAATTGGGGTGATGTGCCAAAGTTTATCACAGAAGGTATGGCTGAGGTGACACATGGCATTGATGACAATCGCACAGCAGATTTGAGAAATATCAAGGGCATTGTAGATGCCGGCCTGGCGGCGGCAAGAGGTTCTGCTGAGGCTGATTCATATTCAGTTGGCTATGCCTTTATGCGCTATATGAACAAGCAGTTTGGTGACAACAGTGTTCAAAGCTTCGTGCAGGGCATGGTACAGTATGGTGGTGACGGTGCCGGTGTGGATAAGGCCGTAAATGCCGCTACAAGTGGCAGGTACAGTTCGCTTGATGCTTTAAAAGCGGCATTTAAAGCCGATGTAGATGCTGCTGCCACTTCGGAAAGCTTTTTATTGGATAAATGCGGCATAGATCTGGATAACCCGGATGTGGGCTCAATTCTTGGCGCAGATGCCAATCAGGGCGAGGTGCGCGACGACAAGAGCACCGTGCTGGAGGGCCTGAATACCAGATTCTGGTATTATCCGAGCGCCAATTCAACCCTGATAAACGGCCTGACTGTCAAGTGGCCTGATTTCCAGAAGGGTGAAGGCCTGAAATTTCAGGTGGGCACGAAGGCAAATCAGGTAATTGCCTCCGCTTTCGGTGATATCAGCGCCGAAGGCCTGGGCCTGAAGGCGGATAGCGGCAGTACCCTTGGTGTGGGAACCCGCGTCAAGGCCAAGCAGGCCATTACCATTCTGGACAATGCCATTGAAAAGGTGCTTGACCAGCAGACCAACATAGGAGCCATTGAGAGCAGGCTGAAATACACTCAGGCAAACCTGACCACGGCCAGCGAAAATACGGTCAGTGCCGAATCGGTTATCCGTGATGCCGATATGGCAAAGGAAATGACGGAATACACCAAGAACAATGTGCTGCTGCAGGCGGCGCAGTCAATGCTGGCGCAGGCTAATCAGAACAGCTCCGGCGTTCTCAGCCTGTTGCAGTAAAATAGAATAAATGGCATAATTGCAAGGCTGACGAGTGAGCAGGAGGCGTCTGTATTTTCCCCTGTCTTGTCAGTCTTGTTTTTTTATGTATTTTTGCTTGCAATCTCTGTTGAATAGGTCTATAATGCAACCCATAAATATGCTGTAAAAAATACAAAGATGTAAAGACAGTGTACATGGTCGGCGGACAGCATATTTTGCGCCGAGTGCGGCAGCGTATGTGTGACGAAAGCAGCTGCTGTACTATGTATGCTGCATGGAGAAGCCGCAAGGGACTCCATGAGAAAAGAGGAGGTTGTTATGAATAGCTTTCGTTTAACTGAAGAAGAGATGAATTATCTGGCGGATAAGTATCCGACACCGTTTATGGTGGTGTCACTGGATAAGGTTGAGGAGAACTATAATTATCTCAGGTGCCGTCTGCCCCGGGTCAAGGTTTTTTACGCCATCAAGGCTAACCCGGACACGGCTGTGCTGAAGCGCATGGCGTCCCTGGGCTCTAATTTTGATGTGGCTTCCGAGGGCGAAATCAGGCTGCTGAGTTCGCTGGGCATAGATGGCAGCCGCATGATTTATGCCAATCCCGTAAAGCCTGCTGACAGTATCAGTCTGGCGGCGCGAGCGGGCGTAGATAAATTTACCTTCGATGATGAAAGCGAAATACCAAAGCTGGCTGAAAATGCTCCCGGCGCCAGAGTGCTTGTCAGGGTGCAGGTGGAGAATGAATCAGCCGTCGTTAATCTGAATGAAAAATTCGGCGTAGTGCCTGAACTGGCACTGCCGCTGTTGCATAAAGCCAAAGCTGCCGGGCTGGTGCCGGCAGGCATATGTTTCCATGTGGGCAGTCAGTCGCTGAAGGCCGATGCGTATGGCAGGGCGCTGAGGATGTGCCGCAGGCTCTTTGACCAGGCGGCCCGCGAAGGTATGGAGCTGAAGATTCTGGATATCGGCGGCGGTCTGCCGATTCCTGAAATCGGGCAGCAGGAGCCGGATCTGGACGCCATGACAGGGAGCATCCGCGCCAGCCTTGATGAGCTGTTTCCGGATGTGGAGATCTGGTCAGAGCCGGGGCGTTACATGTGCGGCACAGCTGTCAACCTGGTTGCCAGCGTTATCGGAACCAAGCTGCGGAACGGGCAGCCGTGGTACGTGCTGGATGATGGCCTGTATGGCAGTTATAACGGGCTTGTTTTTGATCACTGGACATACAAGCTGGAGTTCTTCCGGGATGGGGAAAAAACTCCGTCCGTGTTTGTGGGGCCTAGCTGCGATTCCATTGACGTGGTGGCAAGGGATTTGCCGGCGCCGAAGCTGCAGGTGGGCGACAGGATACTGACGCCGGAGGTCGGTTCCTACTGTGCGTCGGCCGCTACCAGCTTCAACGGCTTTCAGCCGGCCAAGACCATCGTCTATGAGGACAATATCTCCGCCTTGCGGCAGAAGGCGGTAAGCTGATACAGATATTTTTGCGGGTTCAGGGGCATGACACTATTTGCGGATATGTGTCATGCCTCTTTTGCTGTACCGGCGCAGGGAACGGTTTTGTTAAACATTGCCGCAAAAAATCAGAAAGCCTTTGCGTAAATCTGCTTTATAATGTACAATAGAGGCTGGGATAGTTTGATTGTTTCGGTAGCATGGGAGATAGGAAATGAAGCTGTCTAGCGATATGGATGTGGAGCAGCAGGGTGAAAAGCTGCTCAGGGAAGCGTTTCAAAATACTGTGGATGCTATGGAAAATAGCAAGGGACAGATATTTGAAATTTACGAAAATACGAAAAATGATGTGGAAGCGGCCAGAGGGCTTCTGAAGGAGCTGAAGGAGGAAACGGCAAAGCTGCAGGACGAGGTGGATGTGCTGGTGCATTGTGAGCAGCAGGAAAAACAGCGCCTGGTCAAGGTCAGCAGTAATTTTGCCAATTATTCCGAGGACAAAATCCGGGCCAGCTACGAGGCTGTCAAGGATGTGCAGGTGCGCCTTGCGCTGGTCAAGGAAAAGGAGTTTCAGTCGCGCCGCCAGCGTGATCGTCTGGAGCTGAGGCTGCGCGGCATGGAGCAGACGCTTCTGATGGCAGAGCGGCTGGCCACCAAGCTGGGAACGGTGGTCGGCTATCTGACCTCCCAGATTAGCAATGTGGTGGCGCAGATGGACATAGCCTCCAAGAACAAGTTTCTGGGCGTGCAGATTATCAAGGCCCAGGAGGACGAGCGGCTGAGGGTTTCCCGTGAAATTCACGATGGCCCGGCTCAGGAGATGGCAAACCTTATTTATCAGGCTTCCATCTGTGAACGGCTGGTGGACACCCGTCCTGATGAGGCCAAGGCGGGACTGCAGGAGCTGCGGCGGCAGATTCGCACCTGTCTGGCCGATGTGAGGCAGATTATATTTGATATGCGGCCGATGTCACTGGATGATCTGGGACTGGTGCCTGCACTCAGGCAGCTGGTCAGCAAGCTGGAGGAGCGCAAGATACTCAAGACCGATTTTCAGGTCAATGGCCGTGAGCGGGCATTGGAAAAGCATGTGGAGGTAACCCTGTTCCGTATTATTCAGGAGGGGCTGAACAACATCCACCGCCATTCTGGTGTCAGCGAGGGACGCCTGCGCCTGCTGTTTTCCCAGAATGACCTGTCCATTTTGATTTCGGACGCGGGGCGCGGCTTTGATATGGAGGAAATCGAGGAAATGCGCAGAAACGGCACCGGCAACGGACACTTCGGCATCCTGGGCATGGAGGAAAGGGCCAAGCTGATAGGTGCCGCCCTGAATGTGATTTCCGTGCAGGGCGAAGGCACGAAGATTCATGTCAAGCTGCCGTATCCGAAGCAGGAAAAAGAGTAGCAGTGCAGATGATGAGAAAAGAATATCCGCTAAATCAATATGAGGCGCCGATTGCTCATGCAATGAAAGAATATGCAGGGGACGGCGCCCTTGCTTTTCATACTCCCGGGCATAAGCAGGGGCTGGGAGCCCACAGGCTGCTGCGGGAGCTGATTACGGAGGAAGGTCTGCGGCAGGAGGTTTCCCTCATGGAGGAGCTGGATGACCTGCATGAGCCGGAGGGTTGCATCAAGGCGGCAGAGGCTTTAGCAGCCGGGCTGTGGGGCGCAGAGGACACCATGTTTGTCATTAATGGCACCACAGGGGCCATCCACGCCATGCTGATGGGAACCCTGTCGCCGGGGGACAAGATTCTGCTGCCGCGGAATGCCCATCGTTCCATTATCGGGGGGGGCATACTGGCCGGGGCTGTACCCGTATACATCGGGCCGGAGGTGGACAGCAGGCTTGGCATTGCCATGGGGCTGAGCCTGTCGGCCGTGCGCAGGGCCATAGCTGACCATCCGGATGCCAGGGCCTTGCTGGCGGTGTACCCTACTTATTATGGCTTTTGCTGTGATCTGCAGGCTATTGCAGAGGCCGTGCATGAGGCCGGCATGCTGCTGCTGGTGGATGAGGCGCACGGTGCCCATCTGCGGTTCAGTGATGAGCTGCCGTCCCAGGCCATAGAGCTGGGGGCGGATGTGGCGGCGCAGAGCACCCATAAGCTGCTGGGTTCCATGACGCAGACCTCCATGCTGCATACAGGCAGCAGCCGCGTGGACAAGAAAAGGCTGCGTCAGGCGGCAGGGCTTTTGCAGTCCACCAGCCCCAACCAGCTTTTGCTGGCGTCTTTGGATATTGCCCGCCTGCAGATGGCAGAGGAAGGGCGCAGGCGCATGGCGGAGGCAGTCAGGCTGTCCCGCTTTGTGCGGGATGAGGTAAACAGGATTCCCGGCCTGTACAGTCCGGGGACGGAGATATGCCACAGCGGCAAGGACAGCGGTGCAACCTGCCTTGATTGTACCAAGGTTACGGTGAACCTGTCCGGACTGGCGCTGGGAGGGCCGGAGGCGGAGCTGATGCTGCGGCACCGGTACAAGATACAGTGCGAGCTTTCTGACACCCGCAATCTGCTGTTTATCATTTCCATGGCAGATAATAAGGAAGTGGCGGAGCGGCTGCTGGCGGCGTTGAAGGATATGGCCGCATCCTATCCGTCGGATGGCGGCAGGCCGAAGGGGGAGGAATGTGCGGAGGCCGTGGGCAGTATGCCGCGGCCGGTACAGCGCATGAATCCACGGGACGCGTTTTTTGCCGCAGTCAGGACTGTTCCGCTGGAGGAGGCCGCAGGAGCTGTTTCGGCCGAAACCGTGGCCTTTTATCCGCCGGGAGTGCCGCTATTGTGTCCCGGTGAGGAGATTACGGCAGAAATCATCAGCTATATACGACGCTATCAGGCGCTGGGCCTGCGGCTGTCCGGCCCTGCCGACGGCAGGCTGGCTACTATCAGGGTCATACAGTGATGATAAATATAGATGCGATAACATGCTGACAGCGGCAGGCCATATGGCGGTATCGTGCTGCAGGCAGGGAGTTTTTTGAAAGGAAATGTTGCTGATGTCAAAAGCAAAAGGCAGGCTGATTACAATAGAGGCTGGTGACGGCTCCGGCAAGGCAACCCAGACCGGAGCGCTGTACGACAGGCTGAAAGGGGAGGGGTACGATGTGGTCAAGGTGGAATATCCTGACTATGCCTCGGATTCCTCGGCGCTGGTGCGCATGTATCTGGGAGGTGCTTTTGGTGCAAAGGCCGATGATGTCAGCGCATATGGGGCCTCGGCTTTTTTTGCCGTGGATCGCTACGCCTCATATCACCTGAAATGGAAGGAAGCCTATGAAAGGGGCGCGGTTATAATTGCCGACAGGTATACTACCTCCAACATGGTGCATCAGGCGGTAAAGCTGCAGGATGCGGCAGAGCGGGAGGCGTTTCTGGACTGGCTGTGGGACTTTGAGTTTGGCAGGCTTGGCCTGCCTGTGCCGGATGTGGTGGTTTTTCTCGATATGCCGCCGGAGGTCAGCGACAGGCTGATTGCGGCGCGGGCCGAGGAAAACGCGGCGCGGCGGAAGGACATTCACGAGAAGGACAGCGCCTATCTGCACCGTTGTCATGAGGCGTACAGCACGGTGGCTGACAAATACGGCTGGGCAAGGGTTCAGTGCAGTGCGGATGGCAGGGTGCGCAGTATTGAAGACATTCATCATGATGTGTATAATATTGTGAAGGACGTATTGAAGGGATAGATTAGTTTTGATAAAGGAAGTTCTGGTTGTTGAGGGCAAGATGGATGTGGTGGCCATCAGCAAGGCCGTGGAGGCCGACTGCATTATCACGGAAGGCTTCAGCCTGAAGCCGAAGGCGCTGGATGCCATTGAAAAGGCATACAAAAAGCGCGGCATTATCATCCTGACTGACCCGGATTCTGCCGGTGAGCGCATCCGCCGTTTCCTGACAAAACGTTTTCCGGAGGCAAAGCACGCCTTTGTGCCGCGGGAGGATGCCACGGCCAACGATGACATAGGCATAGAGCAGGCTTCGCCGGAAGCCATACGTCAGGCGCTGGCAAAGGTGCGCACTGTGGACTGGGAGCCAAAGGATACCTTTACCGGGGCGGAGCTGCTGCGTGCCGGTATCAGCGGCGGTGCCGATGCTGCCCGGCGCAGGGCAAGGCTGGGGGCACTGCTGGGGGTAGGCTATGCCAATGCCAAGACCTTTCTGCAGCGGCTCAACCACTACGGCGTCACCAGAGAAGAATTTGACAGGGCGCTGGCCGAGCTGGATGTGGAATAGGAATTGAACATGATTTGAGCGAAAATCAGGCTGGAAAGGATAGTTTCATGACGGAAAATATAGACAAGGAGATTTCTCAGGAGCTGGCAGGGAACGGGAAGCGCCGTTCCCCTCATCCTGTTATTGCCAATCCCCAGGTGACGCGCCATATCATGAAAGCGTTTAATCTGCGGGCGGCAAAGAAGCTGGGGCAGAATTTTCTGGTGGATGCAGGCATCGTACAGGGGATTGTGGACGCGGCAGGAGCCGGGCCGGGGGACAGGATTCTGGAAATCGGCCCCGGCATAGGTACCCTTACCCAGGGGCTGGCGGAGTCAGGTGCGGAGGTCACGGCTGTAGAGCTGGACAAGAAGCTGCCGGCAGTTCTGGCAGAAACCCTTGCCGGATATGACAATGTAACCATTGTGCCGGGCGACATATTGAAGGTCAATATCCGGGAGCTGATGGGCGACAAGCCGTTCAAGGTGGCGGCAAACCTGCCGTATTACATTACGACGCCTATCCTGATGGCACTTCTGGAGCAGCACCTGCCTATCAGCGTGCTGGTTACCATGGTGCAGAAGGAGGTGGCCCTGCGCATGGTGGCAGGGCCGGGCAGCAAGATTTACGGGGCGCTGTCCGTGGCGGTGCAGTATTACACAAGGCCGCGGATTGCCTTTGATGTGCCGCCGCGCTCCTTTATTCCGGCGCCGGAGGTGGATTCGGTGGTTATCGTCTGCGATGTCAGGGAAAAACCGGCGGTGGAGGTAAAGAGCGAGAAGCTGTTCTTCCGGGTGGTCAAGGCCGCCTTCGGCCAGCGCCGCAAGACCATGGCCAATGCCATGAAGGGGGCGGGCTTCCTGCCGGAGCAGATTGCAGGGGCCTTTGCAAAATGCGGGCTGGACAGCACCCGCCGCGGTGAAACCTTCTCACTGGAGGAGTTCGGGCTGCTGGCTGATGCGCTGGCGGAGCTGGCTGATTAATCGGCAGAAGGTGCAGGATTGATTCGGACGATGTAAACATAGACGTTGCGTATCTGAAAGGATGAGAAAAATGGCGAGGATAGAGTATGTACCCCGGGGCATATGCCCGCGCCTGATGAGGCTTGAGGTGGAGGATAACAAGCTCGTGAGCTTTCAGGCGCTGGGCGGCTGCAACGGCAACCTGCAGGGCTTGGGCAGGCTCACCCAGGGCATGGATATCGATGAGGTTATCAGGAGGCTGGAGGGCATACGCTGCGGGGCGAAAACCACTTCCTGCCCTGACCAGCTGGCACAGGCTTTGAAAGAGTACAAGGCACAGCAGTAATGGCAGAGGCATATTGGCCTGCCGCAGTGCTTTTCAGGTGAAGGAGAGGTTCGGAACATGATATTTGACAATCATTCGCATACGGTGTTTTCCTCTGACTCGGAGATGGAAGCGGCGGCGGCTATTGAGGCGGCGGCAAGGCAGGGGCTGGGGCTGGTGTTCACGGAGCATTATGATTATGACTACGTAAACACGAAGCATTACAAGGAGATGGAGTTCCGCTTTGATGCGGCCGCCTACTGGGAAAAATACCTCCCCTATCGCGGCGACAGGCTGCGCCTGGGGGTGGAAATCGGCCTGTCCGATACCAGCGGCGAGGCCAACAGGAAGTTCCTGCAGGGAGCGCCCTTTGATCTGGTGATAGGCTCCGTGCATATCATTGATATGCTGGATTTGTATTATCCTGATTTTTATGCGGATAAATCGAAGGAGGAAGCCTTTGGCCGCTACTTGACCGTTATGGCGGGCATGCTGCGGGAGAATCCTTATATTGATGTGCTGGGGCACATTGATTATATCTGCCGCTATGCCGCCTATGAGGACAAGGAGCTGGCCTATGGCGATTTTGCCGGAGCCATAGACGAAGTGTTGAGAGCGGCCGTGGAGAATGACGTGGTGATGGAGCTGAACACGCGGCGGCTGGGAGATAGCCGGGCCGTGCAGTCACTGCTGCCTGTGTACAGGCGCTACCGCGAGCTGGGGGGACGCTATATCACCCTTGGTTCGGATGCACATGCTGCGGAAAATATCGGCATGAACTTCGGGGCGGCCCTTGAGCTGGCGGAGGAGCTGCAGCTGCAGACGGTAACTTTCAGGGAAAGAAAAATGGAATATTGCCGATGATGCAATAATTGCAGATAATAAAAGAACAGGATTGTGCCGACGGTGATGAACCGATGGGCAATCCTGTTTTTTTCGTTGGTTTATTGACAGTGTCAGTGGCGCGATGCAGATTTTTAGTCCTCTACCAGCAGTGAAGACGGGTTGAACTGCATCTTGAAGCAGAGGGCGCCGAGATCGTTGCCGTCCACTATAGATACGATAAAGTCGCTGTCCTGGTCAGTGGTTTCAATGGAAACCGGCGTAGACAGCAGCTGGTGGTTGTTGTCGGCAAAGAGAATCAGGCGCGGGTATCTGGTCATGCCGATGTGAACGGCCTTGACGATGCAGTAACCCAGCGCTGTTTTCAGTACCGTGCCGATAGGATACAGCGCCACATGGTCAAAGAACAGCTGCAGCAGAGGCGTATCAAACTGCTTGCCGGAGCATTTTGTCATGATTTTATAGGCAATATGCGGCGAGTAGGCCTTCTTGTACGGCCGCTGGGTGGTCAGCGCATCATACACATCGGCAATGGCCACGATTTTGGCAAAGTCACTGATATGGTCCTCGGTAAGATGCCGCGGATAGCCGTTGCCGTCCAGATGCTCATGGTGCTGATATGCTATGCTGGCAATAGAGGATACGTCCAGCTCGCTGTGGTCCAGCTTGCGAAGGTGCCGCCAGCCCCATTCGGGATGCAGGCGGACAGCGCGGTACTCCTCGTCCGTCAGGGCGCCCGGCTTGTTGAGGATGTTGATGTTGACCTTCAGCTTGCCTATGTCGTGAAGCAGGGCCCCCATGGTCAGGGTAATCAGGTCGGACTTGGAAAAATGGCACAGAATGCCCACCATGGCGGAAAGCGCGGCCACGTTGACGGAGTGGGCAAAGGTGTAGTCGTCGTAGAGGCGTATATCCGTCATCTGTACCAGGTTGTCCGGCTGGCGTATCAGGTCAGCGATAATACTCTCGGAAGCGCTGAGCAGGGGAGGGATTTCCATGTCCTTCTTCTGCTGGATTCTGGCGTATGTATCATATACCTGATGGATGGCGGTTACCCTGGTGTCCTCGCGTATGATGTCTTCGGGCGGCGGCAGCGGCAGATTCGGGTCAAGGGAGGTGATTACCACACTGGATATGCCTATCTTGTGCAGCCTGTCTATGTACTGCTTGCTTAGCTTGGTGCCGCGGGTCAGATAGCTGGCGCCTTCGCTGTTGTATATGCTCTGTGCTGTTATCATGCCATCGCGAAGGCGGTTTACTGGTAAACGTATCATAGATGCATCCCTCTTGTTGCAGTTGATAGATTTGAATGTGTATTATATCCATACCTATGATAATATATTTTTCAAAAAAAAGAAATAGTGAATTTGGAGAGTTCTTTGCCCTTGCTAGAGCGTGGGTGTTTTGGTATACTAAAGCATGGATTAGAAGATTCGTTTGAGTTTATTGAGAAAAGTTATATTTTGTGAGGAAAAGAGGAGTTCATAGATGCGAGTAAGGCGCAGGAGACGCCGCAATTTTACGCGAGTATACATATTGGCCGCCGTTTTGCTGGTGGCGCTGGCGGGCGTGCTGGCCACCAGCTTTTCCGGCGGCGGGCAGGAGGAAAACTACGCCGCGGCTGAATCAGGAATTGAGCGGCCTGATGATTATGCACATATCATGGTCATGGGCGTGGATAGGCGCAGTGACGATGCCGGGCGCAGTGATACGCTGATGGTGGTAACGATTAACAGGAACACGGGCAAGGCGGAAATCCTGTCCCTGCCCAGGGATACCCGCGTGAGAATAGAGGGCAACGGCTACGATAAAATCAATCATGCCTATGCCTTTGGCGGCTCGAAGCTGACGCGGAAGACCGTGGAGGAGCTTTTAGGGGTGCCGATGGATTATTATGTGCTGGTGGATGTCAAGGCCTTTGAACGGATTATAGACGCCATGGACGGCATTGATATCGATGTGGAAAAGCGCATGTACTACGAGGATCCCTGGGATGATAACGGCGGTCTTGTTATCGACCTGTATCCCGGCATGCAGCATATGACCGGGGACAAGGCCATTCAGTATGTGCGCTATCGCGATGGCGAGGGAGATATCGGCCGCATCGGCAGGCAGCAGCACTTTATGCGGGCCGTGATGGAGAAGATGCTTTCGCCGTCCATACTGCCGAAGCTGCCGCAGCTGGCGGAGGAAATCCAGTCGGCGGTGGAAACGGATATGCCGCTGACGGAGATGGTGGCTATGGTGCAGCTGCTGCCGTCCATCCGGGAGCAGGGCATGGAGTCGGTTATGGTGCCGGGCAAGCCGGCCTATCTGGAGGACGTAAGCTACTGGCTGCCGGATATCATGGGACTGAGGGCGCTGGTTTCCGGACAGATGGGAGCAGAGCTGGCAGATAGGGCGCTGGCCAATGCGGAGAAGGTCAGGGCCCAGTATGATGAATCACTGCCGAAGGGGCTGACGGTGCTGGAGGAAAATACAGGCACCGCTGTGGCAAAAAATACTGCCGGTGACGGTGGTGAAACGGAAAAGAAGGAACAGCAGGAGAATGAGGGCCGGGCACAGGCTGAGCAGGTGCAGAAGCCTGCCAGGGCCGAAGGGCCGGGCGGGATTTCGGTGCTGATTATCAATGACAGCGGCATCAATGGCGCCGCCGCAAGGCTGGCGGACAGGCTGCGCGACAAGGGCTTCAATGTGACCGGCGTCGATACGGGCAGGAAGAGTGACCGCGGCCATACGATTATCGTTACCGACAGCAGCAATACAGAGTGGTTTTATGGCATGCCGTTCCCTTGCACTATTATGGATGGCGGGGAGCCGAATGAGGCTGTTGTGTATATCGGGCAGGACTATGAATGATGCAGGATGTAGTAAGGTTTGGCGGGGCGGCATATATATCCCC
>NZ_JBJDWZ010000102.1:0-2271 GCF_051866355.1 Anaerovibrio sp. | reverse complement strand
TAAAATATAAATGCTTTTTCTGCACACTATCACCTTTCTCCAAAAAATATAAACCCTACAAGGGAGTGTAACAAACTCATGTGAAATATTATACCACTTTTGTCAAAAAATTATAATATAAATCCAGCTCGTAAAAAAATATCGCCCTGGAAAAGCAACATGCTTTCCAAGGCGATATTTTACATTTAATCCGCGAACAACCTATCCCTATTAGTTAATGAGCCTACAGTCAGATTTGACTGTAAAGATGTATCTATTTTTTCATCACCAAGTGATACAGTAATCTTCCCTGCTCCTAACGGTTCAATCATTTTTTCATCGCCAATTGATGATGCATCGGTCCAAGTTAACGAGGCACCCGTTTTTTCATCGCCATTTGATGATGCACCGATCAAGGTCAACGAGGCACCCGTTTTTTCATCGCCATTTGATGATGCACCGATCAAGGTCAACGAGGCACCCGTTTTTTCACTACCAATTGATAGCGTACCACCATTCACAACTAATGCGCCACCCACTTCTTTATTGCCACTTGACGCATCAGTTCCCTCCTCAACTGATGCGACGGTAGTCGTATTTGACGTTGAAGATGTATTTGGGCTGTTAGACATCTCCTTCATTTCATTGACAATCTGTTCCAGCTTCTTATCATCAGCCACGGAAGCCAATCCCAGCTTCTTAGTATTCTCAGATGTCAGTTTAAAGCCATTTTTTATATAATCAGGGGCACGAAGTTCTACCTGTTCAACAGATTGCTCAACATCTCTTGAGTTATCGGAGCTTCCTGTATTTCCAGATGATCCTGCATTTTCGCTGCTTATAACTGTCACTGTTCCTTCAACCAGGTACAATTTACTCGTATTAGGATCAATCTTTTCAACCCAGCCTGCCGTTCTTATACTTGCATTCCCGCCATTTGACAAGTTGTTCGCCTCTACAAGCGCAGACATATTCTTCGCTTGATTAGTAACTTCAGCTAAACTTGGCTGGCTTTGAAGGATAATTGTTAAAATTCGGCATCTCGTAAGAAAACTGATGCCTAATGAATCCAGCTGTTTCATTATTTCCTCAACCGTATAACCTTCATTTAAATATTGACGAATTACCGCTCTCATCTCTCCATCAGACGGATTAGATGATATGATCTCTTGCAACTTATCAAGCGGAAGCTCTCCCACTGCAGAATCCCCATTAGAATCTGCAAGTGCCACCATACCCCTGGCAGACCTGAGCGAAAAGCTGCTTACCGCACAGCTTGCAGTGTTCTCCTTCCACACATCAGCGCCACTACTGATATGTACGCCATCATCGTCACTACTGATATCTGCGCCACTACTGATATATACTCCATCGGCGATAGCTATCCTGCCCTCACTGCCCACATTTGCGAGGATACTGCTGCCGGCATCCGTAAAAATATTTTTCAGCTGGTCATTATCCAGCTGCATGGTCATCATGGTCAAATCATTGGCGTTGATGACAGCGCCGTTGCCTACCAAAATGCCGTTAGGATTGCACAGCACCATGCTCCCCTTGCCGCTCTGGGTCAGGTGGCCTAAAATGGTGGAAATATCACCGCCTGATACGTAGTTAAAGGCCATGGCATTCTGCGCCACATTAAACGTAAGCGCCTCATTTGTACCGATATTAAAGGCATTCCAGTTGATAACTCCATTGCCGTTAAAGTCAATCACCGCACCGCTGGCCGGGTTTTCCACAAAGTTCTTGATATTATCAGCACCTGCCACAATGCTGCCGCCGGTGGGCATGGCCATGGCATGACCTGTCCCCAATGCCAGGCAGATAGCCGCCGTAAGTAATTTCCTGCTCAATTTCATTTCCCTGCACCTCTTTCAAAGCAATTCGTTTAAAAGCGATAAGTCATATTCAAGCTCCATCTGCGGCCATATTTGCTCATGTCAATATCACCATCATCAATAGGAACCGCATAGTCCAGGCTGATATTCAGGTTGTCCCGATCCATAAAGCGATACCCCACGCCCCATGAACTCAGCTTTCTGCTGCGTTCACCAACGTTATAGGTATTGTTGCCGACACTGGCCATATCAGCAAACAGCACAAGCCTCTGATGAGGTGCCAGCTCCGGCGTATATACCTCCAGCGACCCCAGTATGCCATTGTCACCGGAAGCCACCCGCTCCTTGAAGCCACGGACACTGTTCATGCCTCCGGCTCCCAGCTGTTCCAGATTGGTGAGGTCATCCTTTGTATACTGCCCGTTTATCCTTGCACCCAATACCCAGTCATTAT
>NZ_JBJDWZ010000101.1:0-2278 GCF_051866355.1 Anaerovibrio sp. | reverse complement strand
GAAGTCGCCGGTCAAGAAGAAGTTATCGAAAGATAGCTTCTTTTTTTGCAATTTTTTTGTGTTTTTCCAATAACTTGCAGGATATTTATTTTTTGTGGCGAATAACATACATATAATTTAATGTGATAAATAATTGAGGTGGATGGTATGAAGCTAGCACTTCATGAAAAAAATGACAGCTTTCAGGCTTTGATAGTGCTGGGACTGCTTTTGATGCTATGCATGGGAGCCTGTCTATATGCACTCTCACAGATAATGTACAGGGAAGCTGAAACCAGCATGGTGAACAGGACGATTCAGTCCAGGCATCTGATTGATGAGCGGATAAAAAAATACTATGAAACGCTGCAGTATGTCAATGCAGTGGCTGAATCCATGGGAGGCAGCAGGGAGGAGCTGAACGTATATATCCGAAGCGTGAATCCTGCCCTGGTGGATTTTTCCCTGATAGGCGCGATCACCCCGCAGGGGGAGATGATTTATGGCGACGAGGCGCCGTATGATATCCTGCCTGTGCTGCAGCAGAGCATGCGTGGCTACATGAAGGTACAGTATTATTGTTCAGGCATATTTGAGCATGTGATAGTCAGCATACCATGCTGGAGGAATGGCAGGGTTTGCGGAGCTGTTTACGGCGTCCTGAACAGCAAGGCCATGAATGGGCTTTTCAGTCATGAGGACGAGGATGGCTTCGTCTTTGCCGCATCCCGTCACAGCTGGCAGCTGGGGGTAAGCGGCATGCAGGTGGAGCAGCAGGGAGCGGTGCAGGCATTCTTTAACGATGAGAAGCATTGGGAAAATCTTTCTCACAAGCTGTACTACAATGATTATGGCATTGAGGCTTTTTCGGACAACGGCAAGGACTGGTACATGGTATCGGTGGCCGTGCCGGAGCTGGATGGCTGGTATGTGTACCGGCTGATGCCGGCCTGGATGGTGGACACGCCGATACATGATGTGCTGTATCTGGTCATGGTAGCTTCCATGGTGCTGGCGGTGCTCTTCTGGCTTGCTATGTGGACGCTGGATTCCAACAGGCGGGAGAATCAGGACAAGCTGGTGAAGCTGGCATATATTGACGATTTGACTGGATTGTACAATTATGCGGGTATGAGGCGAAAATGGCATACCGGAGGGCGCAAGCCTGTGACAATCTTTATTGTGGATTTTAACTCATTCAGTGCCTTGAACATGATTATGGGCAATGAGTATGGCGATATTGTACTGAAAAAGACGGCGGCTATATTGAAGGACGGAGTTGATCCGGGGGAAATGGTGTGTCGCGTAACGGCGGACAGGTTTGCTATTCTTATGAACGGTGAGGGTGCCATTGAGCGTGTGCAGACGCTTCTGGCCCAGGTTAGGGACAGCGTAAAGGAGTACACTATCGTTTTGTCGGCAGGAGCCAGTGTTGCCGAGGAGGGCGGTCATCTTAACGAGGCTTATGAGCGGGCCATTACGGCACTGAAATATGCCAAGCAGGGGAGCAATACCATTGTTTACTACGACCAGAAGATGTACGAGGAACAGCAGATGCGAAAACGGCTGGAGGAAGACTTTGAGCTTGCCCTGGAGCGTCGCGAGCTGAAGCTGTACCTGCAGGCAAAGCATCATCTGCAGTCTGATGACTGGGCTGGCAGTGAGGCTTTGGTCAGATGGCAGCACCCTGAGCTGGGAATGATTCCGCCGTACCAGTTTGTGCCGCTTTTGGAGGCTACAGGTGAGATAAAACGGCTGGATCTGTATATGCTGAAGGAGGCATGCCGCCTGATTCGCCGCTGGCTGGATATGGGCAGGGCGGTGTATCCTATTTCTGTAAATGTATCCAGGGCTCATTTTGCCAGCAGGGAACTGGTAAGAAATATATGCACTATAGCGGATTCCTTTAATGTGCCGCGAAATCTTTTGGAGCTGGAGATTACAGAGAGCGCTTTCTTTGATGATGCCGCGGTATTGATGGATCGTCTGCATGAGCTTTCCAAGGCCGGGTTCCGGCTGTCCATTGATGATTTTGGCACCGGCTATTCCTCCCTTTCCATGCTGGAGCAGATTCCGGCAGATGTGCTGAAGCTGGACAGGAATTTTGTGCTGGGCTGGGAGAGAAACCACAACAACAGCCTGATTGCCAATGTGGTGAAGCTGGCCAAGGATTTTGGTATGACCACGGTCATAGAGGGCGTAGAAACGGAAGAGCAGGCCGCGATGGCAAGGGAAAGCGGCTGTGATGTGGTACAGGGCTGGCTCTATGCCAAGGCAGAGCCTGTGGATGCGTATGAGA
>NZ_JBJDWZ010000100.1:6220-12981 GCF_051866355.1 Anaerovibrio sp. | reverse complement strand
GCCATTCGGCCCATTTTTGTGCGCTCTTTTATCTGTTCTCTTTCAAGCTGTGCGAATACGGCCAGCAGGCCTATCATTGCCTTGCCAAAAGGGGAGGATGTGTCAAAGCATTCCTGCATTGATACGAAATCAACTCCGTGCGGCATGAATACTTCTTCAATCAGGTATAGAGTATCACGCTGTGAGCGAGATAGTCTGTCCAGCTTATACACCAGCACGACGTCGAACTCTTCTGTTTCCTGCATTAGTTTCTGTATGCCGGGCCTGTTCAGATTACTGCCTGAATATCCGCCGTCAACATAGATATTGGCGATAATCCAATCATGTGCTTTGCAGTACGCAATCAATCTTTCCTTCTGCTCTCCGATTGAATAACCTTCCTGCGCCTGTTCAAGCGTAGATACCCTGACATATATGGCCGCCCTTTTCATAACGGCATTCCGTCCAGCAGGTAATTGGCAAATATCCAGTTCCTGCATGTCCTTTGCTCATGAGTGTATTCTCCCGGTGGGTCAGGGTCATAATCCTGAAAGTTAATCTGCCGGGCATCCGTAATTGTCACATGAATCTTGTCATTATTTATTTCCACGTTCTGTCCCTTACATGGAATAAATGCGATGTGCGTATTGTTAGTGTAAACCCACCCTCTGCTAAGACCGCACAGATAGTAAGCCTTAATTGTATCATCAGGCGGTAATTCTACTTCTACATGGGCTGTATTCTTGAAACGCGTCTTTTCATAAACTTCGGTATATTTTTCGCCAATGAAGCATTCAGCGCAGCATTTATCAATCCTTGCGCGGCGTATGCCTCGAAGCCAAAAGAAGTTGCATTTCTTCTTCACATCTAAAGTCAGGTGCATATCATTGTCCTCCTTTCTCCAATTCCAATGCACAATTGAGGAGAGCTATGCGCTCACGCCCTTTCAGCGATTCGTAAATCTTAACAAGCTCTGCCGACTCAGGTGACAATTTCTGCGAGCCGCTTATTGTCACAGCGCTGTGATTGCCCTGAATGACCGGGCTGTTTAGCATAACTCCGTTTATGTTATTCGCAATATCTCCTGAACAGGGAATGCCTCGGAGCAGATAATCAGTGCTGACCTTGAAGTAATCGGCCAGCTTGATAAGGACCTCGATGCTCGGGAAAGCATCAGGCAGGCGTTCATATTTGCCTACAGCCGAAGGAACCACACCCATCATATCAGCCAGCTCTGCTTGGGTAAGCCCCGCCGTCTGCCTCAGCTTCTTCAATCTGTTGCCAAAGTCTTTCATGAATAACACCACCTTTCCTATAAGTCGAGTATATAGCTTTTAATTCAAGTAGTCAAGAAAAATTCACCGAAAAATTTTCTTGAATTTAAGTTGACAAATAAGCCGAAAAGTCTTATAATAAGAATGTGGGTATAAATAAAAACGACCGACAGAGGAGGTGAGTGGATGAATATCATGAGAGAGCGCAGGTTGCGGGGTGCCATCCCGTCCCAGCGGGCGGTTGCCGAGGCACTCGGTGTTCAGGAATCTTCCGTGAGCAAGTGGGAGCGAGGCGTATCTAAGCCCCGCGCCGATAAACTGCCGATTATTGCAAAGTTGTATGGATGTACCATTGAGGAGCTTTTGACAAGCAATGACTGAGGTAGAAACAGTATTGAGCATGATTGCAAAAGAACTGGCAGACACCGCCAAGAGCAGTATGCCGGAGTTGCAAGCGGGCCAGTTAATCAAGCGAGAATGGCTTGAAGATGGCAAATACTTCCGTGAGATTAAAAACGGCAGTCATACTTCATACATCTGTTACGACTTTAAGCAAAGAAAATGTTTTAAGGCTAAGAAAATGAAGGGATGTGTAATTATTGACATGGACTGCTGAATTTGTGCAAATGCTTCTTCGTAGCAATCGTGATAAGTGTAATACGTCGTAGCATCTGCGGTTTCGTAAACGCCGTCCAGCGGCTTGTCCGGAAGTTCGAGAGTTATTGGCACTCCGGTTTCTTCGTCCTTCACTAAATCGCTGTCAACTTTTCCAGTCAGGTGGAATGTTGTCTTCACGCAATACCATCCCGGATTATTCTTGTGTGGAACTATTACTCTTGCGACTTCCTTCTTCATGGCCTCACATCCTTTCTTTTGACCTGCCATCATCAGAGCCGGGCGGTCATTCCCGGCTGATGCCCTTCCGGGCATTTCGGCTTAGAAGCAACCTGCGAAAGCTGCAAGCCTTTCTTTTTCGATGTAGTAATTTTCTCTGAACATTCTCAGAGCGCGTGTTTTACTGATACGTCCGAACTCTTTTACATATTCGTTAAAAGCGTTTTCATCCCAGCACTCGTAGAAGGTTGCGCCTCCCCAGCGGTACCATTCTCTCGCAAGATTTGTGAATTCTTCGTATGTTAAGTATTTCCACATGTTAATCATCCTTTCGGGCTTTTTTGTTTTTTTGTATTTCTTTATAGTCTTATTATACGACTTTTAGTGACTTTTGTCAATATTTTTCAGGAAAAATTTTGGAAAAATTTTACAGTTTGTTCTATTTTTAGCACTAAAAAGCTCCTCCGCACAAAGGATACGGAGGAGCCTGAAACTATTTTTTCGGATTCCAAGTGCCTATGGCCTCAAGGCCAAATAGCAGGACGGAAAGTTCTTCCATCGCCCTGCTGACATCACGGAAGAATGTCCTGCGGTCAATGCCCAGCCGGGCTGCAATATCTGCGACCTTGCATTTCTCATCAGAAACGTACCGCATGTACAGGGCGTTGTAGCGGCGTATCTCATCGGGATTGTCAGATGCCTCGCACAAGGATTTGTAGGCCCGGAGCATTATGTCCACATGCTCCATCATCAAACCGGTCTTATGCTTTAGGGAACACAGCGAGCTGACTTCCAAAGCCTCGTCGGCCATGCTGGAATAATGGAGCTTCAGCTTACGATAATTACTCATCAGCAATTTGACATCATGATAGCGGGAATCAAGCTCCTCGCGGATTATATCATCACGAGCCTCCGCAGATTTCTTCACTGCTTCCAGTGCGGCTGTGCGGGCAATTTCCCTTATTTCTTCTTTCTGCATGAACCATCAACCTCTCTTTTTTAACTGTGTAATCCGTGCCTTGAGGGCGGCGAGCAACGTGTCCTGAACATCGCCCTTGCTTTCGAGGGCTTCCATCACGGTTTCATCCATTCCGCCCTGAATAAACAGGCGATGGATTACCACCGGATGCTCCTGCCCCTGACGATAGAGCCTCTTATTCGACTGGTCGTACTGCTCGTAGCTCCATGTCAGTCCGAACCAAATTACATGATGACCGCCTCCCTGAATGTTCAGGCCGTAGCCACAGCTCGCAGGATGGGCAAGAAGCACATCAATCTTGCCGTTGTTCCAGTCAGTCTGATCCTGCAACCGGGAATAAACGCGAACACGAAGGTTTGTTTTAGCTAAGGCATTGAGAAGCCTTTCCCTGTCATGCTGGAAATTATAAAGAACAAATGCGTGATTTCCATTAAGCTGCTCGATAAGCTCCATGAACGCCTCAATCTTGCAGTCATGAATGGGAACGATATTCTTGTCCTCGTCATAAATCGCGCCGTTGCAAAGCTGAAGGAGCTTGCCGGTAAGCACCCCTGCGCTCCCCGCCGTGATAGTGCTGTCATCCACCTGAAGAAGAAGCTCCGCTTCCAACTGCATATATGCCCGCCTAGCCTTTGAATCAAGGGCCACAGGAATATCATTCACAAGCATATCGGGAAGTGTCAGGTAGTCAGCCGCTTTCATGCTGATACATATATCGCTGATTGCCTGCTTAATCATCTCGAAACTGCCGTCCTTGGGCTTATAATCAAAAATGGTGGTCTGATTGCGCCTGCCGGGAATGAAATACTTGTCGCGATAGGCACTGAGGGTAGGGCCGAGCCTTGCGCCTCCGTCCAAGAGATACACCTGCGCCCACAAATCCTCAAGGCCGTTGCTCGCCGGTGTTCCCGTAAGCTCCACGATTTTCTTTATCCGGCTCCTGACAAGGCGCATGGCCTTGAACCTTTTGCTGGTGCTGTTCTTGAAGCTGGAACTTTCATCAAGCACCACCATATCAAAAGGCCAGTCATTGCGAAAGTGGTTCACAATCCACTGCGTATTCTCGCGATTGGTGACATACACATCGCCGGGAGTAGCCAAGGCCCGCATCCGCTGTGCTGATGTACCTAAAATCTTCACAATCCTCATATTCTTGGTATGGTCCCATTTTGCCGCCTCCGTAGACCATGTGGCTTCTGCCACCTTTTTAGGGGCGATAATCAATGGCTTGGCTATTTCCCACCTGTTGAAACGCAAATCGTGGATAGCAGTGAGTGTGACAACCGTCTTGCCGAGGCCCATATCGAGAAACAGCCCTACAGCTTTGTTGTAGATGATTGAGTCAATGCAGTATTGCTGATAGGAGTGGGGGATGTATTTCATATCCCGTCGCTCCTTTCCAGCTCGGACAAAAAGTTTTTGACTTCATCCAGCCCTTTCAGGACCCTCACATCCGCATTCCTCGATTTCATCCTCCCAATCACATACTTCTGCAATTTAGTGAGGCTCCCCGTGTCCGTTTTGAGTTCCACGAAAATCACCCTGCCTGTTTTCGTCAGGACAATTCTGTCCGGTACTCCTGCTGTACCCGGGCTTACAAATTTCAGGCACATTCCGCCCAAGTTTTTTACCCCTTTTATAAGTTTTTGTTCTATTTGTTTTTCAAGCATAATTCTCTCCTCTGACTTCCTCGCGCACGCGCGCGCGTATATTTGCGCAAATTAGGCGAATTAGAGAGTTACTAAAATGATAATAATTCTCTAATTCTCTCTAATCTGCCTAATTACACTACTCTATAGTAATTAATGTTCCAATGTTCCACTTTAATAACAAACCCAGTAATATCAAGGGTTTAAGCCGGAACATTACCCGGAACATTACCCGGAACATTGGAACATTGACCCCCCGGAACATTGACTTTCTTTTCGCGCCTAAACCTTTCTAAAAGTGCAAAATTCTTTCTAGAAATTCAGATGTTCCGCTGAATGTTCCACCCAATGTTCCGGCCTTTTTTGGAATCCACGCTGCTTTCCGCAGTACCCAAACCGAACACTTCCAGCCGTCTTTTCCCAGCCCGGCAGAGAACGCATGATGTCATTTATTTCAGCCGCCTCCGCGTACTTGAAATCCCTTGGCTGACCGCCAAATGCCTCGCACCAAATTTCCAAAGCACATATTCTATCCCTTGGAACAAGGTCGCTTGCATCACCCGCATTCTCGCCATTGAGGAACATTCTCCGCTTGTCCAAAGACCATCTCTGCCAATCCCTTGGCACAGGCCTCTCTACGAAATCCAATATAAAACCTTCCTTGCTGCTGGCTTCCCTGTGCATTTCCTGCTCCCGCTTGGCTTCCTTCTCGACATGGCCTGAAAGGAACAGGCTCTCACCGACACGCCACCTCGCTACGGCTTCCGCCCAAAGCTGGTCGCGTTCTTCATCAAGGTCAAGCCACACGCTTTTGGTGCATGGCTGTACTCCTACGTCTACAGGCCAAAACCGTCTGTTGCCCGTGCGGTCGCGCAGGAACTCGGAAGTGTTGGTGGTGCCGAAGAATACACAGCACCGCGGAATGTCCTTGACGTGCCGCCCGTATGCCGCCCTGAACCTGTCGTATCTCAGGCTGAGGAACTGCTTTATCCTCGCTACATCGGTGCGCCTGAACGCGTCAAGCTCGCTGACTTCCACCAGCCACACCCCCTGAAGAAGCTCGCTGGCTTCCTTGCCCTCGAAGGTGCGTATGCCGTCGTTGAACCAGCCCTTGCTCATCTTATCCAGCAGGGTGGACTTGCCTATGCCCTGCGGCCCGGAGAGGATGAGCATGGTGTCGTATTTGCACCCCGGCTCCAATGCCCTTACCACTGCCGCAGTGAACGCTTTGCGCGTGACTGCGCAGGTATAGGGGGTATCAGCCGCTCCGAGGTAATCTATGAACAGGCTGTCCAGCCTCGCGATGCCGTCCCATTTCAGTGAGGTGAGGTAATTTTTCACCTCGTTGAATTTGTGCTTCTCGCTGTGCAGGGAAAGCGCGCCGTCAATCTTGCCGTTGCCGGTAATCTTGTAAACCTTTTCAAAATACCAGTACATGCCCTGATTATCGTTGTCGGCCCATGCCCGACGCTTGGTGAAAGCGCACCATGGAAGCTCGCCAAGGACTTCGCCGCGCCCCGCAAACTCATTGAGGGCGAATTTGCCACGGAGGTTCGGGTCGTTCTCAAGGATAATCCAAATATTGTCTATGGTGGGCTTTATTGCTCCTGTCTTCGGGTTCAATTCAAGCTCCGTGGTCCAGTCGAAGTTCTCGCCCTCGTCAGGCTCCGCGGTAATCTGCCCGAAATCCCCTATAGCTGATTCAGCCCGCTCCTTTGCCAGCTGTCTTGAAACGTGGCCGTCAGCGATAGCCAGCTCGCACATGGCGGAATAAGAGGGGAGTCGGTTTGTCGGTGTATTCGCCGCCGCATTATCGTCCAAGTCACCGAATTTATGGAGGCGCACCATGTCGAAAGCATTTACCAGCTTCCCTGAGCATGGGTCAGTGGAGTGGTGGGAATAGAGGAACAATCCGTTATCATACACCACTGCGCCGCCCGTGGTACTGCCTCCGAGGTAAGTGAACCTGTTTTGGGAATTATCTACAGGCGCGTATACCCCTTCCAAGAATGTGTTCATGGCTCCGTAAATATCGTAGGCCCGGCA
>NZ_JBJDWZ010000100.1:4239-6120 GCF_051866355.1 Anaerovibrio sp. | reverse complement strand
GCAAACTCCATGCCAATCTGCATCGCCATGAACCTTGCTACCGGCTCATATTCGTCAGCTGTAGCCGTCCTGTCAAAAGGCAGGAGTATGCGGAGTCTTGGAGAAACCGCTGAATGCTTCCTTGTAGAATAAATGCAGTAGCCACAGCCGAGTGCGTCAATGCGCTTCAGTATCTCGTCGGTGCCGCCCGGAGGGATATTATCAAAGTCCAAGGTAATGAGGTCGCGCCCGGTAACTGCTCCGGCCTTGCGCCGCGTACCTGACAGGCTTCCTGCTATGAAGCCACCAACGTCTTTCCTGTCATCCTGCTCGGATTTCTTGAGGGAAAGATATTCCTGCATGGTTTCAGTTGACCGCGCGGGGATACGTAGCTTTTCATAAAACTCAGACAGCATCAGGATTTGCCCCTGCCAGTTTATGCTTTTCCTGTTATTGCCGGAGGTGATGCTTATTTTTCTGTCATACTGCATTTTGCGTCCTCCAACCGCTTAGCCCACCTAGCCATTTTCTTACTGCAAATGGCGGAAATGTCAGGGTCATCGAGTTTGACATTCAGTACCAGCAGAACCAAGCGAATATCGGCAATTTCTTCCTTGAAGTTTTTCATGGCCTCCTCGTGAGTGACAGGGGTAGGACTACTGCCGGGGACGAGGGTGCGCCTCACCTTGAGCGAGGCTTTTGAAAGCTCGGAGCATTCCTCTGCAAGCTGGCAAAGAAGCTCAGGAATCGTAAGATTATCGCTGATATATTTTAATGGATTCATATTTCTCAATCCTTTCTGAAAAAGTCGCCAATCCAACCATCCGCATTAAGCGGCAATCCGTCTGCCCAAGGTATCGGCAAAGTCATGAGCCGTACGACCTCATCCAAATCTGCTTTGTCGGCAGGGCAGTCGATAACAACCTCATCATGCACATGGAATACTATATCGAAGCCGCAGGCTTCCAGCCGCGCTATGGCAAGGGCAAGACAGTCGCGGGCTATTGCCTGAACGATATTCTCCACCAGCTTGCCCCCATAGGTTTCAAGCGTTGTCCACTGCTTGGTGGTCTGATTGATGCCCCTGTAGATGATAGACGGCTTTCCCCAGCGGTTCTCGCCGAGCTGGGGCTGGACATAGAACAGTTTCCTACGGCTGGGCAGAGTTATGGTCAGGAAATCCAGTCCGTTCGCGAGGTCAAATTCCCTCGCGAATATAAGGTTATTGACCCCGACAGGGCTTCCCGTCTGAATGACCGAGGCGGCAGCATTTTCGACTTTATACCATAGGTCGACTATCCTTTTGTTTGATGTGCGCCACCTAGTTACAATATCCTGCAAATCATCTTCAGGAATGCCCATGTTGAGCGCGCCCATCGTTATCAAGGCCCCTGCGCCGCCCTGATAGCCGAGTGCAAGCTCCGCTATTTTTCCCTTTGCCCGCAGGGCATATTCAGGATTTCCCTTCTTTATCCTGTCCAAAGGAACACCGAACATTTGACTGGCGGATGCTTCATAAATCTTGCCATGTGTACGGAATACCTCAAGCCGCCAATTTTCACCTGCAAGCCATGAGATTACCCGCGCCTCAATGCTGGAAAAGTCAGCATCCACCAGCTTGTTTCCGTCAGAGGCAATGAACGCCGTGCGGATAAGCTGGGATAGAGCATTTGCTACGGAGCCGAAATTGATTTTCAGCAAGTCTATTGCCCCGTGCCGTATGACGCTTCGCGCGAAATTAAGCTGCTCGATATAAGTGCGAGGGAGATTTTGGACCTGAACCAGCCTGCCTGCCCACCGGCCTGTGCGATTAGCACCGTAGAATTGGAGAAGCCCCCTGACACGTCCATCCTTGCAGACAGCTGACATTATGGCGTCATACTTCTTGGTGCTGGTCTTGCC
>NZ_JBJDWZ010000100.1:2844-4139 GCF_051866355.1 Anaerovibrio sp. | reverse complement strand
CAAATCCACCGCAACGCCTCGCTCGTTTATCCTTAAATCTGTGCGCCACTGCATTTCGAGGGAGTCAGGCACTGGATAATTGGAAAGCCTGCGTTCAACCTCCATCTCGGTAACAACATCACCTACACAGTATTTCTTGAACAACTCCCATTTTGCGAGGTCATGCTTCGGGAGGTTTCTGCGGCGCCCTCCATTTGCTTTGGTGGGCGCGCAGGGAATGCAGAAATACCTGATTAATGCTTTGCCTATGGAGAGCTTTTTCTTATCCTCAGGAAGCCCAAGGGCCTTTCCTACGACATCCAGTCCAGCAGGGAAGCCGCAATACATTCCGTGGAGCATGGTATCGCGCCATTGCTCAAGGGGGAGCAATTCGCCGTAGAATTTTGAGAGGCAGTACCACTCAAAAGCCGCGTTGTATGCGTGCTTGATATATTCAGGGCTTTTTATTGCGGCGTACAGCCAGTCGGGGATAAGCTCTCCGGAAGCAAGGTCCACGATTTCAACAGGGCCATAATCAACGCTGTACGCGAGCAACATGATTTCAAAATCATCGCTTTGAACGTACTTGTATGCGCCAGTTTTGCCGATAGGCTCACTGCTGAATGTTTCAAGGTCTATAGAGATATGGCGTATCATGGCACAACCTCCAAATGCTTATATTTACCCAAAAGCAATAACTGCAATACCCAATGCGGGGCAGGTTTGAACTGTCTTTCCTTGCGGCTATAGTTTTTCAGGCAATTATTGGTGAATACGAACATCATATTCGGCGGTATTCTATCTACTCCGATGATGTGGAATTTCTGCTTAGTTTTAAGTCCAAGCAGGAATACCATTTTGCCCCACACATTTTTGGAAAGACGAGGCCAGCTGGCGCAGTCCATACAGTTTTCCTTGGCGCATTTACCGCAGGATTTGTTGTTTGGGCTGTAGCCTATGCCGTCAAAATGAAAGCCGCCAGCTTCGTCATAATATTCGTCAAGACTGTCATCGTTCATGTTTTTACACCTCCTCGAAATATCCCGAATATTTATGACAAGTTCAGGAATGCTATGAGAGCGATATTAAATATTTTTAATATCGCTCGTAACGTGTTGTAATCCATACCATCATCCTCTCCATACAGCACTGCCAACAAAACAAGCTAACGCCTGCAAAGGCTCATCATAAAAAACAAAATATATACCGGCGAAAAATAATCCTCCTGCAATGAGGATATTCAACGCCAATTCCGCTTTCGCCCATAAAAGTTTACGGCTCATAATCATTCACTCCTTTGCAACAGCCAGCATTTT
>NZ_JBJDWZ010000100.1:0-2744 GCF_051866355.1 Anaerovibrio sp. | reverse complement strand
AGGGAAAATAGTACATTTTACCGATTTCAGGTTTCCAATTAGCCATTTTCCACACGCTCCTTTATCATTGTGCGGCAACCTTTTCGATTACGCGACTGAAAATACGGGCAAGTTTTAGCGTGAAATGGAGAAATCCATATCATTTGCCCCCAGGCGTAACATTCAAATCCAATATTTTTCGCAATACAGTTTCGGCAGTATATGCAGGTAAGCACATCACGGTTATTTGTTTTGTCCACCTAACTCACGCTCCAATTTTTCGATTTGCCTGTTCAAATACCACGCTGCTTTTTTCAAATCTTCAATTGTTTTCGCAGGGTCTTTGCGTCCGGCACGACTTATATACTTGACAGAGTTTCCTAAATGAAATCCTAGATGCTGTTGTTCTATGAAGTCTATGACCTCGATTTTGCCAAAATTATAATGCACAGGATGGTCAATGTTGTCAGTGACTGCATTATTTATCATGGTCTTATCAGGGTTTTTCTCAGCAAGTGGATTTTCTTTGCATGGAGTATTAAACCATGCTTTTATGCCATCCTTGCATGATTTTTTTCCGCAATTTTTCCTTTTATGAATACAATACTCACACATGCTACCCATCAGAATGTCCACAAATTCATCGTTGCTTTTCTTAGCAAGTTTTTCTCGAAACTTATCTCCGTTTGTCATGTCACTCACTCCAATCCTTACAGCTAACATAAGCAGAAAAACCTACTCTTATCATCAATATACTCTTAGCAGCCCGGTGTGCATGTCGAGGTAGATTGAGCTAAGGTCACAATCCTCGTCGCGGTCCCATTCATCGCCAAAATGAATGTCGCACGGGATTGAACTTGAGGGCAATAAATATGCTTTAATTCCTTGTACTATACCCTCGTTATCATACGTTTTATTTCCGAAAGCTATATTATCACGGTCGGCCCAAAAAATGTGGTCATATATGAGATGGTGGACGGGCAGGATAATGGATATTCTGTTAGCGAATTTAGAAACATCACCTTTGTAATGCGTTTGAATAAAATTCTCGAATTTTTCCCATCTTTGGTCAAAAGTCATCCCCTTGGTTATACAATCAGGAGCATTCCAATAGGCTACTTCAAAGATGTTATCTTCAAAAATCTTCGTGATTACCTCCCGCGCATCAACTCTGAAATCACTGTCATAAAATCTGAATATGATGTATTTGCTTCTCATAATTTTGTCCTCCTTATAGGTAAAGAAAAAGACGTACAGCTGTGTAAATTATTTAGCTGTACGTCTTTTAACTTTCAATTACATTGGCTGACCTGTGAGCGGATTAATCCGTCTTGCAGATTCTGCCTGCATGGCCTGAACTGCGCCTGCCCAAGTATTCTGCGCAGGAGCCGCCTGAGCCGCAGGAGTTGCCACAGGCTGTCCCCATGCCGCCTGAGCCTGCGGTGCCGCAATTGTCTGCCCGACACCAGCAAAGTCGGCGGCGGCAGAAACATTTCCGGCAAGCGGTTCGCCATCCCTTGTTTTCATGACATTGCCAAGCCCGCAACCAATACCGCGCTTGCCGTTAGCATTGTACCCGAAGAAGCTGATGGTGACTCTTGCATACATGCCACTGTAAATATCCTGCGGCAGAAGCTCGGTGTTTATGTCGTTCTGAGAAACCACCTGCGGCTTGTTCTTGGATTTGGCAGTTACCACCCAGCATCCCTTGCATTCAGGACCGAATGGAGTGCCATTGGCTCTCAGACCATCGCCATCGTGTACCGGCTGGTCCAAGGTCGGAGGCCTCATGCCTGACCAAATCTTGGACTGCGCCTCAGTTGCGGCAGCTTCGATGCTGGCGTCAATATTCTGCTTCACAGCAACATCACTTTTAGGAATGAGCAGGGTAACGGTGTACTTTGCCGGAGCCGATGGATTCAGCCTGTCTGCCTGCGGTTCCACGAGGTTTACATAGGAGAGTCTTACCTCTCCTGTCAGAACTCTTGTTGGATTGTTGTTATACATAATGTGTCCTCCTTATGCCTGCGCAACGCCTGCAAAATCTGCGGCCGCGCTACTATACTCTTTGCGTTTATCAGCTTCAGGTGCGAGAGTAGGCCGTCCCGGAGGCTTCATGATATAGGAGCCTACCATTTCGGCGAATTTCTTCGCACCTATCATTTTTTCAAGCTGGGTCAGGGTTTTAGGAACGTTGTCATAAATCATGGCGCGTTCTATGCCGCTTTGTTCCAGTTTTTCCAGTGCCTCATCCTGATTGGTCCATGCGCGGGAACTGCGTCCCTCGACCAGCTTGAACCCCGGTATTTTATTTCCTTCGAGTAAGGAGTCAAATGCCTTTTTCTCAACGGCGTTATACCAGCCAACTAGGTCAGCTCCAAGCGTGAGGACTTTTCCCATTTCAGCAGGGCTGAGAAGGGCGGCATTTGTTGTATCGTACTCGCTGAAAGTGGACAGATGCTGCTGGGCCTGTGCCTTGCAGATACCGTTTGCACGGCAGAATCTGCACCAATTTCCGGCTTTGTATGTGCCTACGCCTAAAAATGCCTTTTGAGCTTTTGGCTTGACTTCGTTTTCACCCCACGCAACCAAATCGTCCACTTTGCATTCCCACATCTCATACGCTCTGATACGCGGTTGGTCTATGCAGATAAGGACATTCTGTATCTTACTACCGAATATCGGTCTGTAAACGTGGAGTGCGCCAAGAGCATAAAGCATGAGCTGTGGATTATTTTCGGCGCAGACTTTTTCGCCTTTGCCAT
>NZ_JBJDWZ010000099.1:7944-13152 GCF_051866355.1 Anaerovibrio sp. | reverse complement strand
AAACTGAAATTTTCCTGCGGAAAGAACTTTCCTTGGCAGCAGGAAAAACTGTACTTATACCATGTATTTTAGGTTATTTTTGCGTATATATTGAAAGTAATTTCCAAAAGTGACGATAAGATTGACTTGTTCTTTCACCGACCATATAATGTGCATAGAATCAGGAAATGAGATGTGAAGAAGAAATAAAAAATACACAGGGGGAGAAATCATGAATAGAAATGCAGAGCTGTGGCAGGATGCGGGTATGGCGGAAAAAATAGCTTCATTGAAGGGCAAGCTGATAGTTTCCTGTCAGGCATTGCCGCATGAGCCGCTTCATTCGTCCTTTATCATGGGGCGCATGGCTGTGGCGGCACAGGAGGGCGGTGCCAGGGGCATCCGTGCCAACACGGTGGAGGATATCAGGGAAATTCAGCAGAATGTGAATCTGCCGATTATCGGCATCATCAAGCGGGACTATGAGGGGGCGGAGGTGTACATCACCCCTACCATGCAGGAGATTGATGAGCTGATGGAGGTAAAGCCGGAGATCATCGCGCTGGATGCCACCATCAATTCCCGTCCCGGCGGCATTACGCTGGATGAGCTGTTCAGGGCGGCCAGGGCAAAATATCCGAAGCAGCTTTTTATGGCTGACTGTTCCACGGTAGCAGAGGCCGTACATGCAGATGAGCTGGGCTTTGATTTTATCGGCTCTACCATGGTGGGCTACACGCCTCAGAGCAAGGGGGACAAAATCGAGGCAGACGACTTTGCTATTCTGCGTGACATCATTGCCAAGGTAAAGCACCCTGTCATAGCGGAGGGCAACGTGGATACGCCGGAAAAATTAAAAAGGGTTATTGAGCTGGGGGCCTACTGCGCCGTGGTTGGCTCGATTATCACCCGCCCGCAGGTCATCACCAGAAGGTTTGCCGATGCGTTGGAAAATGACTGACAGCCGTGCCGCGGCATGAGGGGATGCGCGAAAAGGCAGTCAGGCTGATATAGCTGCCGGCGCGATAATGAGGCATTGGCTAACCTGACAATTTTAAAATTTGGCAATCTGCCAATGAGATAATTTGCCAATGATAATTTGATAATTGGTTCCGTCAATGGATTAGTTTAATGGATTAGTTTAAAAGAGAAGTTGCAGAAAAGGGGAAAAGCAATCATGAGAAATTTGGACAAGTACAAGGGCGTTATTCCGGCATTTTATGCCTGCTACGATGAGGCTGGCGAAATCAGCCCGGAGAGGGTGCAGAAGCTGGCACAGTATTTCATTGATAAGGGCGTCAAGGGCGTGTATGTCAACGGTTCTTCCGGCGAGTGCATCTATCAGAGCGTCGAGGATAAGAAGATTGTACTGGAAAATGTCATGAAAGTAGCAAAGGGCAAGCTGACCGTTATTGCCCATGTGGCATGCAACAACACCAAGGACAGCATGGAGCTGGCCCGCCATGCAGAGAGCCTGGGCGTGGATGCCATTGCCTCCATACCGCCAATTTATTTCCGTCTGCCGGAGCATGCCATTGCCAAATATTGGAATGACATTAGCTCCGCGGCGCCAAAGACGGATTTTGTTATCTACAATATTCCACAGCTGGCAGGCGTGGCACTGACCAACAGCCTTTTTGCAGAAATGAGGAAGAATCCGCAGGTAATCGGCGTGAAGAATTCCTCCATGCCGGTGCAGGATATCCAGATGTTCAAGGCGGCGGCCGGTGAGGACTACATCGTGTTCAATGGCCCTGATGAGCAGTTCATCAGCGGCAGGGTAATCGGTGCCGAGGCAGGCATCGGCGGCACCTATGGCGTAATGCCGGAGCTGTTCCTGAAGATGGATGAGCTGGTGCGCGAGGGCAGGCTGGCAGAGGCAATGCCGATTCAGTACGCCGCCAATGAGGTTATTTACAAGATGTGCTCCGCTCATGGCAACATGTATGCCGTAATCAAGGCCATGCTGAAAATCAACGAGGGGCTGGATATCGGCAGTGTCCGTGCGCCGCTGGCTGAGCTGACTGAGGCAGATGCCGCGATTGTTGAGGAAGCGGCTAAAATGGTCCGTGAGGCACGGGAGAAGTTTTTGTAAGATTGAGATATAGAAATAGGCTTTTGTAAGGTGTCGCAGGCGGGGCAGGTGCTTGGGGAAAGCGCCTGCCGCCTGCGGGGTGTCGTAAGAGAGGGGTATATTAATGCAGGGGTTTACAAATATAGACTTGGCAGTGCTGGTAATCTACCTGATTGCGGTTCTGCTGTTCGGTGTCCATTTTGCTAAAAAGGACATGAAGGGGAAGGAGTATTTCAAGGGTGACGGCACAATTCCCTGGTGGGTTACTTCCGTGTCGATTTTTGCGACACTGCTGAGCCCGATTTCCTTTTTGTCGCTGGTGGGCATATCCTTTGCCGGGACGTGGCTGATGTGGTTCGCCCAGCTGGGCATGATTCTGGCGATTCCGCTGACTATCCGTTATTTCCTGCCGATTTACAGCAAGCTGGACATTGACACGGCGTATCATTATCTGGAGCTGCGGTTCAAGAGCAAGGCGCTCCGGGTGCTTGGTGCAATCATGTTCATCATCTATCAGATTGGCCGCATGTCCATCATCATGTACCTGCCGTGCATGGTACTGGCAAGCCTGACCGGGCTGGATGTGAATGTGCTGATTATTGTCATGGGCATTATCGCGATTATCTATTCCTACACAGGCGGATTGAAGTCCGTGCTGTGGACTGACTTCATGCAGGGCTCCGTACTGCTGGTAGGCGTAACCTTCGCCTTTGTGTATCTTCTGTACCATCTGGACGGGGGCTTTGGCTCCATCATGACGGCTTTCACCAGCGAGGACAAGTTCCTGTCACCAACCCAGCCGCTGTTTGACATCAATATCCTGAAGGACAGCGTGTTCATCATGATTGTGGGTGCCGGTTTCAACACCATGGGCTCCTATATTTCCAGCCAGGACATTGTACAGCGCTTTACTACTACGACGGATATGAAGAAGCTGAACAAGATGATGCTGGCCAACGGCGGCCTGTCCATCTTTATCGCCACTGTATTCTACCTGATTGGTACGGGACTGTACAAGTTCTATCAGGCAAATCCGTTGCCGGCTGCTGCGGCGCAGGATCAGATTTTTGCTTCCTACATCTCCTTTGAGCTGCCTATTGGCATGGCAGGCCTCCTGCTGGCGGCAATCTACGCGGCGGCACAGTCCACCCTGTCCACGGGGCTGAACGCGGTGTCCTCCAGCTGGACGATGGATATTCTGGCTACCCTTTCCAAGCATGAAATCTCCTTTGAGCGGCAGACGCAGATTGGCCGCTGGGTATCCCTTGCGGTGGGTATTTTCGCCATCGTGGTTTCCATGGTGCTGGCCAATGGCGGCGTAAAATCCGCTTATGAGTGGTTCAACGGCTTCATGGGGCTGGTGCTGGGCATTCTGGTAGGCGCCTTTATTCTGGGAGCGTTTACGAAGGTGGCCAATGCCGCAGGTACCTTCGTGGCCTTTTTGGCGGCCACAGCGGTTCTGGTATTTGTCAAGTATTTCCTGCCGCCGGGCACTGTTACCTTCTGGTCCTACTCCATTATTTCCATCATCGTATCACTGGTGGTCGGCGTACCTGCCAGCATGCTGTGGAGCAGGCTTACAGGCCGCAAATATCAGGTGCCGGAGCATACCACCATTTATGACACCTGATGAAGCATGGTTGAGGCAGTATAATCAGTGAAGCATAGTTGATAAAGGCTTTTGATAACCTGTGGCCGCTGGCGCACAGCGGCTGCAGGGGCCTGCGAAAGGAGCTATAGAGATGATTTTTGGCAATATAGACAATCTGGCGGAGTATGATTTTTTGCCGGAAAAGGTGCAAAAATGTTTTGCCTATGCCCGTGAGCATGATTTGCTGTCCTGCGGCAAGGGCTCCCATGAGATTGAGGGGCAGGAGCTTTTCTTCAATCGCGCGGAGTACATGACTGCCGGGACAGAGGAAAGGTTCTGGGAGGCACACAGGGCGTACCTTGATGTGCACCTGATTTTGTCCGGCACGGAGCGGATTGATTTGAATTTTATCGGCAATCTGTCCGCAGGAAAGTATGTGGCAAAGGATGATTTTCTGACGCTGGAGGGTGAGAAAAATGCTTCCGTGACCCTGCGGCCGGGGGATTTCCTCATCTGCTATCCGGGGGACGGGCACATGACCGGGGTGCAGGCTGGCGAGCCACAGCTCGTCAAAAAGGTGATTTTCAAGGTAAAAATCTAAGCGCTTCATGTTATAATATAGGCAACAAAATATAGGCAACAAAACAGGTAGCAAAAACAGGCAGGGGGCAGGCAAATGTATATCGCAATCGACATTGGCGGTACGGCTATCAAATACGGGCTGGTGGATAAAAATGGCGTTTTAACGGAGCGCAATGAGCTGGCCACCGAGGCGCATCTGGGAGGTGCGTCCATCCGCGGCAAGGTGCTGGACATTGTGGAGCATTATATGGCAAAGCGTGAAATCAGGGGCGTGGGTATCTCCAGTGCCGGTATGGTGGACTGCGAAACAGGCAGGATAATTTATGCCAATCCCCTGATACCGGCGTACACCGGCATCAATCACAAGGTGGCAGTGGAAGAGCGGTTTCATATTCCCTGCGAGGTGGAAAACGACGTGAACTGCGCCGGGCTGGCCGAGGGCATGGCAGGTGCGGCAAAGGGGGCCCACAGTGCCGTGGTGATGACGGTGGGAACCGGCATCGGCGGCTGTCTGATTGCAGATGGCAGGGTGTATCACGGCTTTTCCAACAGTGCCTTTGAGGTGGGCTACATGCACATCGACAAGGGGGAGCGGTTTGAGCGGCAGGGTGCCACCAGTGCCATGCTGGAAAGGGTGGCCGCCGCCAAAAAGGAGCCTGTGGCAGAATGGAACGGCAAAAAGGTGTTCAGCCTGGCCAAGGAAGGTGATGCCGTCTGCCGGGAGGCCATTGACAATATGGTGGATGTACTGGCAAGGGGCATAGCCAACGTGTGCTATATTATTAATCCGGAAGTCGTAGTGCTGGGGGGCGGCATTATGGCACAGCAGGAGTATCTGGCACCGCGGCTGAACGAGGCTCTGGACAGGTATCTGGTGGAAAGCGTGCGGAAAAACACCAGGCTGGCCTTTGCGGCACTGGGAAATGATGCCGGTATGCTGGGAGCTTACTATAATTTCGTGGCACGGCATTGAGGTGGCTTA
>NZ_JBJDWZ010000099.1:3339-7844 GCF_051866355.1 Anaerovibrio sp. | reverse complement strand
GGTACTGACATATCACCGTATTACTGTATCATCGTATCACCGATATAATTTTTGGCAAGGAGGGGAAGGTATGGCGGCAAGACAGCGTTCAATCATTCCCATGATTGATGTTAATTATCAGCAATTCAGCCCCGCTGAAAAAAAGGTGGCGGATTTTTTCATTGCCAATGACGAGGATGTGGACCTGTCTGCCAGCGCCATGGCCCAAAGGCTCTTTGTGTCGGAGGCGACCCTTTCCCGCTTCGCCAAGAAAAGCGGTTTCAGCGGCTATCGCGAGTTTGCTTTTGAGTACAGGAACCAGAAGCTGAAAAAGCGCGCCACCATGACTAACGTGACGAAGGGCGTACTGGCCATTTATGAGGACCTTCTGAACAAGGAATACGACCTGATTGATGAAAAGCAGATTGACAGAATCGTAAAGTGCATCGGGCAGTATGAGCGGATAGTGGTCTGCGGCAAGGGAAGCTCCGGCATGGCGGCGGAGGAAATGGAGCTGCGGTTTATGCGCATAGGCATCAATATTGATTCCATTGTCTATGAGGACAGAATGCGGATGCAGACGGTCTTTATGAACAAGAAATGCTTTGTCATCGGCTTCAGCATCAGCGGCACTACGGAGGATGTGCTGTACATGCTGAAGGCGGCGCACAGGAACAGGGCAAGGACCATGCTGGTGACGGCGTACAACAGGGATGGCTTCAGCGATTTCTGCGACGAGGTGGTACTGGTGCCATCCTATCAGCGGCTGGACTATGGCAACGCGATTTCGCCGCAGTTTCCCCTGCTGGTCCTGCAGGATATTATTTATACGAAGTATATGCAGAGCAATCACTACATCAAGGAGGCCCTGCATGGCAACACATTGAAGGCATTGAGGAGGAAAGGACAATGAGAATCTACAAGGCAAAGGACTACAAGGACATGAGCAGAAAGGCGGCCAACATGCTGTCTGCCCAGGTGATTATGAAGCCGAACTGCGTACTGGGACTGGCCACGGGCTCATCTCCTGTCGGCACTTATGACCAGCTGGTGGAGTGGTATAACAAGGGCGACCTTGATTTTTCCGAGGTGACCTCCGTAAACCTTGACGAGTACAAGGGGCTGGACGCAGGCAACGACCAGAGCTACCGCTATTTTATGAACCAGCACCTCTTTTCCCGCGTCAATATCAATCCCGGCAGGACGTATCTGCCTAACGGCATGGAAATGGATGAGGCGGCGGAGTGCGGCCGTTATTCGGCGCTGATTCATGAGCTGGGCGGCATCGACATGCAGCTTCTGGGGCTGGGGCACAACGGCCATATCGGTTTTAACGAGCCGGGAGCGGCCTTTGAAAAGGATGTGCACTGCGTACAGCTGACGGAAACTACCATCAATGCCAACAAGAGATTTTTTGCCAGTGTCGATGATGTGCCGAAGAAGGCTTATACCATGGGCATCAAGACCATCATGCAGGCCAAGAAAATCGTGGTGATTGTCAGCGGTGCAGACAAGGCGGAAATCGTGAAAAAGGCGTTTTTCGGCCCGGTAACGCCGCAGGTGCCGGCTTCTATCCTGCAGATGCACAATGATGTGACCCTGATTGCTGACGAAGCGGCCTTGTCGCTGGTGTGACGCCGACAATGGCAGGATGTCAATATAGGTGTGATGCTGACAATAGTGTGATGGAAATATCTTTTTAGTTTTTTTGCAGTCTGGAGGTGTCTGGATGGAAATAAATAATGTGCTTGTATATACCGAGCAGCATAAATTTGTCAGAGGCAGTATAGAGCTGGATAACGGCATTATCAGGAAAATTGCCCTGGCTGGTGAAGACGGGGATAACGGCGATAATGATGTACTGTACGCTATCCCGGGGCTGGTGGATATCCATTTCCACGGCTGTATGGGGGCGGACTTGTGCGATGCGGAGCCTGATACCATAAGGACATTGGCGGAGTATGAGGCAGGGCAGGGCGTTACCACCATCTGTCCTGCGACCATGACTATGCCGGTGGCGGAGCTGCGGAAGATCATGGCAAATATTGGCGCTTACCGGGGGGATACGGGAGCGCATTTTGCCGGTGTCAACATGGAGGGGCCTTTTATCAGCGCCGCCAACAAGGGCGCCCAGGCGGCGGACAATATTATTCCCTGC
This sequence comes from Anaerovibrio sp., assembly GCF_051866355.1. GTDB lineage: Bacteria > Bacillota > Negativicutes > Selenomonadales > Selenomonadaceae > Anaerovibrio. Next base: position 5,707 of record NZ_JBJDWZ010000099.1, on the reverse strand, counting down.
GATGTGGAACTGTTCCGCGAGCTGAATAAGCTGTCCGGTGACAGAATCCGTCTGGTGGATATTGCGCCGGAGGAGCCGGGAGCTATGGAGTTTATTGAGGCTGTCAGGGACGAAGTAGTTGTTTCCCTTGCACATACCGGGGCGGATTATGATACGGCCATGGAAGCCTTTCAGAAGGGAGCCAATCACGTTACCCATATGTTTAATGGCATGCAGCCGTTCCATCACAGGAATCCGGGGGTGCAGGGCGCGGCGGCCGATGCCGCTGCCTATGTGGAGCTGATCTGCGACGGCGTGCATATTCATCCTGCCATGGTACGTGCCGTGTTCCGGCTGTTTGGCAGTGGCAGGGTGTGCCTTATCAGTGACAGCATGCGGGCGGCCGGGCTGGCGGACGGGGAGTATACCCTGGGCGGACAGGCCGTGACGGTCAGGGGCAAGCGGGCTGTGCTGGCCAACGGGAGCCTTGCCGGTTCCGTTACCAACCTGATGAACTGTCTGAGGACTGTCGTTCTGGAAATGGGAATCCCGCTGGAGCAGGCGGTGCAGAGCGCCACGGAAACCCCGGCCCGCTCTGTCGGGCTCTTTGACCGCTGTGGCAGTATTGCGCCGGGCAAGCAGGCGGATATCGTCCTTCTGGACAGGGAGCTGAAGATAAGGCAGGTATTTGTCGGCGGCAGGGCAATCGTGCAATAACCAATGACGGCAGGTTGCCGGTCAGGCAACCTGCACTTTGTATACAATTCTGCAAAAGCAAAATTTATGTATACATGGACAGATTTATTGACAGGGCTTTGAGATTTGTGGTATAAAATACTTGTCAAAAGGAAATGCATTTCACAAATAAATATTATTTGGACGACGTTGGTCCGTGCTGTTTAGTGAACAGCACGGATTTTTTTATGGCTATTATTCCTGTAATTATTCGTGGAGTTTTGGTGGTAAGGTGAGTTTTCCGGCTGGTTGTGGTGAGGCAGTCGGATGTTTGGAGGTTATGCTTTATGGATTTAGTGACATTGATGGCAGATGTTAATGATTTTGTCTGGGGGCCGGTAATGCTGGCGTTCCTGGTAGGTACAGGTATTTTTCTGACGGTAAGGCTGAAGTTCCTGCCGTGGCGCAATCTTCCTTATGCGATAAAGATGATTGTCAGCAAGCGCGACAACAGTGCCGGTGATATCAGCCCGTTCCAGTCCCTGATGACTGCGCTTTCGGCTACTGTGGGCACAGGTAATATCGTGGGTGTTTCCACTGCTATGGTGCTGGGCGGCCCGGGCGCGCTGGTATGGATGTGGATTTCCGCAGCTTTCGGCCTTTCCACCAAGTATGGTGAGTCCGTGCTGGCAGTAAAGTACAGAAAGACCAATGGCGTTGGTGAAATGGCTGGCGGTCCTATGTACGCTATGAAGTACGGTTTTAGCAACAAGTTTATTGGCAGTGCTCTGGCTGGTCTGTTTGCCCTCTTTGCAGTTTGTGCTTCCTTTGGTATTGGTAACATGACCCAGGCAAATTCCATTTCTTCCGCCTTTAAGGCAAGCCTTGGTCTTGATCCTATGGTTGTGGGCGTTATTCTTGTTGCCTGCTGCCTGGCAGTTCTGCTCCGCGGCATTCGCAGCATTGGTGCTGTTTCCAGCGTTATCGTTCCTGCTATGGCTGCTTTTTATTTCGTAGCCGCTATGGTTGTTATTGTGGTTAATGCTTCCGCCCTGCCTGCAGGCGTTGCTGAAATCTTCCGCATGGCTTTTGCTCCTGATGCAGTTGCCGGCGGTGTTGGCGGTTCCATCGTGGCCTCCATGCTGACTTCCATGCGCTGGGGTATTGCCCGCGGCGTGTTCTCCAATGAGGCAGGCCTCGGCTCCGCTCCTATTGCAGCTGCTGCAGCAAAGACCGACCATGCTTCCCGTCAGGGCTATGTAAACATGACCGGTACTTTCTTTGATACCATGATTATCTGTGCTTTGACCGGCCTGGTTATCGCTTCCTCCGGCATGCTGGGCACTATCGACCCTGCAACCGGCAAGGCAGTTTCCGGTGCCAACCTGACTATTCTGGCTTTCTCCTCTGTATTTGGCGAGGCTGCCAAGTACATTGTTTCCATCGCACTGGCTCTCTTCGCTTTTTCCACCATTCTCGGCTGGGAATACTACGGTGAGAAGTCCCTTGAGTATCTCGTAAGCAACCGCGCCGTAATCATGGGCTACCGCGTGCTGTTCAGCCTGGTGGCTTTCGTGGGTGCAACCCAGACTTTGGAGTTTGTTTGGAACTTCTCCGATACCATGAACGGCCTGATGGCTATTCCGAACCTTATCTGCCTGCTGTGGCTGAACAAGGATATTGCCCATGAGTGCTTTGAGTATCAGGAGCTGGT
>NZ_JBJDWZ010000099.1:0-3239 GCF_051866355.1 Anaerovibrio sp. | reverse complement strand
GGACATTATCGTAAGGCGATAAAAATTGCATATTCCGGATGAGAAAATCGGGAGAGAACACCCATCGCTGCACGGTGGTGGATAGGTCGCCGAAGGGGCTGCAGAAACTCTCAGGCAAAGGGACCGGTTTTTGACGGAACTCTGGTTATTACTAAAGTGTTAAACAGGGGCACAGTTGGCAGGCTGAAATAGGGCTTGTCCTCTGTGCCTATTATTTTTAAGAAAATTGTGCTGCCGGATGCCAACAGGCTGTCAGGCGGTCTGGAATAATAGCTTGGAATAATGGCTGGAATAATAGCTATAGATGTTTTTTATGGAAAGGAAGAATGGATATGGAGTTAAAAACACCGCTGTATGATGTGCATGTGGCTGCCGGAGGAAAGATTGTGCCCTTTGCCGGGTATCTGCTGCCGGTGCAGTACAAATCAGGCGTAATCGCCGAGCACATGGCTGTCCGCGAGAAATGCGGCCTGTTTGATGTTTCCCACATGGGCGAGGTGATGTTCACCGGGCCGACGGCACTGGCCAGCCTCAATCACATGCTGACCAATGATTTTACCAATATGACCCTGGGGCGCGTCCGCTACAGTGTTATGTGCCATGAAAATGGCGGCTGTGTGGATGACCTGATTGTCTACAAGTTTGGCGAGGAAAAATATCTGGTGGTTGTCAACGCCGCCAACCGCCACAAGGACGTAGCCCACATGAAGGAGCATGTGCTGGAAGGGACTACCATTGAGGATATTTCTGACAGCATTGCCCAGCTGGCCCTGCAGGGGCCGAAGGCGCCGGAGATTATGGCAAAGCTTTTGCCGGAGGAATCCATTCCAAAGAAATACTACACAGCCATTGAGGAAGTCTATATCAAGGATTTGAAGTGCATGATTTCCCGTACCGGCTATACCGGTGAGCTGGGGTATGAGATTTATACGGCGGCGGAAAACGGCGCGAAGCTGTGGGAAATCCTCATGGAAGCAGGGGCGGAATACGGCCTCATTCCTTGCGGACTGGGCGCCCGTGATACCCTGCGGCTGGAGGCGGCCATGCCTCTCTATGGCCATGAGATGGATGATGTGATTACGCCGCTGGAAGCTGGTCTTGATTTCGGTGTCAAGCTGAACAAGCCTGAGTTTATCGGCAGGGATGCCATGATAGCGGCAGGCACGCCGAAAAAGGTCAGGGTAGGCCTTGAGGTGACAGGCCGTGGCATTATCCGCGAGCATCAGCCTGTGTACATTGATGATGTGGAGGTCGGCATTACTACCTCCGGCACCCATTGCCCATATCTGGGCAAGGCAATCGCCATGGCCTACGTACCGGCAGACAAGGCGGATTTGGGCACACTGGTGGAAGCAGAGGTGCGCGGCCGCCGCATTCAGGCGAAGATTGTGGAGCTGCCTTTCTACAAGAGAAGCTGACAAGTGGTGGATATGAGCAGGTAGTGAATGGGTGGATAGTAGCGCAAGCGTGCCTGCATACCACCCATTCGGGATAAGTGCTTATTTATGACAAATAGATATTTACATTTGATATGACAAAAAGGAGCGATTTATTATGGCAAAGGTACCAGCAGAACTGAAATACACCAAATCCCACGAGTGGGTTAAGGAGGAAAACGGCCTTTATGTAGTAGGCCTGACGGATTTTGCCCAGGAAGCGCTGGGAGATATTGTTTTCATCAACATGCCGGAGGCAGGGGATGATGTAGCCAGCGGCGAATCCTTTGCAGATGTGGAGTCCGTAAAGGCTGTATCCGATGTGTTCAGCCCTGTCAGCGGCACCGTGGCAGAGGTCAACGAGGAACTGATTGACGAGCCTGCCCTGATTAATCAGGAGCCTTATGAGCAGTGGCTGATTAAGGTCAGTGATGTATCCGATACCGAGGATTTGATGGACGCGGCAGCCTATGAGGAATTCTGCGCGGCTGAGGAGGAGTAATCATGGGGAGCTATATTCCATCTACTGCCGGGGAGCGGCAGGAGATGCTGTCGGCCATCGGCATGAGCAGCACCGAGGAACTGTACGCTTCCGTGCCGGCTTCCGTCCGCCTGAAGGAGCTGAACATTCTGGAGGGTTGCAGCGAGCTGGAGGTCAGGGAAAAAATCACGGGCATGGCAGGCAAAAACAAGGTGTTTGACAGCATTTTCCGGGGTGCCGGTGCCTACAATCACTATATTCCGTCCATTGTCAAGACCGTTACCTCCAAGGAGGAGTTCGTAACAGCCTATACGCCTTATCAGGCGGAAATCAGTCAGGGCGTCCTGCAGTCCATCTTTGAGTATCAGACCGAGATGTGCCAGCTGACAGGCATGGACGTGTCCAATGCCTCCGTTTATGACGGCGCCGTGGCTGCCGCCGAGGCGGTGTTCATGTGCCAGGAGCGGAAAAAGCAGGGAGTTATCGTGTCCGGTGCCATCGACCCGAAGGTGCTGGCAGTTATGAAAACCTATTGCGCCAGCCGCAACGTGGAGGTCAAGGTACTGCCTGTGGCCGACTATGCGACCGATATTGAGGCCTTGAAGGCCGCGCTGGACAAGACCAGTGCCTGTGTCTATGTGCAGAGCCCGAATTATTATGGCGTGATTGAGGATATGGATGCTGTGGTGGCCGCTTCCCATGAGGCGGGTGCCAAGGTGATTATGGGGGTAAACCCTATTTCCATGGGTCTCCTGAAAACTCCCGGCGAGTACGGCGTTGATATTGCCGTAGGCGAGGGCCAGCCTCTGGGCATGCCGCTGGCCTTTGGCGGCCCTTATCTGGGCTTTATGACTACCACCAGCGCCATGGTGCGCAAGCTGCCGGGGCGTATCGTAGGTGAAACTGTTGATGCCAACGGCAAAAGGTGCTACGTGCTGACCCTGCAGGCCAGGGAGCAGCACATCCGCCGTGAAAAGGCATCCTCCAATATCTGCTCCAATGAGGCATTGTGTGCCATGACAGCGGCCGTTTATCTGGCGGCCATGGGGCCGAAGGGCATCAGGAAGGCGGCAGCAAATTCCGCCGCCCATGCCCATTACCTTGCTGATGAGCTGTGCAAAATCCCCGGCTTCCGGCTGGTGACTGACAAGCCGTTTTTCCATGAGTTTGTCACCACTGCCCCGATATCTGCCAAAATTCTGGAGGAGGCTCTGGCGGCAGAGGGCATTCTTTGCGGACTGCCGATAGAGGAAGGCATTCTCTGGTGCTGCACGGAGCTTTGCACCAAGGAAAAAATCGACAAGCTGGTAAAGGTTATCAAG
>NZ_JBJDWZ010000098.1:0-13159 GCF_051866355.1 Anaerovibrio sp. | reverse complement strand
AGGGGAAAAGGGCAGAAAGCTGAATTATCTTTCCACTATCCTCACGAGAAGATAAGGCTATTTGCTCCATGCCGGTTTGAAATCGGTGGACGGGCAGGAGCCAAGTAAATATGGCAATATGGTGATGGCCGGGGAGCAGTCCCCGGTCATTTTTTGTGCAGGCATGTCTAATGGCAGGAGGCTGGGAAAAATCCCTGTCTGCAGTCAGTATCGCGGCAATCATACGTAAAAGAAAATTAGAGGTGGCAGTTTTGGCAGGACTGCTATATAATTGCGTTAGAAAATATATGGGGAGGCAGATAATATGTATAGCAATTTTATTCTGGATATGCACACACATACCCTGGCCAGTGGCCACGCCTACGGCACCATCAGGGAGATGGCGCAGGCGGCTGCGGATAATGGACTGAAGCTGCTGGGTATCAGCGAGCACGCGCCGGGCATTCCCGGCACTGTGGACCCGTTTTATTACTGCAACTTATCGGTGGTTCCCCGCAACCTCTACGGGGTGGAGGTGATGTTTGGTAGCGAGGTAAACGTGCTGGCCGGTGGACGGCTGTCCCTTGAGGATGAATGGCTGGACAAGCTGGATTATGCCATTGCAGGTATTCATGCTACCTGCTATGAGAATGCTGGCAGGGAGGAAAACACAGACAATCTCATCGCCTGCATGCGCCATCCGAAAATCAAGTTTGTTTCCCATCCTGACGATGACCATACACCGCTGAATTATGAAAGACTGGTTACGGCTGCCAGGGAAAACGGCGTGGCATTGGAGGTAAATAACAGCTCCTTTTTGAAGCGTGAGGGTGTGCGTCTCAATTATCGGGAAAATTACCGCAGGATGCTGGCACTGTGCAGGCAGTACAACGCTCCGATTATCGTGGATTCTGACGCGCATGACCCCAGCGCCGTCGGCGGATTTGACGAGGCACGGCGGTTTTTGAGGGAGCAGGACTTTCCGGAGGAGCTGATTCTGAACGTGGATGCGGACAGGCTGAAAAAATTTATCGGCTGGCAGGCGTAGGTTCGTATCAGCAGGTATTCTCTCAAATTTTTGTAAAATTTTCCCCTGTTAGCAGGATTATTTTTTTGCATAGCGAAATATAATCTGTAGAGGTTAAACTTGTTAAAGGGGAAATTTTTATTCTGGGGGGATATATAATGGGAAATCTGTTTGTGCGGGGAAAATCACTGCGGGCAAGGATATCCATAGTGGTTATGGGCTGTATCCTGTTCGCCGTGCTTCTGGTGGGAGGCATCTCGATTTACTATTCGCTGGGGGCCTCGGAGGAAAATGCCAGAAAGGAAATCCTGCTGTCCAGTGAGGTTCGGGCAGGGGAAATGGAAAAGACACTGGCCTGCATAGAAACGGGTGTAAATACCCTGGCGGCGGCGGCCGTGGACGAGGTTCGGGATGTGAGCCGCTTCAAGACGGATAAGGACTACGTGGAGCTGTGTGCGGCGAATCTGCGGCAGGTGGGGCTGAACTGCGGCAGGAACGTGGAAGGGGCCATGTCCTACTATGTGCGCTTCAATCCTGATTACAGCCATCCGACCTCCGGGCTTTTCGGGGTCAGGAACAGCCAAAATGAGCCATTCAAGGTAGTGCCCTGCACGGATATCAGCATGTATAGCAAGGACGATCTGGAGCATGTGGGCTGGTACTACATTCCCGTCAACCGCGGCAAGCCTACCTGGATGAATCCATACATGAATGCCAACATAAACGTGTACATGATATCCTATGTGGTGCCGCTGTTTTTGCCGGATGGCACTTCGGCTGGCATCGCTGGCATGGATATAGATTTTTCCGGCATTCAGAAGCAGATTGCCGGGGCCAGGCTCTATGACACAGGGTATGCCATGCTGGTAAACAGCGAAAACCAGATTCTGGCAGGCAGGGCCGGTGACAAGGACGCGGATCTGAAGGCGGTCAGCGAGGAGCTGAATACATACGTTACCGGGGAAGAGCCGCAGGGGGTCATCACCTATCAGCGGGACGGGGTGACATATGTTGCCGGCTACTCGGTGCTGGCCAATGGCATGCGGTATGTGGTGACGGTGCCGAAGGCGGAGGTTGACAGCGCTTCACGCTCCCTTGTCATGATGATTGCCCTGGGCATGCTGCTGACACTGCTGGCAGGTGCGGCCTGCGGCAGTATTCTCAGCGGGCGCATGCTGAAGCCGCTGTCCGAGCTGCAGGAGGGGGCCGGACGCATAGCTGGCGGTGATTTGTCCGTGACATTGCAGGCTGATAGCGGGGATGAAATCGGCGCTGTTGCCGGTGCCTTTAACGATATGTCTGCCCGGCTGAACGATATACTGAGAAAAATTTCCGTAGCCTCCCAGCAGGTGGCCAGCGGTTCAAAGAATATCGCCGACTCCGGCAATACGCTGGCAGACGGTGCGGCGCGGCAGGCATCCTCCGTGGAGGAGCTCTCTGCCTCCATCGCCGAAATCAATGCCCAGATTGGCGCCATGGCCGGCAACGCAGGCTGTGCGGCAGGCGTGACGGCAGAGGTAAGGGAGGATTCACAGCGTGGTAATGAAAAGATGACGCAGATGGTTTCCGCCATGGAAAACATTGAAACCTCGTCCAAGGATATATCCAAGATTATCAAGACCATAGACGAGATAGCGTTCCAGACCAATATACTTTCCCTGAATGCGGCTGTAGAGGCGGCCAGGGCAGGCCAGCATGGCAAGGGCTTTGCCGTGGTGGCGGAAGAGGTGCGCAACCTGGCAGGGCGTTCGGCCCAGGCCGCCAGGGAAACCACGGAGATTATCGAGGAATCCCTCTCCCGTGTGGAGGCAGGAACGAGGCTGGCCAGCGAAACAGCGGACGCCCTGCAAAAAATCAATCAGGAGATTGACCGGGTAGCGGAGCTGGTGCAGGATATAGCTCTTTCCTCGGAGCGCCAGCAGAAGGCCATGGAGATGCTGGACAAGGGGGTTAAGCAGGTGGCCAACGTGGTGCAGGCCAATTCCGCCACGGCGGAGGAAAGCGCCTCCGCCAGCCAGCAGCTGAGCGCTCAGGCAGAGCTTCTGCAGGAGGCTGTCAGCGGCTTCAGGCTGCGCATGTAACGGCCGGGCGAAGGCCCTGCAGGGATAATTTACACAGGACATCATGGGAACTGCATGAGCTGCAGGCGCATAGCCGCCTCCGGCCTGCAGTTCCTTTTTTATGCCTGAATAGACAGAAAATTTTCCATAAATTTTTTTTATAAATATTGGCGTTTTTTCCTATTTTATTTTATGAGAAACTATGATAGAATTCATCACTGTGCTTGACTGAAGTGCCGTCTGTGCAGTCTGATGTCTTAAAGGCGCCGGTAACGTCCGCAGGATATTTTCAATGCGTGTGGTAGCGTAGCGGGCGGGGGTGTCGTGGCAAAGGAGTGTTTCGGATGGCCGGATGGAGAAATATTGTTGCCGGGCACAGGCAGGCAACGGACAAAAATGCACCGTCCGTTGTGGGAGATTTGTACGAAAGAAAGGAAGAGAAAATGTTTAAGAAGAAAAGTGTTATGGCAGCTGTGCTGATGGCTTTTGTTATCATGTGCAGTATTCTGGGCGGCTGCGGTGAGGAGGCCGCAACTCCTGAGAAGAAGGCTGAAAAGGCTGTAGCGGACATGACAGAGTATACAGTGCAGGGTGTGGATACCAGCATTGTAATCAAGAGCCCGTTTGAGCCGAAGTCTGCAAAGACCCCGCCACCAGCAGGTCCTAACAGGCAGTTCATCAAGAAGCAGGTTGCCACCGATACCAACAACAAGAAGGTGCAGTTGCTGACTGCTACCATCATCTACGACAAGGCAAAGGTTGAAAAGGCAACCGGCACAGCCTTCTCCGTGGATTTGAACCAGCAGGTAAACACCGTCAAGGAAAACATCGTCAAGAAGTACAACAATGCTTCTGATGTAGAGGTTACCGATGTAGAGATATCCGGCAACCCTGGCAAGCTGATGAAGTTCCAGTATGACAGCAAGAACGGCACCCGTCTGGATTCCCGCATGATGTACTTCATGAAGGACGCAGAGCAGTGGAATATCCAGATTAATGCCCAGGCTGATGATGAGGAATCCAAGGCTATTGCTGATGCAATGCTGGCCAGCATCAAATAACAGGCCTCGGCAGGCACGCCAATAACCGCTGACTGAAAAAAATACTATTTAATCCCGACTGCGATATTGATATTTATTATTTATGAGCGGTCGGGATTTTAATTTTCCCTTGAATGTGGTATACTCTAAATATATTGTGACTTTGGGACTAAGCTATTGCAGATGTTATTAGGAGTGATGATAATGGGAAAGATTCTGGTAGCATACTTTTCAGTGGGGCAGGAAACTGCCAAGACAGCCAAGATGGTGGCCGGTGTGGAGCATGCCGATTTGTTTGAGATTGTGCCGGCAGTACCCTACAAGCCGGGGGACATGGAATGGCTCAGCAAGACATCAAGGGTGACTATCGAGCAGAAGGATTATTTCTGCCGTCCGAAGATGGCCGTGCCGCTGGCCAACGCGGCTGACTACGATATAGTCTTTTTTGGTTTTCCTATCTGGATGTTTGATGCGCCGAAGATTGTCTATACTTTTCTGGACAGCTTCAGCCTGAGCGGCAAGACGCTGGTGCCTTTTGCTACCTCCGGCGGCAGCGGCAGGCGGGAAACCAACAACAGGCTGAAGGAGTATTTCAGGGATAAGCCGGTGAAGCTGCTGCCGCTGTATGAGCTGAACGGCATGAGCCGTCAGGAGATTTTTGACTGGCATAAGCGGCTGGAGCTGAAATAAGCAGGGCTGAGGTTTTACGTGGAAGAGGGTATGGATTATGGATACGTTAAAGGCACTGGCAACAAGGAAGAGCGTGCGTGAGTTTACAGATGAGGGGATTACCTTTGAGGATATCAAGACTATCCTGACTGCGGGCATGAGCGGCCCGACCTGTGAAAACAAGCGCATGTGGTCGTTCATTGTGGTGCGCAACAAGGAAAAGCTGGGCAAGCTGGCGGTGGCCAACGGGCTGGATGCCAGCCCTGTAAGGCGCGCCGCCCTGGGGATTCTGGTGTGCGGTGATTTGGCGCGGGCGTTGCCGGAGGCACCGGACTACTGGGTGATAGATGCTTCCATTGCGGCGCAGAACATGGTGCTGGCGGCACATGACCTGGGGATTGGCAGTGTATGGCTGGGCTGCTGGCCTAGTGAGGACAGGGTGCAGGAGGTAAAGGAGCTGTTCAAGCTGCCGGAGCAGATAGTTCCCCATTCCATCCTGGCGCTGGGCTATGCGGCAGAGCCTGATTTGACGGAGCGTGATCTGTACGAGGGGGATCGCGTGCATTTTGATGAATGGTAAGCTGATTTTAATGTAATCTTAATCTCCTTATCAGCGGATTTTCATTTTGAATGGATATAATGAAGCCACTTAATTCGGAGGAGGTATAAGAATATGTTAAGGAGAAATATTTTCCTGCTGGTGCTGGCGGCTCTTTTGTGCCTGGGCATGAGCAATGCGGCGCTGGCGGCGCCACCGCCGGGCCCGGCAGTAATCTCTGTCAGCGGCAGGGGAAGCGTCGACGTGGCCCCTGATATGGCTACCGTGAACATAGGCATTGTCACTACGGGCAAGACTGCCCAGCTGGCGCAGGCGGAGAATGCAAGGATTGCCAGTGATGTGACGGCGGCCCTGGGCAAGCTGGGTATTTTCAGCAAGGATATCCAGACCCATTACACCATGAGCCCTGTATACGAAAAGGGCGATTACAGGAAGGTGGCCGGCTATCGTGCCAGCAATACGGTAACTGTGACCGTCAACGACGTGGACAAGACCGGCAAGGTGATTGATACGGCATTGTCCAGCGGCGCTACCGATGTAAACGGCCTGAGCTTTGGGCTGAAGGATGTCAAGTCTGTACGCAATTCTGCCCTGCAGATGGCGGTGCAGGATGCCAGGAGCAAGGCAGACGCCATTGCCGGTGCGTTAGGGGTGAATATTATCGGCATCCAGAACGTGAAGGAGGGCGGCGGCAATTTTGCCCGCTATGAGATGGCCAATGCAAGGCTGGCCAGGATGGACGGCGCTGTAGCCGCAGATACGCCGGTTAGTGCCGGTACTGTAGAGGTGGAGGCCGATGTGAATATCGACTTCCAGATTCAGTAAGCTGTGAAAGACAGCGGCCAAATATTTTTATAGCTTTCCCAGTTTCATTAAAATAACCATTTTCCCAAGTAAAAGGGCAGGCACGGTGTTGTCTGCCCTTTTATTGTGGTATAATGGTTCAGTGATTTGCTTTGAATTTGCTAGTGATTTATTTTGTGTGAATTTTTCAGGAGGATGAGTTTTTTGGGTGTGAAGAAGCCGAGGCTGGCGGCGATAGAGTATATCCGCGGCATATCCATGCTGGGGGTGGTGGGCATACATGTGGGTTCCCAGTATCTGGGCAACCCTGCCGCCAACATGCATCTGGTGGCACTTTTCGAGGTGGCAACCCGGTTCAGCGTGCCGATTTTCTTTTTTATTTCGGCTTTTGGCATGTTTTATAACCTTGATATGGCACAGCCCTTTGAGTACAGGAGCTTTCTGCGGCGGCGCATCAACACGGTGCTGATACCCTATGTGGTGTGGTCGCTGTTTTACCTTCTCCATTATGCTGTGCTGTGGGGTGATTTCAGCGTGCTGAGCCCTTTTTATATGGCTTTCAGCATGTTTTTCGGCACGGCGGGCTATCAGCTGTATTTCATGGTGATATTGCTGTGGTTTTACCTGATGATGCCTGTCTGGGTGTGGCTGGTAAAAAGGCTGAACGGCTGGCTGCTGGCAGGGCTGTTCGTCTTTCAGGTGGCCTTTGATTACTGGTCCTGCTTCAGCCTGAATTCCGCCGGGGTGGACAATTTCTTTTTGAAGTCCCTGATTGATTACCGCTTGAATTACTGGGTTATGCACTATATTTTCATTTTTGTGCTGGGCGGCTATCTGGCGGTGCATATTGACGGCTTTATGGCTTTTATGGAGAGGCGGCGGAGCGGCCTGATTGGCTTTTTCTGGCTGGCTCTGGGGGGCCTTCTGGGATATTATTACTGGCTGATTTTTACCAAGGGATATACGCCGCTGGAGGGGATTAACACGGCACAGCAGCTTTGCCCTGCCGGTATTGTCTATACGCTGGCGGCCAGCCTGTTTTTCTTTGCGATTTTTACCATCTGGCGTCTGCCGGACTTTCTGCGGCCGGTGCTGTCCATGCTGGGCAGGCATTCTTATTTTGTGTATCTGGCTCATCCTGTGGCGATTACCTATCTGGGCCTTTGCCTTGCCAAAAGCGGCAGGATTATGACGGCGCCTCTTGCCCTGGGCTTTTATCTGGCAGTGGTGCTGCTGACACTGGCGGCGGCCATCGCCATGCGCAGGCTGGGAGAAAGGTTCCCGCGGCTCAATCAGTGGACCATTGGCGTGTACGGGAAAAAGTGATAAATTCACTTTTATTTATTAAAGTAATGTAGTATCATATAGGGTAGATTGTGTGTATTTCATGTGTAGGTTTTATTTATAGGAGATGTATTGATGCATAAGGAATTTTTGATGGGCAACGAGGCCATTGCCCTGGGGGCGCTGGCCGCCGGGGTACGGCTGGTGGCGGGCTATCCGGGGACTCCTTCCACCGAGGTTCTGGAAACAGTGGCAAAGAACCGCCTGCCTGAAACCTATGTGGAGTGGTCAATCAACGAAAAGACCGCCATGGAGGTGGGGGCGGGTGCCGCCTATGGCGGAGCCAGGGTTATGGTCACCATGAAGCAGGTGGGACTGAACGTGGCGGCTGACCCCCTCATGTGCCTTGAATATATTGGTGTCAAGGGTGGTATGGTGGTGCTGGTGGCAGATGATCCGGGCCCTATATCCTCCCAGACGGAGCAGGACACTAGGCATTTTTCCCGCTTTGCCAAGCTGCCATGCTTCGACCCGTCCACGGTGCAGGAAGCCTATGAGATGGTGCAGGAGGCTTTTGAGTATTCAGAGAAGTACGGTACGCCGGTGTTTCTCCGCAGTACAACCCGCGTGTCCCACGGCTATGCCTCCGTTGAGGTAAAGGACAGGGATGAGTACAGGCAGGTGGTGCCGGAGGGCTTTGTCAAGGATACGAAGCGGTGGGTGATTTTCCCGCGTCTGAGCTATCAGGCCCATATCAATATCGAGGCGCGCAATGCGGAGCTCAGCAGGGTATTTTCCGGGTACAGCCGGAACTTCATCATTCCTGCCGACGCTTCTGTCAGCAGTGATGGCGCGCTGGGCCGCAAGGGCGTTGCCACCGGCGGTTTCAGCTTTACCTATGTCAATGAGGCCATGGCAGAGCTGGGACAGCTCCGCGAGCTGAAGGTTTCCACGCCGCATCCTTTTCCGGAGGGGCTGGCAGTGGAGTTTTTGCAGGGGCTGGACGAGGTTCTCTGCGTAGAGGAGCTGGACCCTGTCATTGAGCGGGAGCTTATCTACATCTGCGGCAAATACAGCCTGCCGGTCAAAATACTGGGCAAGCTGACCCATGATGTGAAGAATTCCGGTGAAAATACCAGGGACAGCGTGCTTGATAACCTCGCTTCCTTCATGGGCAAGGCAAGGCCGCGGCATGGGGCCCTGACGGCAGAGGAGCTGGCGGATATGCCGGAGCTGCCGGTAAGGCCGCCGGTGCTGTGCGCAGGCTGTCCGCACCGCGCTTCCTTTTACGCGGTGAAGCAGGCCATGAAGGGGAAGAAGACCATCTTCTGCGGCGATATCGGCTGTTATACCATGGGCAACGCCATGCCTCTTGATATGGTGGATACCTGCCTCTGCATGGGGGCCGGGCTGGGGATTGCCCAGGGCGTGAACCACATGGAGCCTGATACCGGCTGTTTTGCCTTTGTGGGTGATTCCACCTTCTTTGCGGCGGCTATTCCCAGCGTGATAAATGCGGTGTACAACCAGGCGGAAATGACCCTGATTGTGCTGGACAATTCCACTACGGCCATGACCGGCCATCAGCCTCATCCGGGCACGGGGCGTACCATGATGGGGGATGTGGTGAACAAGGTCAGCATTGAGGGGATTTTGAAGGGCATCGGCCTGGAGTTTGTGGAGACAGTCAATCCTCTTGATTTGCAGGCTTCCATAGCTGCTGTCAGGAAGGCGGCAGGCCTGCCGGGCGTCAAGGCCATTATCTTTAAATATCCGTGCATTGCCATCGATAAGCCGGCCGGGTGCATGGCAGTGGACAGCGGCAAGTGCATCAACTGCCGCAAATGTATCAGGGAACTGGGCTGTCCTGCCCTGATTATCCGCGACAATCAGGTGGTAATCGATGAAACACTGTGTACAGGCTGTGGCCTTTGCAGTCAGGTCTGCCCGGTGCAGGCGATAGGAGGTGCCGTCCATGAATAAAGGCAACGATGAGAGCAGGAATATTGTGCTGTGCGGCGTAGGCGGGCAGGGAACAATCCTTGCTTCCAAGCTGATTTCGGCGGCCTCCATGGCGAAGGGCATAGAGGTGCGGAGCGCTGAAACTATCGGCATGGCACAGCGGGGCGGCTCCGTGTTTAGCCATATCCGCCTGGGTAATGGCGCGGAGTGCCCCATGAACGCGGCAGGCACGGCGGATATTATCCTGGGCTTTGAGCCGGGGGAAACGGTGCGCATGCTGCCTTATCTGAAAAAGGGCGGCATGGTGGTGGTCAGCTCCCGTCCTGTGATGCCGGTAACGGCGGCACTGGCAGGCTCTGACTACGATGGCGCTGTCATGATAGAGTACCTCCGGGCCAAGGCGGACAAGGTCGTGGTCGTGGATACGGAGAAGGCCTGCCGTGAGCTTGGCTCCGGCAAAATCGTGAACCTGCTGCTTCTGGGCGTGGCGGCCGCCAGCGGCCAGCTGGGGCTGACAGTCGAGGACATCAGGCAGGCGGTAAGGCAGAAGGTGCCGCCAAAATTCCACGAGCTGAATTTCAGGGCATTGGAGTACGCGGAGAGCCTGACAAGGTGACAGGATGCGATGGCACTCCGATGTAAATACAGGGGAGAAGGACAGGAGGCAGAGCAAGGTATGCAGATTTCAGAAGCACAGATAAGCAAGGTCAATGACCGCATACAGGCATTGGTCAAGGCGGAGAGCTTTTACGGCAAGAAGCTGGAAGAGGCTGGTATAGAAAAAATTGCGACAGCGGAGGATTTTCTCAAGCTGCCGTTTTCCGAGAAAAACGATTTGCGCGAGGCGTATCCTCTGGGACTGAGGACAGCGCCGGAGGAAGATATCGTGCGCATCCATTCCTCGTCAGGCACAACGGGACTGCCTGTAATCATTCCTTATACGCAGAAGGATGTGGACGACTGGGCGCTGATGTTTGCCCGCTGTTATGAGATGGCAGGCCTGACCAATAGGGACAGGGTGCAGATTACGCCGGGCTACGGCCTGTGGACTGCCGGCATCGGCTTTCAGGCAGGTGCGGAGAGGCTGGGGGCCATGGTAGTGCCTATGGGGCCGGGCAACACCGACAAGCAGCTGCAGATGATGCAGGACATGCAGAGTACGGTTATCTGCGCGACTTCATCCTATGCCCTGCTTTTGGCAGAGGAAATCCAGAAGCGCGGCCTGCGTGACAAGATTCATCTGAAGAAGGGCGTTATCGGCTCCGAGCGCTGGGGACAGAAGATGCGTGAACGCATTGCCAATGAGCTGGGCATCGAGCTGTACGATATTTACGGCCTGACGGAGATTTATGGCCCGGGCATCGGCATCAGCTGTCAGTACGACAGCGGCATGCATTACTGGGATGATTACATTTATCTGGAAATCATTGACCCTGTTACGCTGCAGCCGGTGGCCGACGGCGAGTGGGGCGAGATTGTCATCACCACCCTGGTCAAGGAAGGTGCGCCGCTTATCCGCTATCGCACCCATGATATGTCGAGGATTATTCCGGGCGAGTGCAAGTGCGGCAGCAAATATCCGCGCATTGACGTGATTGCCGGACGCACCGATGATATGATGAAGATTAAGGGCGTTAATGTCTTCCCTAAGCAGATTGAGGAAATCCTCCAGCAGTTCCCTGAGCTTTCCAGCGAGTACCAGATTCGCATTTCCCATCTGGACGGCAAGGATACCATGCGCATCTACGTGGAAACCAACGGCTCTGTGGACTTTCTGGATATGGCAAAGCGGGTGGCAAGCCGCGTAAAGAGCAGAATCGGCTTCACGCCGCTGGTCAAGGTGGTAGAAATCGGCCTGTTGCCTCGCAGTGAGAAAAAGACCAAGCGCGTTATTGATGAGCGCTATAATTAAGCGATTTTGCCATCCGGCAGGTAAAAATTGTTGACATGATTGTTCAAATGTGATAATATATTATCGTTGTTTGACGCAAGACGTCTTGCGTGGCAGCAGTTGCCGAAGTGGCGGAATTGGCAGACGCACTTGACTCAAAATCAAGCGTAGTTACCCTACGTGCCGGTTCGAGTCCGGCCTTCGGCACCATTGAAAATACAGGCCTTGCAGAGTTTCTGCAGGGTCTTTTTTTGCGCACTTCTTCGGCTAGGGTATTTTCAGGGCCTTTTTATAGCAAGGGGGGAATCGTACTGCTGTGCAGGGGATTTTGTTTTTGCCGGGAGGTATTCACAGCCTGCGGTTTATGTTATAATATCATGTATCTTTTGAAAGGAAACAGCATGATATGATTTCATACGATGATTTATATGACAAGCTCTATGACAATATTTTTGCGCTGAAAAAGGCCGGGGGCTGGCGCGGACTGAAAGAGCATAATATAGTGGCTGTCAGGACACTGCACGATGGTACGTGGTTCTGTACGGTTATTCCGGACGAAAAGGACCGCGGCTCCTGCATATACGTTTATGATGCCGGGCAGGGAGTGAACGTCCTGCGGCAGATACTGGATGAGGATATTCAGCGTGAATGTGATGATTATCTCAGGCTGGAGCTGCTGCTGTCCTATAGCGGCTACATTATAGATTACGGGGAAAAACAGCTCCTGCAGGGCAAGGCGGAGGAAAACCGCATCCTCGCTTATTGCAGCAGGAGGAATCTGCAGGCCGGGGGAAAGCGTTTTTATCCCATATTGAAGGCCGTGCGGCCGAAGCATATAGCGTGGCCCCTGTGCAGTGAAGCCGATGTGAGGGTCGTCACCGCCGTGGCCGGTGTCTTCTGCCTGCTGGGGGAGGATTTTGTGCGCAATGGCTGTGTATCCCGCCTTATCAGGTTTGATGACAAGATAATGGTGCCCGTCTTTTCGGAGCAGGAGGATGGCAGTTTTGTACAGGGAACAATGGCCCTGCCAAAGTATCGTGAAACAGCTTATGACAGTCCTGACTGGAATGATTTGCAGGCGGCCAGGCTGAAAAAGGTTCGGAAGACGAGTAATGTATGGATGGCAGACTGCTTTTTGATGCTGCACGGCGTTGTGGGGGAGGATTTTTCCTCCGGTCAGGACGAGCTGCCGGCGAGGGCTCCTTTCTATCCTGATGCACTGGTAGTTCTGGATGATGCCACAGGGGCAATGCTGATGGTGGATTTGAGCGGCGAGGATGCTGACTACGGGCAGGTGCTGGACAATCTGTGCAAGCTGATTCAGTCGGAGGGCAGGCCGCGGCAGATTATGGTCTGCAGCTCCAAGGCGGAGCAATTCTTTCAAACGCTGTGCAGGCGGCTGGACATCAAGCTGGTTGTGGAGGCCTCCCTGCCGGAGCTGGAGGATATACGCGATGATTTGCTGGACGGCTGGGAAGGCATGGAGGCCGTTGAGGATTATGCGGAGCTGGGGCAGGATTTTTCCCAGCAGGATCACCTTAGTGATGATGATATACAGCGGCTGGCATGCAGTGATTTTGTCGGCATGGTCAGGGCAGGCGGACTGATGGAGCTGTCCAATCAGGAATTTGCAGACGCGGTGGATTTCTGCATGTGCCATATACAGCTGGAGCAGGATGTAGTGGAGCAGGTGCGGCTGGAGTATCGCAGGCGCCGCGATGAGGGGCGGATCGGGCGCCTGAAATTCAGCAGTGTCTTTCTGCGGTAGGCGGCTTCTGCCGATAGCGCAGGCGCATTGGATATAAAAAATGGCCTGCCACATGATGAGGATTCCTCAGATGTGGCAGGTCATTTTTGCTGTCTGCTTTCAGGCTGTATTCAGGC
>NZ_JBJDWZ010000097.1:0-13276 GCF_051866355.1 Anaerovibrio sp. | reverse complement strand
GCACCGGCAAAGGCGCCCAGGCTGGCACCTGCCGCCGCAAAATCCAGTCCCCAGGGCAGAAACAGGCTGGCAAACAAAATCATGGTCACAACCCTGAATATCTGCTCCACAATCTGGGAAACAGCCGTCGGCGTCATGCGTTGCCAGCCCTGCAGATAGCCGCGGGAGCTGGCCAAAAGCGTAACGAAGAAAATGGCCGGCGCCAGCGCCACCACGGACCAATAGGCCCTGGCATCGCGGATAAAGTGCCAGTCAATCAGCCACTGGGCCCCAAAATAGGTCAGGGCAGTAAAAATCAGTCCCGTCACGAGCATCAGGGACATGGAAATCCGGAAAATCCGCTTCGCGCCAAAAATATCCTTTAACGCCACGCGTTCCGCCGTAATAATGGAAATGGCCACCGGTACGCCTGCCGTAGAAACACTGAGGGCGAAAAAATAAATAGGAAACGCCATCTGATACAGGCCGATACCCTCGCCGCCCAGAATTCTGGAAACAAAAATCCAGTTCAGGGAACCGATAACCTTTACAACTACACCAGCAACCGTCAGAATCAGCGTGCCCTTCAAAAAGGACTCCGCCTTGCTGGATTTTTTCTCATTAACTTCTCTTGCCTGTTCTTTTTCCTGCATACCGGGAAACACTCACCGCCTTTTCAGTCAGATTCGCCGTTGTTGCAAATCCTTCCCAATCTAGCTATAATTAAGGAAGGGCTGAAAGCACAGCCTCTCCATTTTACACTACAACAGAGAAATTATAACACCTTATACCAAACTCTGCAAGCAGACTATTTAATTGAGAGGAGGCAGGAGAGTACGGCTTTTCCCAAAAGACGTCACTCCCTACACATGAGCGTAAATTTACTGGACTTCAACATTTCTGTCGGCAGGCGCAAGCCCCGCACCATTCCCGGCATGCCCAATCAAAGCACCTGTCCCTTCTGTGATGTCAAAGGCCTGACCGGCATACTGGCCACGGAGGGAAGCATGATTCTTCTGAAAAACAAGTACAATGTCATGGTGCCATCTGACCAGCTGGTGCTGATTGAGACGGATGAGTGCGACAGCGATATACCTGACTACACCCATGACCACATGCACAGGCTCATGCGTTTTGCCCTGCGCCACTGGCTCACCATGACCAACTCCGGTGACTACAAGGCAGTTGTGCTGTTCAAGAACTTCGGCCCCCTCTCCGGCGGCACCATCCGCCATCCTCACATGCAGATTGTCGGCTTTCCCGAAATACGTCCGGAGCTGATGTATGACCCGAAGGAGTTTGACGGCATATCCGTGTCCACCAAAAACGGCGTCGAGGTCAACATCGCCACCCAGCCCCACGTAGGCTTTACCGAAATCAACATCAACCTCCTGCCCGAAGCCTATTCCGACAAGGTCAGCTTCGCCGAGGGCACCGAGCAGTCACCTGCTCCCCTGCCCCTGACCCCGGCCATTCACACCATGGCCGACTACATCCAGGGCAGTGTGGCCTTTCTGAAGGAAATACACCAGCGCGAGAGCTTCAGCTATAATATCTTCTTTTACATCTACCGGGGACGCGTCCATGTGCGCCTGATGCCCCGCTATCCTACCTCGCCGCTGTTCATCGGCTACAACATCCACCTCAGCCCTACCAACAGGGAACAGACAGCTGCCGCCCTGCGGGAAAAGCTGCTCTCCTATTAAACTTCCCAGCCGTACTTTTGACTGAAAATTGATATGTTATATCTAAAAAAGGGACTGCCTCACTCCTGCGATGTATCATGAAGCAGACGGTGACGGCATGTATCATAGCAGTCATTTATATGAGCCTCGCTTCTTAATGAATTCGAGCCACAAGGCGATGAATGAATTCAGCAGCCTGAGGCTCATGCTCATAGCGAGAGCGTGCCTGTCTATGATGCTGCCGTCACCGAAAAGCTAATAAACACCGCATGCGGCAGTCCCTGTTTTTATTTGTCACATTTTCAAGTAAGCAATCCGCTTATCAGGATAAAGAAGAGCATTACCGGCAGTACATACTGCAGGTACGGCTTCCAGCGTCGGGAAATTTTCATGCCGTCGCCGATATTGGCCTCGGCCAGATAATTGTCAAAGCCCCAGCCAAACCTGCTGACGCAGAACAGCAGATAAATCAGGGAGCCGCCCGGCAGAAGCAGATTGCTCACGATGAAGTCCTCACTGTCGAGAATCCCCCTGTCTCCCAGCAGCGTCACATGGCTCCACTCGTTAAAGCCCAGCACGCACGGCAGGCTGCCCACTAAAATCAGCAGGCCGTTAAAAATAACCGCCTTCCTGCGGCTCCAGCCAAAGGTATCAATGAACAGGGCGATAATGTTCTCAAATACCGCCAGCACCGTGGACAGGCTGGCAAAGGTCATGAACAGGAAGAACAGGCTTCCCCACAGGCCGCCGCCGGCCATGTTGATAAATACATTTGGCAGGGTAACAAAAATCAGGGACGGCCCCGCATCAGGGCGCAGGCCAAAGGCAAAGCAGGCCGGAAAAATAATCGTGCCCGCCATGATTGCCACAAAGGTATCCAGAGCGCATATCCTGATGGATTCACCGGCCAGACCGTGTTCCTTGGACATGTAACTGCCAAAAATCTCCATGGAGGCAATACCCAGGGAAAGGGTAAAAAATGCCTGATTCATGGCGGCCGTTATCATATTGCCAAAGCCCACATGCTCTACAATCCCCCAGTTGGGCATCAGAAAGAATTCCATGCCTTCGAGGGCTCTTTCCAAGGTCAGGGAATGTACCGCCAGCACCACAATCAGCACCAGCAATGCCCCCATCATGACCTTTGTCACCCGCTCCAGTCCTTTCTGCAGGCCAAAGCTGCACACAAAGAACCCCAGGACAATGGTCAGTACCGTCCAGAAAGCCATTTCCAGAGGGCTGGCCAGCAGCCTGTCAAAGACCGCCCCCACGTCCCCGACGGACATGCCGGCAGAAAACTCACCCCGCAGGAACTTGAAAAAATAGGTCATCATCCAGCCTGACACGGTGGTATAGTACAGCATCAGGATGATATTGCCTGCCAGGGCCGCCCAGCCATGCAGCTGCCAGCACCTGCTCCGCGGCTTCAGCATCCGGTAGGCGCTCACCGCGCTTTTTCTCGTATGCCGCCCCACGGCCAGCTCCATGGTCAGCACCGGCAGACCCATAATCAAAAGAAACAGCAGATAAAACAAAACAAAGAAACCGCCGCCATTCTCACCGGCCACATAAGGAAACCGCCACACATTGCCGATGCCAATAGCACACCCCGCACTGACCAGAATAAAGCCAATCCGGGAATTAAAGGATTCACGCGCCATCTAAAACTTTCCTCCCATATAATATCATTCACGAATCAATATTGTAATATAAAACATGTTCACATGCAAATGAAAATTAACAAATAAGCAGGCAATCGGCATATCCGCAACGCGATAAAGCCGTGCGCGGGCGGGCAAAAAAATAGCCGGGGAATATCCCCGGCACAAAGCATGAAAATATTATTTTAGGCGGTGCGAACAATAACCGACACTCCATCGGGAATTACTGTCACACTGGCGTTATTGCCCTTTATCTCAAAAGCACGCTGCAGGGCCTCCTGGAAGGTAGCCGCATGCTCCATGTGCATTTCCTTGATCATTTCAGGACTGCACATGTCAGTTACCATGATTACGGTAAATTTATCAAGAATTCTTGCCAGAATCTGCATTTCCCACTGGTCAGGGATGGTCTCATTCCTCGGCACCTTGGCAATCCGCTCCAGAAGCGCACGCGGGCTGGCCGCATCCCGAAGGTTTTCGTAAAAGGACTGGCCGCCATGGCCGTCGTTGCAGGCGGAAACCATGATGATAACGCCGCCTTCCCTGCAGTTGGCCTCGGCTGCAGTCATGCCCTTTACGGACTGATAGATGTTCTGGTCCAGCGGATAACCGCCATTGGTGGTCACCACGATATCGGAAGGATTTGCCTTCACCTCGGCCATCTTCAGCACGAATTCACAGCCTGTCACATGGGCCTGCTCGCTGTCACCGGCAAAGGCGCCGATGACCTTCTTTTCCGCATCAATGACCACGTTCAGGATAAAGGCCAGCTTTGCCTGCTGGGCGGCATAGAGCATATCGCGATGAATAGGATTGTTCTTCAGGATGCCCGTCCTGGCATAAGGGCTGGCGATGAACTCACTGCAGTGATTTGCCATGACGGTGGTCGCAGAGGCGATACCCGGCAGAATGCTCTTCCTGCCGCCGGAAAAGCCCGCAAAGAAGTGGGACTCGATGAAGCCCTCGGCAATCAGCAGGTCAGTATCGATGGCAAGGCGGTTCAGCTTCAGCGCACCGCCGGACGGCAGTTTCCCAAGGTCAGCCATACCGGCATCATCACGGGAGTCATGCACGACAATCTTTTCCTCTGCCACAATCTTCTCGCCGTACTTCTGCACCAATTCCTCATGGGTAGTAGCCCGATGAAAGCCTGTGGCAATCAGGATGGTAATATCAATCTCAGGGTTGGCCTCCCTGATTCTCCTCAGCAGGATAGGCATGGTCACATGGCTCGGCACCGGCCTGGTGTGGTCGCTGGAAATGATAACCATGGATTTCTTGCCCTTTACCAGCTCTTCAAGGGACTGGCTGCCAATAGGGTTGTCCAGCGCGCGCTCCACGATCTCCTGCTCCGAGCCCTCCATGCGGCAGCCTGCCGGGTCAGACTCCAGCACGCCCTGAAAATTCTCGTCCGGAATCTCAATATTCATCCGAATTTTGTTATAAGGAATTTGCAGTTCCATAAAAGACACTTCCCCTCTCTATTTACCTCAAATATCCCGACTTCCCCTTAATTGTGAATTATTTAATATTGATTATACAGTAAATACAATCATTTGGCAATATGTTTTTCGCAAATTCATCAAACAAATTTCCCGCAGATTTGCGTGACAAAATTACGTTTGTACGATATAATACAAGTATGTTCCGTACAGAACGCGAAAAAACAAAAGGAGTGATTTCATGCATATTCCTGAAAACTATCTCAGTCCAAGCACCTGCGCAGTGCTGACCGCGGCCATGGCGCCGGTCTGGTACATGTCTGTGCAGAAGGTCAGGCAGGAGCTGCCTCCGGAAAAACTGCCTTTTCTCGGCGTTGCCGCGGCATTCTCCTTTCTTGCCATGATGTTCAATATACCTTTGCCCGGCGGCACCACCGGCCACGCCGTAGGCGGCACGCTGATTGCCCTGCTGTTCGGCCCCTATGCCGCCTGCCTGTCCGTCAGCGTGGCACTAATCGTACAGGCGGTGTTCTTCGGTGACGGGGGCATTCTTGCCATCGGCGCCAACTGCTTCAACATGGCATTCCTGCTGCCTTTCACCGGCTACTATGCCTATCAGGCCCTTCGCCGGGTGCTTTCCTCCGATGGAACTGCCCCGGTCTGCGCCGCTGTGGCAGGCTATGTGGGCATTAACGCCGCCTCCCTGGCCGCCGCCATCGAGTTTGGCATTCAGCCGATGCTGTTCACCAACGAGCTGGGACAGGCCCTGTACTGCCCTTACCCGCTCTCCATTTCCATCCCGGCCATGATGGCAGGGCATCTCACCATCTTCGGTCTGGCCGAGGCGGTGTTCACAGGAGCCATGCTGGCCTACCTCACCAGAACTGCACCGGCCTTTTCCAGCATGTCCGGCAGGTATGCTGACAAAAAAATCGGCGCCTCCGTCGCCGCCCTGCTGGCCCTCATCGTCCTCTGCCCATTGGGGCTGATTGCCGAGGGCACCGCCTGGGGCGAATGGGGAGCTGAGGAAATGGCTGAGCTGACGGAGACCGGCGCCCCTCTCGGCTATACGCCATCCGGCATGCTGGATGGCTTCAGCCTTGATGTGTGGTTCCCGGACTACGCCATCAGCGGTATGCCTGATGCCTTTGCCTACATTCTTTCGGCCGTTATCGGCACCGCCCTGCTGGTTATCACCTTCAAGCTATGGGGCTCCCTGTCCGCGGCCAAATAGACTGCATGGCCTCTGCACCCTTTATGCCTGTGACCCGCCGTCATCCTCCCACTGCTTCACCCCAAAAAACAACAAGCGGGGGATAACTTCATGCAGCTTCCTGACTGGCTGAAAGAGGAAGAACAATATACGCCTGACAAGGACCGTGACTATTTTATTTCCCGGTCCTTTTTGCGTATCGCCGGACTGCTGGCCCGGTATGACGGCGGGCCGCCGGCGCTTCCTGCAGGGCTGCTGCCCTCCCCTGCCGCCGCCCTGTTGTTTCTTCTCCTGCTGCTCCTGCTGTGCGTCACCAGCCGCCAGCCCTATTTTCTCCACTCCGCGGCGGCCCTGCTGCTGGTTCTCCTTGCCCTGCATGATGGCAGGCTTATCAGGCAGCTGCTTTTTCCCGCCCTGGCCGCCGCATTTTTTTCCCTGCTGGTCCTGCTGCCTGCCATTTACTTTACAGCCAATCCCCTCACCCTGCTGCTGCCTTATAAAACCTTCCTGACCGTCCTGGCCTCCGGCATTTTTGCCCGCCTGTATCCCTGGAATGTGATAACGGCCGCCATCAGCTGGTTCCATGTCCCCCAGTCCGTCATTTTTATTCTGGACACCGCCCTCAGATACATCTACCTGCTGGGCAATCTTTCCCGCGACGCACTGACAGCCCTGAAACTGCGCTCCGTCGGCCACAATCCCCAAAAATCCAGGGCGCTGGCCGGAATCCTGGGCAATCTTTTTCTCAAGTCCCAGGACATGGCGCTGGAAATGCATCAGGCCATGCAGTGCCGCGGCTTTACCGGCACCTATCCCCACAGCCACAGGATGCCCTGGCGGCCTGCGGACATCGCCCTTCTGCTGTTGGCAGGCGGCCTGCTTTTTATCTACCTGAGATTGGAGATGCTCCTATGAAAAACACATCACGCGAAGCGGCAGGCAGCACGCCTGTCATGGAGCTACAGAATATCGGCTTCGGCTACCTGCCGGGACAGCCTGTCCTGCACGACATCAGCCTGAAAATCCACGCCGGTGAGGCCATGCAGCTGACCGGAGCAAACGGCTGTGGCAAAACCACCCTCATCAAGCTGCTGAACGGCATTGTTTTTCCGGACAGGGGAAGCTATCTTTTTCTGGGTGAGCCCCTCACCAAAAGGAAGCTGGCCGACAGCGCCTACGCCAAAAAATTTCACCAGCAGCTCGGCTACGTGTGGCAGAATCCCGATGCCCAGCTGTTCTGCAGCAGCGTAGAGGAAGAAATCGCCTTTGGCCCCGTTCAGATGGGGCTGTCCCCGGTGGAAATCAAAAAAAGGGTCGAGGACACCCTGCAGCTGCTTCAAATCAGCCATCTGAGGCACCGCACCCCCTACACCCTCAGCGGCGGTGAAAAGAAAAAAACCGCCATAGGCGCTATCCTGTCCATGAATCCCCGGATATGGATTCTGGACGAGCCCATGAACGATCTGGATGCCGCCGCCCAGAGCTGGCTGACGGATTTCCTGACCAGCCTGCAGGCCGCAGGCAAAACCATCATCTTTACCTCCCATGAGGAACAGCTTGCCGCCGCCCTCCGGGCCACCAAAAAAGACTTAGCCTGACAGGAAGCTAAGTCTTTTCTTTTGCCATTTATTCTCTTTATTTTCTTTATACTGCTTTATGCCCTTTCGTCACTGTCTGCTATATCCTTTTCAGCGGCACCTGTCCCCAATCAATGTATGCTGACAGCCCTGAATACGCTCATGTCGCCGCGATGGCGGGATTTGGAATACTCAAAGGGCCTTCCGTCACTGAGGAAAGCCACCTGTGCCACCTGCAGCACCGGCAGCAGCCCATCTATCTGCAGGTATTCCTTCTCCTGCTCTGTCGGCATGTCGGCGCTGACGGTACGATGAGCCGACTGAATCTGCAGTTTCAGGGTATTCTCAATATGGTTGTAGATAGAATTCAGCAGCACCTCCTGCTTGATGCCGGGAATCACCTCTATAGGCATCTGGGTGTACTCCACGTTCTCAGGCTTGCCGTCCAGATAGCGGACACGAATAATATCATACACAAAATCATCTGTGGAAATCTTTAGCTTCTCGGCCACCTCATCGCTGGGATGCACTATCTCAAACTTCTTGACATCGGTAGTCACCTGATGCCCCTTGTAGGTATTGCTGAAACCGCCAAACTGGCCGCACATGCCCACATTTTCCACATCCTCCTCCTGCACACCCTTCACAAAGGTGCCGGAGCCACGGCGCTTCACCACCAGCCCCTGCTTTACCAGCTCATCCACGGCACGCTTGACCGTAATGCGGCTGACACCGTAGTGGGCGCACATCTCCTTCTCCAGCGCCAGCTGGCTGCCCGGCTCATATTTGCCGCTGGCAATATCATTATAAATATCCTGCGCTATCTGTTCATACTTATTCATACAAATTACCCCTTATACATACAAGCTATATATTTATCTGTTATCGCTCAACCTTCTTTTGGACATTATAACATAAAACAACATATTTTCATATACATATATCACATTTTTATTAAACAAAAGATATATTATCTAAAATAAAGATATATTTTTTCCTATTCCGCTTACAGAAAAAGCCCGCTTTGGGGGAGCAGGCTTCTCTGCGTGCCGCCGCCCGCCCACCGCGCCGCAAAGGCACAGGGAGCAGGCCACCGCACAGGGTACGAATATAAATTTAAAGAAACTAGAGGGACATTAGCACAGTTGCCTGCACTAACTATCAAAAACCATTGTTCTCGCTGAGGCTCTTGAACCACCAGCCAGATTTTTTAATGGTTTTCTTCTGAGTTGCCAAATCGTCTACAGCAATCAGGCCATAGCGATTCTTGTAGGCATTCATCCAGGACCAGCAGTCAATCGGGGTCCACAGATGATAGCCAAAGCAGTTGGCGCCTTCCTCAATGCCCTTGTGGAGCCATTCCAGATGCTCCCTGATAAACTCAATGCGATAATCGTCGTCGATTACGCCATCGGCATTGCGGAACTTCGCCTCGCCTTCAACGCCCATGCCGTTCTCAGAAATAAACCACGGAATATTGCCGTAGTTGTCACGGACATTGATAGCGATATCATAAATAGCCTTCGGATAAATCTCCCAGCCGCGATGCGGGTTGATACGTGCCTCCGGCCACTCGTAATCCTCAAAATGCTTCTCAGGCAGCCAGCCCAGGGAAGCGTCCAGCTCGCTTTCACGAGCCTTGGCACGGGCAGGGTGGTAATAGTTCACACCCAGATAATCCACCGTGTTGTTCCTGATAATCTCCAGCTCCTCCGGAGCAGACTCCCAGATAACGCCATCATCAGTGAGAATCTTCACCAGCTCGGCAGGGAACTCGCCCTTGACCGCCGGGTCCAGAAAAGCATTGTTCTTGAAAATCTCTGCAAAATGAGCTGCTGCCACATCCTCCGCGCTTTCGGAGCGAGGATAAGCAGGCGTGAGATTGATGACTATGCCGATGCGGCCATCCTCGATGCCGGCCCTGTCACGGTACTCGTGATAAGCCTGCACCGCCCTGGCAGAGGCCAGATTCAGGTTATAAATAATCTGCACGGCAGCTCTGCCATCCACTTTCAGCGGATAATGGAACTTGTAGAGGTAGCCCCCCTCCGGAATAACCATCGGCTCGTTGAAGGTAATCCAGTCCTTTACCCTGTCGCCGAAAAGCTCAAAGCACTTCTTGGCAAAGATAACGAACAGGTCCACCACCTTCTTGGACTCCCAGCCGCCATACTGGTGCAGGAGCTCCACCGGTATATCGAAATGAACGAGATTCATGACAGGACGGATGCCCTGTGCAATAAATTCGTCAATGACTTCATTGTAAAAACGCACTGCGTCAGCATCAGTTTCGCCGGTTTCAAAATCCTTGATAAGACGGGTCCACTGAATAGAAGTGCGGACGGAATTAAGACCGACCTGCTTCATGAGGCCGATATCCTCACGGAAGCTGTTATAGAAATTGGACGCTACATTGGGACCCACCTTGTCAAAGAAGGCATCCGGGTCCGTATCATACCAATAGTCGAAAATGTTGCGGTGCGCCTTCTGGAAGCGCCCTTCGGACTGCGGGCCGGAGGTTGCCGCACCCCACCAAAATTTCTCTGGAAACTTGTACTGCATAAAAAATCCCTCTTCTTTTAAAAACGTTTCTTTTAAAATGGCACGACCGTCCTCTGCCAGCCGTGCCACCCTGTCATACCTGCCCCTTACTTCCGGGACAGCTTTTCATACATATCCACCATAAGGGACGCAATATCCCTTACAGCCAAAGCGGTCATAAAATGATCCTGGGCATGAATCAGCAGAACTGACTTCTCTACCTCCTGACCATCGCACTCAGCGGAAATCAGATCCGTCTGCATCTGGTGCGCCTCGCCGATTTCCTTGCCACCGGCAGCAATCTGCTCGCGGGCCTTGGCGACATCGCCATCCTGGAACAAATCCTTTAATGCATTGATTACCAGAGCGCGGCCATTACCGGAATAGGTAATGATTTCCATGGACTGCTCTACAACCTTCTCGTCCATAAATTATGCTTCCTCCTCATATTCGTCCTTTACCTTGTTGCCGGCAATGACGAACGGCGCGTAAATCGCAATATCAACCAGCAGCCATACTACCTGCAGAAGACCGCCCATCACGGAACCGGTACCGATGGTGCCGCCGAAGAACAGAGGCATGGTCCAAGGCACTACGTACTTGAAGATAGGTACAAGGCCGATGGAAATTGCTATATAACCGATTACAGTATTTACCAATGGAACCAGTACATAAGGAACCAGCAGCAGCGGGTTCAGAACGATTGGCAGACCAAAGGCGATTGGCTCCTGAATATTGAAGAACATTGCAGGGGCACCCAGCTTTGCGACAGCTCTCCAGCTATCCTTCTTGGAGAAGATCAGGATGGCAATAACCAGACCCATGATGTGCATCAGGCCAGCCTCAAAGAAGCCGTTGCTGAAGATGTAGCTGGCGTCACCAGCCTGATTGGCCAGCTGTGCAGGCATGTAAACCATGTTCTGGATAGCTGCCGTAACGTTGTGGCCATGAATACCGAACCACCAGAAGAACCATACAATGCCCTGATAGAGCAGGGAGAAACCAAGGCCCTGGGAGAAGCCCATCAGCGGAGCCTGAATCAGGCTGTAAATCAGGTCATTCAGGCAGGCAGAGCCCATGAACTGGCAGTTGGCAAGGATAGTGGAACATACCGTGAAGAAACCGAGGGTAAAGAATACCGGTACAAGAACCTCGAAGGACTTTGCCACTGCCGGCGGCACAGTCTCAGGCATCTTAATCTTCATCTTCTCGTTATTGGAAAGCTTTACGAACAGCCAGGAAGCGACCGTAGCCACGATGATGGCAGTCAGCACGCCCTTGTTGCCGAAATAGTTCATATCAAAGGCGCCAATCTTGTCGCCGGCCTTGGTAACAATCTGCTGCGGGGTCATGATGATGAAAGCGCCAACAGCAGTCAGGGCAGTGGAGAACTTGTCGCCGCCCCAGATACCGCCCAGGCGGTAAGCAAAAGCGATAACCAGCAGGAAGGAGAAAACACCAAAGCCCACGGTTACTACGTTGTTGCACAGCCCCTGCAGCATCTGCAAGGTTGCCACGAAGCCGGAAGCCTTGTAGGCGTCACCGGTCAGGCCGGTAATGCTGGCACCCAGGTTCATACCATTCTCGCCCAGAACAGTACCCCACGGATCCAGAACTACCCACTCCATAATACCGAAGAAGGAACCAACGATGATGAACGGCAGCAGCATGGAGAAGGAATCTCGCATTGCCAGCAGATACTTATTGCTGGAAACCTTGCCGGCAATAGGCATCATGACCGCCTCAAACTTTTCAATTACAGAAGAACCCATTTTTTCGTTACACCCCTTTAATGTACATGAAAATATAAATGCTTATTTTCCAGCCATCTGCAAAGCCTTGGCCAGAATCTTGTCACCACGGAGAGTACCATAGTCGCGCATATCAACCACGTCAACAGGGCACTTGCCGTCAACAACCTTCTTTACATCCCCCAGCATGTGACGAATCTGAGGCCCCAGCAGAACTACATCTGCACTGTCAGCCTTCTGATCCAGAATCTCTACGGAGAAAGCCTCCACATGGATGTCATCCAGGCCCTGCTTCTTGGCGGCCTCCTGCATTTTGCGGACAACAATGGAAGTAGACATACCTGCGTTGCAAACTAAGTAGATGTTCATGATAAAATTCCCCTCTCTTGACTTTAAAAATACCCTTAAATTTATTGCTTGGAAGTGAACCCTTCGTTTTTGGTTCATTTCCCTTTGACAGTTATTATTATACACATAGGGATATGCAATGTCAAGTAAAAGTTATATCTTTTTATAAAAAAGTATAGATTTTCTTTTAAGTACATGGAGCTTTTAGTGTGCAGTGACATTACTTAATTTGTTATAGAAATCATACAAAAACCCACGGCGGCCAGACATAAAATATGCTCCCTTCCGCCACAGGCCGTATCCTGCCTGTACGCGAAAGAGAGCATATCAAGGGAAATATTATAAGGGTATATGAAAGCACGCTATATAGCGTGCCTGTGGGGCTTGTAGAAAAATGCCGCCAGACAGCCGCAGGCCGTCCCCAGCACCAGAAGCACAGCCATGCTGTGCCAGTAATCAGGCGCCGTCCCCATCAGGAACAGCTCCCGCACATTATTGGAAAGATACGACATGGGAAAAATACTCGCCAGAAGCTGCATCCCCGGCCCCATGGCCTCCGCAGGCCAGGCGTAGCCGGACAAAATAAACGCCGGCACAGGATACATGATGCTGGCCCTGATAAACTGCACCTCCCGGCGGAACAGGGAAGCCGCAAAGGCCGCAAAAAAGACCATGCAGAAGGAATACGCCGCTCCTAAGAGCACCGGCTTCCATAAAGGAGCCTGCAGATGGATATCCAGCCCGAAGCGGATGGCGGCCAGAATAACAAAATAGGACAGCATGGCAAGGCACCAGTAGAACACGGCCTTCGCCATCAGCAATTTCCTGAAGGAAGGCCCCTTTTCCTGCTGCTCATATTCATGCAGGATGGAAGCGCCCACCGCAAAGATAATGCCCTGCTGAAATGCCGCCATAGCAAGGCCGATAAGGAAGAAAAACAGATAGCCCTGGGTCGGGTTGGACAGCACTCTTAGCCCCGCCTCCACCGGCGCAATGCGCCCGGCAAGGGCATTGCGGTCGGCACCCAGTGCCAGCGCCGTCCGCTCCGCTCCCCAGCGGTTGGAAATATCCGCCAGAAT
>NZ_JBJDWZ010000096.1:0-13324 GCF_051866355.1 Anaerovibrio sp. | reverse complement strand
GACTGTACATTCATCCATCAGCATTACCTGTTACGGATGGTCATTTGCAGTCGTTAGGGTTCTCATCGGAGGTAAATAGTGGGTCACCTTCTATCTTGGCAAGTTCTATACCACCAAAAATCAGAAGTCCTATTCCAAAGGTAAACATGAACCATACCTGGAAAATTGTAGAATCACCCATTGTAATTAACCCTGCTATCCCAAAGAAGAATAAGATGAAATCTGTTAAAAATGTGTACACCAGCATTCCCTTAATATCAAAAAAGAATTTCACCACCAGCATACTAAGTAGCCACAGAACTATCATGCCCATTTTCTTTCACTCCTTTGATTTTACCACGGTCTTGACTCAATTCAAATATTAACCGTTATTATGACGTTCCATCATGCTGTTTCCAACATGAAGGGGCTGTTGTTGGTCAACCCCGAAAGAGCCGTAGCTCTTGTACCCTGTGCGACCAGGGCTGTTAAAAACTCAAAGTCCATGCCAGCCTGATGTGCAACAGCACCACTGCGCTCTACGCCAGCGGCCAAATCCTGTGCAGATACACCGGCATTATGTGATAACTTCGTGTATACGTCTATGATATTGTTTGAATACGCAATAGCCTCCGCAGTGCTTTTGGCTTGCATACCAAACTGGAACATTGCTGCCTCAACTGCTTTCGTAGATTCTTCAATGGAGAAGTTATCTGCAATTGCAAGTTTGGCAGTCTGCTCTGTTAAAGCATTGACTGTGTTCTGGTCCTTATACATGCGCCCCCACAGCCTTGCCGATTCAACGATTTCCTCAGTAACAGCACCATACCTGGAAGCTACATTTATCAACTTTGTCTGCTCTTCCTCAAGTGCCTGACGGTTTTTATGAATGGATGGCATTACGGTCTCCAAATTCTTTATGGACTCATCCACTTTTGTTATGGTCTCACCGAATCTCGCGAGAAAATCATAGCTTTCATAAAAACCAAATGCTCCACCGACCCAACGCAACTTGTGTCCCCAGCCTTTAAAGGATGTGCTCTGCAAAATCTCCATCTGCCTCGCAACTTCTTTGGCTTCCTTGCGTGCCCTCACAAGCTCCGCTGCAGTTTTGTTGATATACTGTCTTATTCCGGTGTTGCCAGGATTCCTGTTAAGTTCAGTATACAGCCGTTCCAAAGATGATGTCAAGGATGACACCTTAGAAGATGCAGAAGAAAAATATGAATTTTGCCATGCCATCGCATTATCAATCGCGCGGGTACGATTGACTTCTTTTGCGTCCCTGCCTACCAGCGGAGCCTCACGCAATTCCTGTGTTGCCCCAGTCTGTTCCCAGTCACGCTTCAGCTTTGCCACGCGCCTCTCGGAAGCATCGATATCCCTCTGTTTGATTTCTACGCCGGACTGTATCATCTGATTCTGCCTTGCAAGTTCCTGAGAATATGCAAATGCGATATCCCTGATTTTCTGTTGTTTCCGTGCGGATTCATCGAGGCCAGAGAACGGTGGCATGTAGTGCGCTTTGTATTCCTCTGGGGTCTGGGTCAATCTGCGACCGGTATACTTACCGCCCAGGGATTCAATCTTACCGATTTGCTTTTCGAGGAACTGGAACATGCTCAGGTATGCCTTCGGAGTAACATTGTCCAGCATGTCATACTGTTGCCAGCGATTAGATATGTTCTTCTCTGCTTTGGCAATCGTGTTATTATTCTGGATTTCCTGCATACGTTCCTTAGCTTCTTGAGCCAGTCTGCGTTTATGAGCTTCTTCCTTCGCTTTTTCAATGGCAGTATTATTTCTTTGCCATGCTTTAAGATTCTCACGAAGCTGTTTGTTATTTGCATCCAAACGAGCACGCTCTGCCTTCTGCTCTTCTTTGGCTTGAGCAAACTTTTCTTGGGCGAGAAGTTTTGCCGTGCGGTCGCTGTATTCCCTTTGCTCCTTGGCGATTTGGGCCTCTTCTGCCATGCGCTCTTGCACCGCAAGTTTCGTTGTACGGGCCTTGTATTCCTCAGCCTCCCTGATTGCCTGAGCTTCCTGCTTAGCACGTTCCTTCATCTGTTCCTGTAATTGCTCGGAAAGTCTCTTGCTCTCCTGCTCTCTCAAGCGAATCTGTTCGTCAATAAGGTTTGTCCCAGGTCTGGTATTGTTTAGGTTAGTTGCCTGTGCTTTCTGCTCAAGCGCATTACGCTCATTTGCCAGCCATACTAAATCTTCCTGCTTCGGTTGCCATCCACCTTCAAGCATAGCTGCACTCTGGAGAATCTTTACGTTCCTAAGTCTTGCTCCTACAGTGGAATTTCCCTGCACCATACCATCAGTATTCTGGTTTGCCTTGAGCATCGCGAGGACTTTATCGTAATCCATTTCCTTCTTGGATTTTTCCTTAGTTTCTTTCTTCGGAATATCATTGGAGCCCTTAGCCACTTCCCTGGTCTGAGCTATGATGGTTACGTTTGTATCACGCAACTCCTTGAGCTTCTTGAGGCAATTGTCTACCACAGAGTTAAACTGGCTTGCATCAGCATTAATGGCCAATTTGAATGGCTCCAGCTTATCAATGCTCTTTCTAAGCTCTGCAATTTTCTTGTGGAAGGCAGTAGAATCAACACTGATGTCGATGCCTTTCAGGGCCTCCTTTAATCCAGCGACATCAAGATGTACAGGGATGTTTCCCTTTGATTTAATCTGCTCCAGCTTGGCAATAACAGTATTTACCTGCTCATTAAACTGATTGAGATTCAGAGATATCCCGGACACAGACGATGTAGCCTTTTGATGCTCCCTGATTTTCGCAAGGAAATTTTCATAGCTACCCATAGTTGGGTCAACGAAATTCTTGGTACTGATGACCTTCCCTGCTTTGAGTATGGCAATCATATTGTCATAACGATTCTTCTCAGCTTGCCAACGTTCCCTGGTCGGCGCAATGCCACGCTCAATAAGGTTGTTCATTTCCCTCTGCATGGCATTGTAGCCAGACAAATCTTTCACGTATTCCTTATAATAATCGTCGCCATGAGTTGTCCTGCTATAACGAGGAAGAAGCTCCTCATAACCGGCGGTGTTCAGGGTCTTATTGAGACCACCTAATGTTTCCATGCGACGGTCATAGGTGCGCTTAGAAGTTATACGGGATGTATCGTTGAGCCTATTGAGTAAAGCCTCGCGCTTAGCAAGGGCCGCCTGAATTTCGTTGTTCTCCTGCTGAACCTGTACCACAATGTTCTGCGCAGGTTTTCCAATAGGTTCGGTCTTCTGAGCGCTGTTATTCTTGGTAACTTCGGCCAGTTTCTTCTGTTCAGTAACTGTCTCCCTCACGGCTTTGGTAACTTCTTGTTGTGCTTTAGCTTCCTGCTTGGTTGCCTCCACAGATTTCTCTACCGCAACCCGCTCTTCCTTCTTGGCCTCAGTGGTAGCCTTTACCTCCTGGGTAATCGTCGGCTGTCTCTTGACTGCCTCGGCCCCAGCTTTTTCCAGAGCATTTGCAAGATTGTGTGCATTGTCGTACTGATATTTAACATCGCTCAGCAGACGTTCATTTACCGCCCCCTTGCTACCAACAATCCCCTTGAGTATCGCACCCTGACCAGCCGCTTTATTCAATGCAGTTACGATGTTATTTATCCTACCAAGCTCGCCCTCTGTTATCCCAACATCTTTATTGGCAACCTGCCTAAGCAATTCACCAGCGATGGTATTACTTTCACTCATGAGCTTACTGTAGGCCTTCACCATCTTTATATGCATTTCAGGGCCTTCATTGAGTTTGGCAAGGTTCAATCGCCCAGCTTTCTACAATCTTTCGTCAAGCGCATTAAAGGCATCACCTACATCAAGGGACTTGATTATCTTCTCGCGTTCCTTAGCGGCGGCCTTAAGCTCACTGTTATCACGCTTGACCTTTTCGACAACCGGCGAAGTCTTTGGCGATGCCTCTATGCTACCAATAGACCTCGTAGCTATCTTGAGTGCCTTGACCATTTCGGTGAGTTTGCCAATGAGGTTTATGAGTTCCGTTGCTGACTTAATAAACTTATCGAGGTCCAAGGATGCCAAAACCTTATCGCTCTCAACTTTCTTGAGAGTGGATACTTCATCACTGAGCTTCTTTACAGCCTTTGCGTTATCCTCGATTTTCTTGGTCGCACCGGTAGCCCCAACATTCTCAATAGCTTCCTTGGCATGCTGGTTTACCAAAGCCACCTTCTGGATTACGGTGTCGAGTTTGCCAGCAGTGGTTTCCAATTTGTGAATGAGAGCATCCGCACCTTCCTCAGTAAACTTAAGAGGAATTGCACTAAGTTCTCCAGCTTCCTTCTTAATGTCATTAACAAGTTTTACAATTTTCTCTTTTGCCCGCTTAGGGATATCAAGGTCTATCGTAAGATTCGAGGTATTCTTTATTTTGAGTAATGTGGCGGCCAAGCTGGACATTTGTTCATTGATTGTTTCCACATTCGCTTTGATGCTTATTTCCAGTTCAGGTCCTTTAATTGCCATGGCTTACATCCCTCCCAAAAGTTTTCTAATGGCAGCATCGCCCTCTAATGGCTTTGTCTCGCCTTTCATTTCACGCTCCAATGCTTCTGCATTTTCATTCATGCCTTCCAATAAGTCCTCCATTTGATTAATGCGAAGATTACCTATGTCCTCCATCGTCATGCTTGTATTCTGAACAATGGAAGCAAATAAGTTTCTCCATTCAGTTTTCTCCTTTACATCACTTTTTTTTTGAACTGCGACATGCCCAGGAAAGTATTGATAATCTCCCTAGCAGTCGCCATATCCAGCCATTCCTCTATCTGCTCACGGCTTTCACGATAATCCAAGGCACATTCAATAATCTCCAAAAGGTCATCCTTGAAGCCGTTGTTATAATCTATGTTGCCGTCCTTGTCCTTAACCACTTCTCCATCCTCGCTCACAGGAGCCAGGAGGTACATGGTCAGAAAATCAGGGTTATATTTCTCGGTAAATGAGGTTACAATCTGCAAATCCTTGAAGCGCACCGAGAATACTTTGTGCTTCTTGTTGTTCCTGTCAATAACCGTTTCATACATCGAAATAGTATTTGTTTCCATCGTAATTCCTCCCAATAAAAAATAATGGGGAGAGCCTTGGCCCTCCCCTCTCATTCTCACAGCTTCGTGATAGTAATGGTTGCAAAGTCTTCCCTGCCATCGCCTGGGTCAAGAATCTTGACGGTCAAGGTAGGAGTGCTTGCGGAATCACGCGCAGTCTCAATTGCCAGCTCACCATTTGCACGGACACGACGGGCATAGATATCAATCTGATACTTATTGCCATTTGCATCCTCGGTAGTGAACATCCAAGTGAACTCGGAAACCTCTGGCATAGCGTTCTTAAGCATTTCAGCCGCCACGGAAGCAGAGCTGTCAGCACGGAACCACACGTTATACTCACCGTCTTCCAAGGTAACATTGTCACCAACAGTAATGGAACCGGTTGCAGAGATTGCAACGACATCATCGCCAGCATCGGTTGCTACAGGTACGCTCTTACCATCAGGGCCTACCATTGCAATAACCTCGACACCAGTTACAGGAACAGTATCGTCGGTCAGCTTGGCGCTGTCCTTGGTAATCTTTACCATGTAGTTACGCTTGTTGCCACTGGTGCTGGTCTTGGTTCCCTGGGCAATATCAACCTGAGACAGCTTGAAGTCAGCGTTGGTAATCTCAACGGTGCCTTCCTTCTGAGTCAGATAGGTGTACAGAGGGAACAGGGAGTCGCCACCGTATACATCCTCAGAGCTGGTGGTAACATTCAGCTTCATGGACTGAGCAGTGGTGAACTCAAGAATCTTGCCCTATACGGTCTTGAGTACGCCCTTGCCAATGCCATGGAGCAATACCGGAGTGTTCAAAATATTTGCTACGTTAGCCATATATACATCATCCTTTCTTATGTAGAAATCAGAGGGGTAAATTCTAATCTATATTTGTATACTGCGTGTACGCCGCTTTGCGACTGTCCTTCATTGCGAACTCTTTCATTAAAATGCTTATGCATTGTGTCTACGATTATATTTCTTATCGCCGGGACTTCATTGCGCATCGTAGCATAGATGTCAATATACAGATACCCCCGATTGGCAAAGTCATTATATGTGGTCCATGCCTCGTTGAAGTACATGGCTATAAATGGGAGCCTATCGGATTCATACCCTTCTGCCATTACATCCTCTTCTCTTATCTTGATTGCATAGTCCTCATCACGGTCTATCCTCAAGAGGTCTTTTAGTTCATCATTGTTGGCGAATAAAGACCATAATTCGTCAATATATTCAAATGCGTTCATTTAGATAATACCTCGCTCAAGTAGTTTGCCATATCCTGAGTTATACCATCGCCGATAACCTCGATTAACTCTGTATCCTTTATTTTCCATCGTGGACGATTGGTGTCAAACTCAATGATGTTAAGTATGCTACCTATTATGGATTTTGCATCACGGGCCAGCGTTTTCATTTTCCCATGAAAAGTAAATGCCTCCGTATTCAATCCATATTTACCGCCGAGACCAGAACCTTTATGTGGAACACCATCAAGGTCTTTATAGTACCCGCTACGAGTAAAGATTCTCAGTTTGTTATACGCAGGGCCACCCGTTTTCTCACCTTTATTTTCACCACTTGATATCACGGTGCTTTGCTTCCGGGATTTACCTTTATGCTTATATCGTTCCCTTGCATCAGCAAGTCTGCCCAGCTCATTAAAATATGGGCTCTACATATAGTCCTTAAAGAGCCTCGTCTTCGTAAATGACAGATTCACGCCTCTTCCTGAGCCATCATCTGCATGGCCCTTACCAAACTCCATAGTCCACATTCGCTGACCTGAGAATAGCATCTTCAGCTTTATCGTATTGTCATCCGCGCTTACAATTACGCTTCCATGCGCCCTGCCTGGGTAATCATCCCCACCTGTTGCCCATTTCTTTTTGGCTTGCTCGACAACATGCTGACCATATTTCAACAGCTAACGCTGTGTTTGTTTACACTGTTTTCCTCGCATCTTCTGATACCTGTATTACCCACACATCCCTGTATTTATCTTTGGCAATATCGTCAATCTGGAATATGCCATCGTCACTCTTGATACGTTGCATATCCCTTATTCTATCGTCAGGCTGTACAAAGAATTTCTTTACAACCTTCGGAAGAAAACCAGCGTCATAGAACGTAACATAAGCACTCTGGTCTTGGCAGTAGCTTGGAACATTCCCAAGCACAAGCTCCTCTCGGATTCCTGTGCGCTTATGGTTTTTATCAAGCTCATTAACGATATTGTAGATGTCGATGTGAGTATTAATTCTCTTGCCCTGCATGGATACGCAATCGGCTCCAATCTGCTTGGCAACGATAATCATCTGGTCGGGAGTTTCATGGTCGATGCGTGTAAGCAAGTCCCCATTAACAACCTTTGTTCCAAGTGGCAAAACCAGGTTCTTGTGGTCAGAAATGGTGTACGGGTCCTGTGTTTTACCACGCCTCAATACAAGCCCCTCCTCAGTGAAGCCACGCTCGCACTGTAATCGCTCAAGCCTGTCTGAGTAAAACTCCAATACACTGCTCATCGTATCTCCACGCCCCTTAACATAACTTTAATCTCTTCCGTGAATACGCCTTCATCCGACAGCGTAACCTTGATGTCGTAGTCATCACGCTGTTTCCATCGCATGACACCGCCCATCTGCTTGATATTGCAAGCAAGGATGCCACATGCTCTCTTGAGCTGTTCAGGAATAACATTGTAGCCACTGTGGTATACGATGTTAATACTTGATGGAACCGACCTAAACATCAGCTCACTTGGCATGGTGAATGTGAAATACAGAGAAAGGTTATCGTCAAAATCAATGCAATCAACAGGAAGCTCAAGTTTCTGGTCACCGAAAATACTGCGTACCTTAGCCGTGATTTTATCAATGCAGATACGAGGGAAATGATTGAGCTTGCCACGGTATTCCCCATGGCGTTGCTTCAATTCCACTCGCTCAACACGCTGAACCGGAAGAAAGCTAGTACCTTTGTACGCATCAATCAAGGTTGTCGCTGCTTCCACATGCTCCATGGTTACGCCACGGACAAGACCGCAGTAAATCGGTATCTCGCTTTCCTTAATGTAACTCATTTCAATAATCCTTTTACCGCACCTGGATTACTCAGAACAACCTTGCCATCATGTACAGGAACAAGACTTCCATTTACCATGATATACGTAAAGTCTCTGTACTGCTCAAGCAGCTCATATTCCTTCAATTCAAACGGTTGCAGAGTAACAATAGCGCCTTTCTTTTCTACAGCTTTACTAGCTGCTGCCTTAGTAGTCCTTGCCATTTCAATTCTCCTTCATAAGATAAACAGGAGGCTTAATAGCCCCCTGCTTATGCAGTTACCTCATAGGTCATAATGAAGTGTGCGCCGGTATGAGCACCGTGAACAATGTAGTTCGCAAAGTCCATGACGAACTTATCGGTCAACAGGCGGTCATTGGCCAGCGGATTGTCAGGGTTGGCAATCTCGTAGGTCTGAGGGCCATCATTGAACATGTAAATCTTATCAATCATGGAGGTGTTCAGGGCCACAATAGAGTGGGTGGTCTTACCAGCATCGGTCACCGGTTTGATGAACGGAGTCAGTACAATTGGCAGTTTGCCCATCGGAGTATAGAATGCTGGCACGGAAATACCAGGAATAATCTCAGTATCAACCGGCTTGGAATAGATTTCGCGAGCCTGCTCCTGCTTCAGCAGAATATCATAGGTTGCAGGGTTCATGCAGATAACATCAGGGTAATTGCTGTAATCCAGACGAGTCATCAGGGAAGCAATCTTCGTAGTCAGGGAATCTGCAATATTAGCACCTTCTACAATGGCGGTCTTATCGGTAATCTGGCTCAATACACCGCAGTATACCAGGTCGGTCTACGCAGTACCATCAAGAGTACCAGTACCATTCCAGAAGTCATTCGCAGTCTTGCGGGAGAAGTCAACGAACATATCATTGTAGTCCTTCGCAATCAGGTCTTCCATAACGCCATAGGTCTCCTCCAGCTTCTTGTCGAAGAAGTCATAACGGATACCGGTGATATAGCAACGGGCAAATGCCTGCTTCCAGTTATCACGGTCGTAATCGGTATTCAGGGTAGTCGGACGATAGGAAGGAGCCTCCTTGGTGCCAAAGCCAGCACGAGGGTCAACAGCCTGAGTGTTCTCAGGAATTGCCTTCTGCTCATTCCATACATGCGGATACCCAAGTGCCTGAACATGGTTCACCTTGAAGTCAATCGCAAAATCGCGCTTCAGGTAATCCTTCAGCACAGGGTCGTAATCACCAATAATCATTACGTGCCCCTGGTTTACGTAGTTAATCGGGCTTTCAGATGCTCTATAAAGCTTTCTATTATACATAATCTATCAACCTTCTTTCTCAGTTAGCATTGATGTTCAGACGGGCAATGGCACGCAGCTTTTCCATAGCGGACATGGAAGAAGCATTAATCTGCTTAATCTTCTCAGCCTTATCGCTCTGTACCTCAAGATTCGGATTTGCCTGTGCCTTCTGACCGGTCTTCGGCTCAGGGATGCTTGGTTTCTCGACGGAAGCCTTCAGCGCCTCAACAGTAGCCTTCAGCTCAGTAATCGCATCCTCGGTTTCCTTGGATGCCTTCACCGGCTCATCCACCGGCGCCTCTGACTCAGGCTTCTGCTCAGGTTCCTCCTGTGCCTTTACGATGTTGTCCAAAGTTGCGTTGATAGCAGCCACGGACTCTACCAGGCTATTAACTGTCTCTTCAAGGGACGCCTTCATCTGCTCTGCACTCTCTGCTACGGAAGCCTTTACCTGCTCCGCAATCTCATTCTTCAATTTCTCATCCATATTGTTATCACTCCTCATCGCTGCAATCTTATCAATGAATGTCTGAGAAAACGCTGCTACATTGCTCCACAGCATTGCACAGCCAACGCCCTCAAATTCATCAATATATTGGATATTATTTTTGTCATCGTTGTGTACCTTGGTCGGGTACATTTCAATGCTAAAACCTAATGAATCCATCGTGTTAATGGTAAGCTCTGCCAGCCACGGGTACTTGTCTTTCCACATGGCAATCTCTGCCATAAGATTGTCTCCCTGCGCTTTGCATTTGCGAACAAAGCCGATGATGGTATTCCCATGCCCAGAAAGAATTTCCTCCGGCGAATAGAATTCGTCGAAGCCATCGCCAAACATACCAGCAGGAAGCACGCAGTTGACAGGCATACCAACGAAACTCTTGCCACACGCATCAACGGACTCCTGTGTAAAGCATATGTTATAACCACCTGCTCCATATGGCGCACCCGTACTTGGCTCACCAATCTTGGCAATACAGCCATTGATAATCATCAGGTTCTTCTCTTTTGATAGGGTTACATTACTCAGTGATGCTTTGATTCTCTCCATTTATCTCACCACCTTTCATGTATCCTTTTTGCTACCGCTGGTGTCTTTAGTCTGGCCATTTCCGTTGAATCCCCCAGCTAATCCGTTGTCCACATTAATTTTCACTGTTTTCTCCGGATAGGTCATGGACGCATAAGGGCTATCGCTCTGAGCGTACCCCATGTTGTCACGGAACTCGTTTTCGGTGATAGCGCCGCGATAGTATTCATCAATCAATCGTTTGGACTTTATGGTTTTCTGCTGTTCAGATTCCTCGTATACCAATCGGAACTTAAGGATACCTCCCCAGCCGAGTGCACCAATGACATAAGTGTTAATCAAATCCTCATACATGGAGGCATAAGGCTTAATCAGTTCCTGCATCACTGCATTCTCCTGGTCTTCGCCAGTGCTCCTGTCATTAGCAATCATTAAACCAAGTTTTTCAGGTGGCAGTCCAAAGGCCACACCGATAATCGCAGTCAACTTATCCTGCCAGTTTAAATAACTGGATTCACCAAAGCTGGAGCGTATCTGCTTGGTTTCAATTTCTGTACCGTTGATAATCGGTATCTTGCCAGTGCCCTCAATTTCTTCATTGAAATACTGGACAAATCTCTCACGTTCATCGTTGGATACATCCTTCAGGTCAATCAGATAATCCGCAGTACCATTGGTAGCTTTTGAATTGCT
The DNA here is from genome assembly GCF_051866355.1 of Anaerovibrio sp. Taxonomy (GTDB): domain Bacteria; phylum Bacillota; class Negativicutes; order Selenomonadales; family Selenomonadaceae; genus Anaerovibrio. The sequence goes on along the minus strand of NZ_JBJDWZ010000096.1, from coordinate 2,193 downwards.
CTGGTCGACTGCTGACAAATAGTAATCAATGTACCTATAAGCAGTCATGACAGGGCTCAGGCCATAAGGCTGATACGTGAAATACTCACGCTGGAGATATGCAACCTCCTTGGCAGTAAAATATTTCATTCCATCCGCCTGTTGCTGACAATACCTTGCAGCATCAGGGTCCGAATAACAATATGGCGTCAAGTGCTGAATGGTACTTCCGTCAATTGGATAGAGGAACAATGGATGACTTGCATCATCTGACCTTGCAATTTCCACTGTCATGGCATCGAGTACCAGCGCATCATCAAGGATTCTTTTGAGAAACTAATCCTTACTATCAACCACATTAGGATGTTCAATGATATTCTTTAGCACTGCAATCTGCCTTATGCATTTCCCTCGCCCACCGATGACATCGATGCGGTAATCCTGCCTGGCAAGAGCGTCCTGTACAATCATGATTGCCTTGCGGACGATAGGTTCTCGTGAGAAATTTCTTAGCTGTCTCACGGTCGGATTCTTCGGCAAAACAGATTTCGTTTTGACATGCTGTGGCAACCGTGTACCATACCTGTCCGTCGGAAGCAATTTCATCAACGGTGGCGTGATTACACTTGCCAAATACTTTCTTACACTGTTAAACAATTTCTCACCTCATTCCTATCGCTTTTTTCAGAAAATCAAAAGTTCCATTGCGTTTCTCTTTTGCCCCCGCACTACTAAAACCAAACGAAGTTTTGTTTGTGCTCAGCATAGGAGCCAACGCTGACTCCAGGCAATCCGGAGCATCATCGTGTCCCTTCGGATAGTTCCTCAACTGCGAAAGCAATATCTTTTGACTTGCTTTGAATTTTATGTAACCATTCTTGATATGCGGAACCAAGCTCTCAATACGGCTACTCTTGCTGTCTCCTGACTTACGATAGACCTCTATCCAGTCAAGGTATATTCCAGCATTAACCATATCTCGCTTCAAGGTACTGCTAAAGAATGCTTGCATCTGATTTGTCTCTACGACAATGCTTGGTTTATATTTGTAATACCTCGCAATTATTTCCTTGGCATCTTCAATAATCTTATCAGGGGTGCGCTTCTGAACGTCGGCTTCAAGGACGTAGAAATAGTTATCCATGCCACGTCCCACAGCAACAATTGCGCTATAGTCATTCTTGCGCTTCGCTGATACCGCTGGGTCAATGGCAATGCACATTTCACGTATATCAGGCGCATCGACATAATAGTTATCCTCAAGCCACTGGGTCTTAAAGACTCTCGTGTTTTCTGTCTGAGGGTCATTCATGTACTCACTGGCAAAACTTTCCTCGTCGGCTACACGACGCTCCATTAGGTATCTGTACATGTCCGGCCTCTGGTCTGGCCAAAGCACCTCCGTGCCCTCAAGCATTTCCTCTTTATGCTCTTTGTAAAATGCCACCGCATCATCATAAGCATGGTCGCCACGTTCCAAGTCCGTAATAATGTCTTCCCATTCACCCCACAAAGGACTTCTGGAAAATTCAATTACAGCCTGAAATCTCTTGCGTGCCCATGAGCTGTAACCAGCATTGGTGAGCATGTGGTACAAGAGACTTTCGTAGGAGAGTACCGTACCAATGTAGATAAAGTCTGCACTGACACTGCCCATTGGAAGAACATCGGAGTTAAACCATTTTTCGAGGTCACGCGTCTGCGTTGGGCTCGATACCTGTTCAGGAGTTTCCAAGTCATCAAGGATAACAATATCAGGTCGTGTGCCATTAAAATTCAATCCTCGCATCTGCTGCCCCGCCGAGCGACCTGTAACAAACACTTTGTTCTGAGTAAGAAGCTCCGTGTTGTTCCAAAGGTCATCACTGGTCAGGTCACCGAAATCCTGCCTCAATCTCTGGTTGGTCTCAAGCGCCGTCCTGATATTCAACAGAAACTGCTTTGACACCGTGCCAGTAGCCGAGACAATAACGATGAACTTCTTGTAGTTGTACACTATCAACCATAAGACATAACCGAATGATATAAGTGTTGACTTTGCATGACCACGCGGCGATGCAACCACAGTTCTTGTTTCTTCGTTGCTATGCTCAAAAGTGATATCCTCCAGCTTGTTAATCAGCCAGTCATGGAACTTATGGCTCCACGGCTATGCAAAGCTGTCAGCCAGGTAATATTCGCAAAACAACTTAAAATCATGGGCGCATTTGTCTT
>NZ_JBJDWZ010000095.1:0-2424 GCF_051866355.1 Anaerovibrio sp. | reverse complement strand
AGGCCTGTCAGGAAAACTGCTATAGTGACGATGATGGCGTTATGGAATATGTGGGCATCCATGAAGGCTGGTTGGAAAAATATCGTGACAGGCTGGTAAGGGTGGATGGTGCGTACAGCCCCTGCCCCGGTGTAAAGCTGTTGCCCCATTCCCTTGATATGCGGGAAGCTGGCCGGCAGGCCCGCATGTATGTAAAGGAGCTGGACACCTTCTTTCCGGAGCTGTTTCAGCACGAGCAGAGCCTTGTGTTTGAGGTGGAGGACGGACTGGTGATTTTCAATAGCTGCTGTCATGGGGGCGTGGAGAATATTATCGAGGAAGTCAGCGCCGCCTATGGTGGCAGGAAAATCATAGGGCTGGTAGGTGGTTTTCACCTGTATAAAACTAGTGCGGAGGCTGTGCGCAGGCTGGCTGACAAATTGCAGGCATCAGGCGTGAAGTTCATAGTAACGGGGCACTGTACCGGTGATGAGGCATTTGCCATACTGCATGAGGTGCTGGGGGATAAAATACGGCAGATGTATGCTGGTTTTTGTATGGAAATATAGAAATTGCAAGTGCTGGCAGATGGACATATTTGCGTAGGAAATATTGGCAAGTATTAACAGAAATATTTGTGTGTATTATTTTACGTTTGGAGGTTTTTATGCAAATTTCAAGTAGATTTACGCTGGCGATTCATGTGCTGATATGTATTTATACATTTAAGGACGAATATAAAGTGACAAGTAATTTTTTGGCAGGAAGCACAAATGTCAATCCCGTCATAATCCGTAACCTGCTGGGGCAACTAAAAAATGCAGGCATTGTAAACGTAGTCAGAGGTTCAGGCGGTGCATATATGGCAAAACCCTTAAAAGAGATTACGTTACTTGATGTGTATAGGGCAGTGGACAGCGTAGACAATGGAGAACTGTTCCATTTTCACGAAAATCCGAATGCAGATTGTCCTGTGGGAAGAAATATCCATGTTATACTGGATGAAAAATTAGCCAGGGTTCAGAGTGCCATGGAAATGGAGCTGGCCTCTATCACTTTGGAGAATATCAGGTCTGATACGGAAAAGTATATCAAAGGACTGGGGAGAGCATAGCGGCAGCTATGCTTTTTTTACAATTTTTTATGAAGTGTTTAGTTGTAAGTATTGACATTACAACTAAAAGAGTATAGAATTATAGTTGTAATGATTAGAGTTACAACTATAAAGAGATGGAGGTAGTTTTGATGAAAAAAGTGGTAGAATTTCTGCAGGATAATCCGGTGCAATATCTGGCAACGGTAGGGCGTGATGGCAAGGCCAAGTGCCGTCCGTTCATGTTTTGCCTTGAAAGAGAAGGAAGGCTTTGGTTTTGCACAAATAACCAAAAAGACGTCTATAAGGATATGCAGGAAAACCCGTATGTAGAGCTTTCGGTTTCATCTTCTGATTATGCGTGGATTCGGTTGTCCGGCAAGGCCGTGTTTGAAAATAATATGGCAGTGAAGACGGCATGCCTGGAAAATCCTATAGTAAAGGGGCAGTACAAAACTGCGGATAATCCAATCTTTGAAGTTTTTTATCTGGATAATCCTCATGGTGTAATTGCAGATTTTTCCGGTAATCCACCATATACATTTTAACGTGGGAAATTTGCAGACGGCATAGCACCAAATAACGCAAAATTGAAAACCGCTGACAAGGAAAGTTATGTGCATAAATATTGTATTTTGAAGTATAATATTTGTGCACATATTTATTTTGTGGATTTTGGGCAGGTGGCAGATGCTTGCCGCTTGTCTTTCATCGGGTCAAAATATGTTGCATTGGCTGACAGGGTGTTGTAAGATGATAATAGGCAAGGCTTTTACGGCTCCTGTCCATTATGTGGTGGTATGTGAGCTGTCTGGCGGAAACGGCTTTGCGGATTTGGCTGGCATTAACTATGACAGGGGGTGCAAAAAGCATACCTGCCTGATAGAAGACGCTGGAAGCTATGTACCCTTGGATAGTAAAGAGTGAAAACAACGAAGGTGTAAAGGGGGATGATTTTATGCAGACGATTGCTCTGATTGCCCATGACAAGAAGAAGGATGAAATGCTGGAGTTTGTAGGTCACCACAAGGACTTGCTGAAAAATTTTCATCTGGTAGCGACGAGAACCACAGGGACGCTCATTAATGAAAAGTATGACCTCAATGTGGAAACTATGATGTCAGGGCCGCTGGGCGGTGACCAGCAGATTGGCGCAATGATTGCGGTGGACAAGGTGGATTTTGTGATTTTCCTGCGGGACCCGCTGACCTCCCAGCCCCATGAGCCGGATATCAATGCCCTTTTGCGCCTGTGCGACGTGCATAATATTCCGCTGGCGACCAACAGAAAGAGCGGGCATATTATGCTGGAGTATGTGGCAAAGAAAATGAATAGCTGATGTGAGGGTACAT
>NZ_JBJDWZ010000094.1:0-13651 GCF_051866355.1 Anaerovibrio sp. | reverse complement strand
TGTAACAAAAATCAGGCAGAGATATCCACGTTGGCGCCGCGGTACTTGTTATCTGCATCAGATTCCTTCATATCCTTCTGATAAGGATTATCCTCATTGTAATAGCGTATCTGGGTGTTGGTTTCGCCGCCGGAAATATAGGTGCGCCCGCACTCAGGGCAGATGGCTGTCTTGAGCCGCACGGAAGCCCGGACAACCTCGCCGTTGCCCTCTTCGGCCTTCTGGTAGGCATTGGACACATGCTCCTGCTCATGCCCCATCACCACTGCCGCCGCAGACTCAGGCGCTATATGCCCTGCCGCCTTGAAGGAAACCATCTCATCAGAGCCGTCCTGATACTTGCGATTCCTGCAGGTTTCGCATTCCTCCGGCGTGGACTTCCGCCCATTCAGCTTTTTCCGCATCTCCGCCGGTGACTGGTAGCCATCCTCTTCCTGCTCCCGGCCAACAGCCCCATAAGCATTATTGCTCACATTACCGTCTGCACTATTACCCGCATTATTATTTGCCTTGTTCAGCCAGTCCCATGCACCGCTGTCCCCGGAAGCAAAAACTCCGTTCACTGCCATGCTCTCACCCCTATCCTGTTATACTGCACCTGTCTTATTTACCTCATCTGATTCCGCGCCACATCATGCCCTGCGCGGCACGCCATACCGCACGAACCGGCGCACATCAGGCCTTTATCGCATCCTGCTGTTGTATTCCACCGCCGTATTCTTGCCATGATGCTTGGCCTCATACAGTGCCTTGTCAGCCAGATCCGCCAGCATGGCCACATCGTCGCCAAAATCCGGGTGCAGTACGTAGCCCAGGGAAACCGTCACGCCAACGTCCGGGCACTCCGCTCTGCACTTATCTCCCACATAATTCACAAAATCGCTCATCATCTGCCCTACATAGCTCTTGTCAGCATTCAGGTACATCATGATGAACTCGTCGCCGCCAATGCGCCCCAGCACCGCATCATTGCCAAAATAACTGCGCATGGCATTGGCCACGCAGATAAGCAGGCTGTCACCTGCCGCATGCCCCAGTGTATCGTTGACATTCTTGAAATTGTCAAGATCCATGTACATGACGGCCGTCGGCATATCGGCATGCTCCTTGATATACTGCTCCATCAGCTCCAGCGAATGAGCACGGTTGTACAGGCCCGTCAGGGCATCCGTAGCCGCCATCCGCTCCAGCACCAGCTCCCGCTGCTTGCTGGCATCAATATCATAGACAAGGGCGTACATCCACTTGTCCGAAAACTCATCCAAACAGAAGGTATTGATAGTCACCTTGAACCAATTTGTCTTGCCGTTATATCTGCGCTGATACTCGATAGAAAAGTTCTCATCATCCGGCAGCTCACGCAGGGTATCCAGATTGAAGAAATCCAGCAGCTTCTGCCTGTCCTCCTTGACGACGCGCTCGTTGACCAGCTCCCTGATAGCCTGATCATAATAAGGCGAGAACACCCGCGTCTCCTCCATCCACTTTTCCAGGCTGCTGTCAGCAACGAAGTAATTCTTGTCGAGATTTACCGTGATGTCATATACAGATTCCTTGCGCAGCGTACCCATCAGGCAGTTCTTATGCTTTTCGTCCGCTTTCTGGTCGGTGATGTTCTTCCAGGTGCCCATAACGTACTCAGGCGTGTGCTTCTCATCCCGCACAATCTGCCCGGTGAAGCTCACCCATACCTGCCTGCCGTCATCTGTCTCCAAAGCCATCTCCAATGACAAATCCTCAGACTGGCCGCGGGTCAGGAGTTTTTTGACAAAATCCATGAAAGCCGTGCGGGAATCGCCCACAAATTTCAGCACATCCACCATGCCCTGGGGAAAATTCTCAAAGGACACGCATTCCTCGTTCATAAAAGGAACCCCGGCATGAGGCTCCTCCGGTATATCGGTGTTAAAGAAGATGACGGAGCCCTGGCTCATGTCCCAATACCAGCAGTTTACCCTGCTCTGACGCAGAGCCTCCGTAAACAGGGCCTCCTTTATCTGCTCCTGCTTGTTGTAGCTGACCCGCATGACATAGCTGGCTTCGGCCGGTGAAACAGATACACAGCAGACATGTATGCGACAGGTGATAACCGTCCCCATCAGGGTGCGGAACATGATGTTCTCCGTAAATTCGACAAACACCTTCTGGCTGGCCGCATCCAGGACAGCACAAAACCGCTTCTGTGCCTCCGGCGGCATCAGGTGGACAATATCCATCCCCTGGCTCCATAGGTAATTCGTCCACCCCAGCATCTTCTCAAAAACAGAATTTGCCCCCTGGACCTTGACGACGCCATCCTGCCTGACGACAAAAGCCAGCGCCCCCAGCACCTTGTCTATATCCCTCTCATGCTTTATGTGATTTTTTACCAGCCATGATATCAATCCATTTTTCATCATTCTACCCACCAATGCAGCCAGAGCAGCTGTCTGTAAATTTCTATTTCGTGCCTGCAACGCAGCTTGCATTTATACACTACTTATTTTATCATAACTAATAGGAAGTATGCCATAAAAATTAATAAAATTGAACAAGTTTCTGAAAAAACAAGACCAAAAAACCTATCTGGCCGCAGATAATCAGAACATAGAACAGGAGATGATATTATGCTGAAGCTTGAAGAGCTGGCCACGGAAAAAATCAACCCCGCCACGCGTCATATTGACACCATGACGACACTGGAAATGGTGGCTGTCATCAACAGGGAGGACGCCAAAGTTGCCCCCGCTGTCGGCAGGGAGCTGCCTGCCATAGCGAAAGCTATTGACCTAATCACGGACAGGCTGAAAAGGGGCGGCCGTCTTTTTTATGCAGGCGCAGGCACATCGGGCAGGCTGGGGGTGCTGGACGCCTCCGAGTGCCCGCCTACCTTTGGCACAGCGCCGGAGCTGGTGCAGGGACTGATTGCAGGAGGAAAGGCTGCCATGTTTGTAGCCAAGGAAGGCGCCGAGGATGACCAGCAGCTGGCCGCTGACGATCTGGCGGCCGCCGGCCTGACTGAAAAGGATGCCCTTGTAGCACTGGCCGCCTCCGGCAGAACCCCCTACAGCATCGGTGCCCTGAAATATGCCCGTGCCAAGGGAGCGGCCGCCATTGCCCTGGTGTGCAGTCCGGACTCGCCCATGTCAAGGGAAGCCGGGCTCACCATCTGCCCGTTGCCGGGGCCGGAGGTAATCACCGGTTCGACCCGCCTCAAGGCAGGCACGGCACAAAAGCTGGTGCTGAACATGCTCTCCACCGGCGTCATGATAAAGCTCGGCAAGGTGTACGGCAACCTGATGGTGGATGTGCAGGCCACGAACCAAAAACTGGCTGAACGTTCCCGGCGCATTGTCATGGAAGCGACAGGCTGCTCCCGTGAGGAAGCAGAAGCAGCCCTGAGCCGCACAGAGGGACAGGCAAAGCTGGCCGTATTCCTCCTGCTCTCCGGCCTGGATGTACAGACGGCCAGACAGAAGCTGGATGCCGCCGACGGCTACGTAGCCAGGGCGCTCCGAAACTGCAGGGAAGCCTGAGCCCATAGTGAGCTGATTGCACAATTGATAAAAAGGAGCTGTATGATACATGAATTATGAAATATTGGCCGAAAAAATCTATCAGATAACCGGCCCTGCCCGGAATATCCGCCATGCCGGCAACTGCATGACGAGGCTTCGCCTGCAGCTGGACAAGGCTACGCCGGAAATGGCCGGTGCCCTGAAGTCCCTTGAGGGAGTTATCGGCGTCCATGCAACCGATACGGAGCTGCAGGTGATACTGGGGCCGGGAGCCGCCGAAAAAACCGCCGCCGCCTTCAACGCCCTCCTGAGCCGCCATCGGGCCGCCGACGGACACGGCAGTTACAGCATCGGGGATGGCGAAAAGCTCCACGCCGACATACGGGCGCGTAACGCCACTCCCTTCAAGCTGCTGCTGAAAAAAATATCCCGCATCTTCATTCCCCTCATTCCGGGCTTTATTGCCTGCGGCCTGATTACAGGTCTTCTCAACCTGCTGCTAAAGGCCGACCCGTCCCTTGGGAGCATGGCATGGGTAAAAATGCTTTCAGTCATGGGCAACGGAATCTTCTACGGCATGAACCTCTTTGTCGGCTTTAACGCCGCCAGGGAATTTGGCGGCTCCCCTGTCCTCGGCGGCATTCTGGCCGCCATAATCACCCATCCCGCCCTGAAGGACATCATGCTGGGCGAGGAAGCCCTGATGCCCGGACGGGGCGGCATCATCGCCGTGCTGCTCGTAACAGCCTTCGGGGCATGGCTGGAACTGCGGCTCAGGAAAATCATCCCCTCCATGCTGGATTTGCTGCTGACACCTCTCCTGACCATCCTGATTGCCGGATTCGCCGCATTGTTTGTCCTGCAGCCTCTAGGCGGCATCATTGCCTCCGCCATCGGCAGCGGCGTGACCGCGGCCATTCACGAGGGGGGCGCCCTGACCGGCTTTGTGCTGGGCGGCCTGTGGCTGCCTATCGTCATGCTGGGCATTCATCAGGCCATGACGCCGATTCACGTCCAGCTAATTCAGGAATACGGCGTCACCCTGCTCCTGCCCATTCTGGCCATGGCCGGCTGCGGGCAGATAGGCGCCTGCGTGGCCATTTATTTCAAGACCCGGAACCGCCTGCTGAAAAAAACGATTCTCTCTGCCCTGCCGGTGGGGATTATGGGCATCGGCGAGCCACTCATCTACGGCGTCACCCTGCCGCTGGGCAGGCCTTTCATTACGGCCTGCATCGGCGGTGCTTTTGGCGGTGCCGTACAGGCGGCCTTTTCTGTGGGTTCCTCCGCCATAGGCATCTCCGGCCTGCCCCTGACTACCGTTACCAGTCAGCCCTTCATCTATCTGGCAGGCATTCTGACCGCCTACATAGCCGGGTTCCTCATCACCTGGTTTGCCGGTTTTGATGACCCGGAGGAAACCGGGAATGACGCAACGGGAGCTGAAGCATGATGAAAAAAGGCATTTCCATCTATCCGGGGCTGGACAATACACGCGAGGAAAACCTCGCCCTTGTCCGCTCCGCCGCCAAACTGGGCATAACGAGGATTTTTACCTCCCTGCAGATACCTGAAACCAGCAGGCAGGGCTTTAAGGCCGGACTGCAGGAGCTTTTGGAGCTGGCTGGCAGCCTGAACATGGATGTAATCTCCGATGTTTCCCCTGACAGCCTCGCCATTCTCGGCATCGATACATTTTCCCTGCCGGAGCTTCACAGCCTCGGGCTCCGCACACTGCGGCTGGACGACGGCTTTACCCCGGAGCAGATAGCCGGGCTGAGCCGCAATCCCTACGATATAAGCCTGCAGCTTAACGCCTCCGTCCTGAATGAAAGCACCCTGCTGGAGCTGCAGCGGCACCACTGCCGCCCGGACAGGCTGGAAGCCCTGCACAATTTTTTTCCGCGGGAAAACACCGGCCTCTCCGAAGCCTTTGCCCTGCAAAAGACACAGCTTCTGCAGAGCCACGGCATCAGAACCGGCGCTTTTGTTCCCAGCTTCAACCGCCCCCGCAGTCCCCTGCAGGCGGGCCTGCCAACTCTGGAGCTGCACAGGCAGTCCGGCTTCGGCTTTGCCATACGCCACCTTGCCGCCATGGGCATGGACAGCATATTTATTGCCGATTCCCTGCCTGATGAGCAGGAGCTGGCACAGCTTGCCGCCCTTGACAGCACCGCCGTCACCCTCGCGCCGGAATGGCGGCCGGAAATCTCCCCGCTGGAACAGGAGCTGTGCCGCCACACATTTACCTCCCGCCCGGACGAGGCGCAGGATGTACTGCGCACCTGCGAAAGCCGCCGCATAACCAGCCAGCTGCTCGGCCAGCACCGGATGCCTGACATACCGCCCCTCAATGCCGGTATGTCCCGCCCTGCCGGGGCAATCACGCTGGACAACAGGCTCTATCAGCGCTATCAGGGGGAACTGCAGATTATCAGGACACCCCTGCCCCCTGACCACCGCGTCAACCTGCTGGGACAGCTTTCTCCGCTGGAACAGCGGCTGATAAAATACATCACCCCCGGCAGGAAATTCCGCTTTATCCCGGCGTTTCAGGCGAAGACACCGGCTCAAATGGCCCGAACCGGAGCCAACGGCTAAAGGCGCTTAAACAAAAAAAGAGATTGTCCCAGCTGATATCTCATCCGCCTCCACGGCAGGAAGCATATCAGGCTGAGGACAATCTCTTTTTCTATTGCATCATACAGCCTCCGGCATAAACCCGTCGGCACAAGCGGGCATCAGCTGTGTGCCAATGCCTTTCTTACCACATCATACTTGGTATCATCCGACTTCACGAAGCCATTAATCTTAGCATCCTGCATAGCCTTGCCACCGGCACCGACACCCTCCCGGATTTCCTCGAAGGCCTTGGTGATGGCAACCTGTACATCTACAGGCACCTTCGGAGCCGCAGCTATTACATCCTTCGGAATCGGATCCGTCCTGAAAATAATATCCAGATTGTCAGATGCCTTGGCACCGGCCGCCTCGAAAGCATCGGAATAGGTGGCACCGGCCTGCACCTCACCGCTGAGTACCGCATCAATTACCTTGTTATGGCTGCCCTTGAAGCTGGTGGAGGAAAAATACGTATCAGGGTTCTTGCCGTTCTCCAGCAGGGCGGCTTTCGGATACACGTAGCCGGAAGCAGATTTTTTATCCACAAAGGCGAAGCTCTTGCCGGACAAATCATCCAGAGAATTTATGCCACTGCCCTTCTTGACGATGATATAGCCCGTATAGGAAGTGGCGTTGTTCATCTTCGGCGTAACCAGCGGATGGATGTCCAGCTGGTTTTTGGTGGAAACGTAGGCCGCAGGCGAGAACCAGCCAATATCGGCCGTGCCGTTTTTCAGGGCTGTGCCCAGGGCATCATAATCGTTGACGATGATAGTACGCGCCCTGTAGCCAATCTGCCTGCTTACCTCAATCAGAATCGGCACATACTCCTGACGTATCTTCTCCGGCGCAGTAAACGGATTGATGGCAAAAATCAGCTCATTCGGCTTTTTAAAGGCCACTGCCGACTCCTGCAAACGCTCGGCCACCACCAGAAGCGACTGGGCATACTGATGAATCTCTTCCATATTGTGCATCTGGTGTCCCACACTGTCGTTGGTTTCCCTGGTATGGGCGGCAATATCCACGGTAGCCTGCCCGATGGTCTCAATCACCTTGGCCATTTCGTCCGTGGTATCACGCTGTCTGCTGGACATATTGCTGAGGTTATCAACCACATCCTCAATAGTATGGATGTTGCTTACCATCTCGGTCATGGCCGAGGCAGACTCATCCGCCATGGTTTCCACCGACAGCAGGCGGGTACTGCCCTCCTGCATCCGCTTGGTAACACCGGCCGTAGTGCCGGTAATCTCGTTGACAATCTCCTCTATCTCCTTGGTGGTTTCCTCACTTTCGGCCGCCAGCTTACGCACCTCCTCAGCCACTACGGCGAAGCCCTTGCCATGCTCACCGGCACGGGCGGCCTCAATTGCCGCATTCAGGGCCAGCAGATTAGTCTGGCTGGCAATACCGCGTATTTTCTCCACAAAATTGGCAATCTTTTCAGAGGCATTATTCAGCTCGTTAATCTCCCCTACGGCCTTCTGGACAACCCCGCCCACATTCTTGATGGCACGGCTGACCTCGTTGATTTCCCGCTGATACTTCTCCACCAGGCTGGTGGAGGACTGGCACTGGGCCAAGCTGGACTGGGCTGTTTCAGAAATATCGCTGGCCGCTGTGGCAATCTCCATAACCCCTGCGGAAGCCTCCTCCAGACTGCTGGCATTGCCCTCCGACTGGGCGCTGATGTTTTTAGCCAGCTCACCCAGCTTGTTCAGGGCAGTCTGGAACTGGCCGATACCCCATACCAGCTGCTGGGAAGCAAAGGCCATCTCCTCGGACAGGCCAAGAATATCCACCTTCAGCTCAGGCACAGCGGCACTCCTTTCGGCCTGTGCAGGAGCAGGCTGCTCCGCCTGGCTCTTCACCGCCGGTTTCAGCACCGGTTTCATGGTCGGAATCCCTTCCTCCTCTGCAACCACCCTGCTGATGCCTATACTGCCCAGAACTGCGGCCACTGCGATGGCCAGGACAGCCCCACCAGGCACCCCTATGCCGGACGCAGCCAGTGCGCCTGCAATACACCCTACAGCTGTGCAAAGCACATGACATAAAATTAATTTCCCCTTCATTTTAGAACCCTCCGCCTTTTTTAAATCAACTGCATTATTGCAAAGATGGCAAGTCCGATGGCGGCTCCCACTATAGAGCCATTCATCCGTATCCACAGCAAATCCGGCTCGGCCTTGTCGTAAATCAAGCGATTAATCTGCTCATCCGTCATAGTCCCCAGCACATCGCCGGCAATATTGCCGAGCATTTCCTGCGCCTGCATGGCACCGCGGGCCGTCAGCTGATAGCAGATGCCGTTCAGCTCAGCCTGCAGGGAACCGTTTTCCAAAAGCATCCCATATACCACCTCTATCATACCCCTGGAAAGTTCCTTCATCCGCACATCCGGAGCATCGGCTCCGTTGGCTTCATCAGTTGTGTTGAACAAATATTCACTCAGATTTAACCTTTTTACAGAATTCAACAAAACATTGTCTAATTCCTGCTTTGCGGCAAAATTTTTTTGTAAAAACTGCAAAAATTTTTCTGCCGCCAGCATGAGCTGGCCGGCTTCCTCGGATTCCTCCTCCTGAACCCTCGACAGGAACAAAAGGCACTTATCCCGGATAAGCCCGGCAGCCTCTTCCGTATTGATCATGTTTACCGACTGGGCAAAGCCTGCCATCATCATGGCCATAGGCCCCTGCAGCCTTGATTCAATGTACGCCTCAAGGCCGTCCCTTATCCTGTCTGCAAACTCAGGCCTCTGTGCCCCCTCTTCCAGCCTTCTTACCCCATAAAGCAGGAAGTTCCTTACCTTTTCTGATGGCACATCGGTCCCGGCCAGCTCTTTCAGATGCCCCCCCAGTCTGTCCGACAGCAGGTCATCGTGAGCCTTCAGCCATTTTTCCCCTCTGGCAGCCAGCCAGCCGGCCAGCATATCCTTGTTGGCGTCCTCTGCCAGCCAGGCCAGCAGTCTGGCGGCAAAATTCACCTTTTTTACCTTGGCAAGCAATACCTTCTTGCCAAAAAACTCCTTCTGCAGCATCCTGCCGGTCGCCTCGATGAAAGACTGCCGCCTGCGGGGCAGAATCGCCGTATGCCACGGAAAGCCCAGCGGCTTTTCAAAAAGCGCCGTCACGGCGAACCAGTCGGCAATGCCGCCCACCAGCGCTGCCTCTGCACAGAACAGAAAGCCTGCCGCAAAAACATTTCCTTTGTACTGGATATTCAGGCACAGGGCAAACGCAAACACCACGGCAGCGGCCAGCAGGGTCTTATCAGCCTTGTTCCATTTCTGCCATATCATCATCCCAACACCTGCCCCGCTGTATATACCACCGCATAAAGCGCCATGCCCACCAGTGCCCCCACCACGGAGCCATTGATGCGAATCATCTGCAGGTCATCGGCCACCTTTTCCTCGGCGAACTCCGTCAGCTCCTTGTCGGAAAGCCTGTTCAGGCGTTCCTCTATCATGCCGACAAGGACATCGTGATGCCCCCGCAGCTCTGTTTCCAGCCAGTCCTTCAGCACCGCATCGGCCCTTTTCTGCATGTCACTGCTGGCAATAAACTGCTCCATGCAGGAAACGGCCTGCTCATGTATCCACCGCGCCAGGCCGCCGTCGGACAGATACCCTGCCAGCACGCCCTCCAGCATTTCAGACAGCCGCTCCTGGCTGCAATAGGACTGCATGGCCTCTGACAGCCTGCCTGCAACCGGGCCGTTTTCCGCCAGCTCGCGGATTCTGCCGGACAGCCAGTCTGTGGCCTTTGCCTCGGCCTCCTGATCTTCCGCCAGCTCCCGCAGATAAGCCGTGGCCTTGTCCCACAGGGCGTCAGCCACCCTTTCGCCGTCCAGTCCTATCATGCCCATGAGAAAGGCCCTGCCGCTGACGGCCTCCCCATACTCGTTCAGAACGGCATCGGCATAATCGGCCAGCAGCTTTTTCGGCTCTTCCTCCTTCAAAAGCTCCTCCGCGGCGGCCGCCAGAAGGTGCAGCAGCTTCCTCGCGCTTTCCTCCTCTGACAGCTCCTGCAAAAAGCCCGCCGCCAGCCTGTCCGTCAGCCCCCTGTCCAGCAGGCGGCACAAGCCGGGAGCCATACCCGCCGCCAGCACCTCCGGCTGCAGGCTTCCCTGCAGCTGGACCGCCATCCTGTCCACAGCCGGCAGCAGCTTGTCCCGGCCGTTGCTGCGCAGGAATTCCCGCAGAAACAGTGACGTATCCTGCTGGCGGACAAACCTCATAACATTATCCGCTCCCAGCAAATCATTACCGGCAAAATCAACGATTGCCTGCATAATCCTCTGCCGGTTCCTGATGATGATTTCCGTGCGGTAGGAAATCCCCAGGGGCTTTCTGAACAGCGCCGTCACGGCAAACCAGTCTGCCATGCCGCCGATGGTGGCGGCCAGAAAGCCGTTGTGGAGCATGCCGCCCCAAAAGCCCGCTCCGGCCAGCCCGGCGGTGCCCGCCGCCCCTGCCACGCTGATGGCAAGGGCAATCGTCGCCTTAAATTTTTTCTTCATAGTATCTACGTATCACGCTTTCTTCTGCCCCTTGCCGGTTCCGTCTGCCAGATGCGGATTTTTCTCCTTGGCCACGGACAGCATGAGCTTGATGCGGTTCAGCTGATTTACCTCGCTGGCGCCCGCATCACAGTCAATCGCCAGAATATTGGCATCCTTGTAGTGGTTCCGCAGGCTATGGATAACCCCCTTGCCGGTGATGTGGTTCGGCAGGCAGCCAAATGGCTGCAGGCACACCACATTCGGCACGCCGTGGCGTATGAGCTTCACCATTTCACCGGTCAGGAACCAGCCCTCACCGGCCATGTTGCCCAAAGAGACATGCTCCTTGGCCAGTCTGGCAATCTCACCGATGGTATGCGGCGGCAGATAACGCCTGCTGTTTTTCATGGCACTGCGCACCGGACGGCGGTAGAACTCCATAAGATGAATGAACATCTGGGCCACCAGCTTGCTCTTGAGGCTGCCGTCCAGAAGCTCGCGCTTCACCACGGCATCGTAGGCGCTGTACATGAAGAAGTCCACGAAGTCAGGCATGACCACCTCGGCTCCCTCTTCCAGCAGAACCCTCTCAATGTGATTGTTGGCTACCGGATGGTACTTGGCAAGAATCTCGCCGACAATGCCCACCTTCGGTTTCCACAGCGTTTCATCGATAGGAATCGCCTCAAAATCCCGCACCATGGCGTGAATGTTGGCGGAGAACCGCTTGTAGCCGCTCTTTTCCCTTGAAAGCTCTTCCTTGCACCTCGCCATCCACTTGTCATAGACAGCCTGGGTTTCCCCCTTGTTCAGCTCATAAGGCAGGGTGCGGTTTTTCACATTCATCAGCACATCGCCGTACACCGCCGCCTTGATGGCTTCCGTCAGGCTGTCCCTGTCCAGCTTGAAGGCGTCTGTTTCCAGTCCCCAGACTGCAAAGACAGGAATCTGCGGATACCCCGCATCCTTCAAGGCCATGCGCAGCACGTTCATGTAGTTGGTGGCGCGGCAGGCCCCGCAGGTCTGGAACAGCATGATGGATGTGTTGTCCGGGTCGCATATACCGCTCTGAACGGCATTAATCAGCTGACCGATAACCACGATGGCAGGATAGCACATATCGTTGTGGACATATTTCAGCCCCACATCCACCGCGGAGCGCGGCATTGGCGGAATCACCACATTATAGCCAAACTTTTTCAGCACCGGCCCGAACAGCTCGAAGTGAATCGGCGCCATCTGCGGTGCCAGGATTGTGTGCTTATGCTTGCACTCCTCCGTAAAGCGCGGCCGCTCCGCAATCTCCAGCGACTGGAACTTCACCGGCTTTCTCCTTGCCAGCGCCGCCATCAGGGAGCGGAGGCGTATCCTCGCCGCCCCCAGATTGCTCACATCGTCCAGCTTGATCATGGTGTAAATCCGCTCATGTTCCTCAAGAATGGACTTCACCTGCCCTGTGGTAATGGCATCGAGGCCACAGCCAAAGGAGCTGAACTGAATCATGGTCACGTTGTCATGCTCCGCCACATAATGGGCCGCATGATACAGGCGGGCGTGATAGCTCCACTGGTTGACAATCTTCAAAGGCTCGGAATGAACCGGCAGATGGTACACCGCATCCTCGGAGATAATCGGCAAATCGTAGGACTGGATCATCTCCGGAATGCCGTGGTTTATCTCCGGGTCCATGTGGTACGGGCGTCCGGCCAGCAAAATCACATGCCGCCCGGTTCTTTCCGCTTCCTGCAGGATTTCCTGCCCCTTCCGGCGCACCTCCTGACGGTAGCCTTCCAGCTCGGCGTATGCCGCCTCGCAGGCAGACCTGATTTCGGCACGGCTGATGCCCTCGCGCTCACCCAGCTCCTGATACAGCCTCCTGACCATGTGCTTCGGGCTGTTAATCGGCAGGAACGGCTGGATAAACTCTATGCCGTTTTCCTGCAGAACATCCATATTACCCCGGATGTTCTCCGCATAGGAGGCAACGACAGGGCAGTTAAAGTGATTGTCAGACCTGTTTTCCTCATCCTCCATGTTGTATGGCAGGCAAGGATAAAAAATCTTTTTCAGCCCCTTTTCCACCAGATCCATAATATGGCCGTGGGCCAGCTTGGCCGGGTAGCAGAGGGAATCGGACGGCACCGTGTCCATGCCCTTGTAGTACATGTGGGCCGAGGACTCGCCGGACAGCACCACCTCATAGCCCAGCTCCGTAAACAGGGTGAACCAGAAAGGGTAGTCCTCGTACATGTTCAGCACCCGCGGAATCCCGATCCTGCCCCTTGCGGCCGCCTGCAAAGGCCGGTAGTGATTAAACAATCTGTCATATTTGAATCTGTAAAGATTCGGCACCTGTGACTGCTTCTTTTCCTTGCCGGCACCGCGCTCACAGCGGTTGCCGGTAAAGTAGCGCCCCCCGTCAGGGAAGTTCTGCACCGTCACCAGACAGGCATTGCCACAGCCATGACAGCGGAAGGAGCGGGTCGTCACGGAAAAGCCTTCCAGCTCCTCCGCCGGCAGGAGCCCGGACCTGATGCCGCCCGCTTCCAGCGCCAGAATAGCCGCACCATAAGCCCCCATCAGCCCGGCGATATCAGGCCGGATAACGTTCTTGCCCAGAAGCAGCTCCATGGAGCGCAGCACCGCATCATTGTAAAAAGTGCCGCCCTGCACCACTATATTGTCGCCAAGGGTGCTGACATCCTTCAACTGCATAACCTTGAACAGGGCGTTCTTGATGACGGAAAGCGCAATGCCGGCGGAGATATCCCCCACCTCTGCCCCGTCCTTCTGGGCCTGCTTGACCTTGGAATTCATGAATACCGTACAGCGCGTGCCCAGGTCCACCGGAGCCTTTGACTCCAGCGCCTTCGCCGCAAACTCACCGGCCGTCAGCTTCAGGCTCTGGGCAAAGTTCTCGATAAAGGAGCCGCACCCCGCCGAGCAGGCCTCATTCAGAATAATACTGCCAATGCTGCCCTTGTGGACATAGAAGCACTTCATGTCCTGTCCGCCGATAT
>NZ_JBJDWZ010000093.1:0-2436 GCF_051866355.1 Anaerovibrio sp. | reverse complement strand
AAAAACAGCAGTCCTGCAAGACTGCTGTAAATATTAACAAAGCTGGTGCGCTCGGCGGGAGTCGAACCCACGCTTTCAGCTCCGGAGGCTAACGTCCTATCCACTGGACTACGAGCGCAAACACTGTCCGCCAATACAGGCGACTAAAGTATTATAGCACAAAAAGCTATCTTTTACAAGGAAAAATCCCTGACTGCCCCTTTTATTTTACTTTGCCGCCCTGCTTTTCAGGGCGAGGGTTATAAAGAAGATGATTGCCGCCACAACCACAATGGTAGCACCGGCCGCCATGCTGCAGTAATAAGCTGCCACAAGGCCGCTGACGCCGGAAAGCATGGCAAAGGCCACAGACAGCAGATGGTACTGCTTTACGCTGTCAGCCACATTGCGCGCCGCCGCCGCCGGCAGAACCAGCAGGGAGTTGATTATCAGTAGCCCTACCCACTGAATGCTGATGGCTACAATCACAGCCACCATTGCCGCAAAAATTCCTTCCACCATGGTCGGGGAAATACCGCGGCTTCTGGCAAAGGAAACATTGATGCTGACAATCATCAGCCTGTTGAACAAAATTCCCCAGGCCGCAAAGACCAGCACCAGAACCACCGCCAAAGAGCCCAGCTCCGCAGGGGTAATGCTGAGGATATCGCCTATCAGGTAGCTGGCATACTTGTTGAAGCTGCCGCCGTAGGACATCATCATCAGGCCCGCCGCAATGCCCACGGAGGAAAAAACGCCGATAATGGTATCGGTGGAGGCCGTGCTGTGATTTTTTATCCATGTAATCAGCAGGGCAAAGACAATGGAAAACAGCAGCAGTGACTGCACCGGCGAAAAAATACCAAAAATCGCGCCGATGGCAAGCCCTGTAAAGGCGCCATGTCCCAGAGAGTCTGAAAAAAATGCCATGCGGTTGGACACCACCATGGTGCTGAGCAGTCCGAACAGCGGCGTAATCAAAAGCACTGCCAGCAGGGCATTTTTCATGAAATCATACTGCAGCCAGCTAAAAGGCAGGGCGGACAATATGCCGTAGATCACTTCCATCATCTGCTGTCTCCCTCCTCGCCGCAGCCAGTGCTGCAAGCAGTACCGCTGTCACTGCAAAAGCCGTCACTGATGCTTCCGCTGTCACCGATGCTTCCGCAGTCACTGCCACAGTCGCAGGCACAGACCCCGCCGGCTGATTTTTTCTTATGCGGGCGCCACTCAAAGCCGGTCCCTCTGTCCCTGCCGCCGTCCCCTGCCAGCATGCCGAAAATTCTGCGTGTCCGCTTGTCGCGAAAGACTTCCTCCGCAGTGCCGCTGCACACCACGCCCTTGTTCATCAGCACCACCTGGTCTGCATGCCGCGCCACCATGTTCAGGTCATGGGACACGAGAATTATCGCCATATCCTCGTTGTTCTGCAAATCCTCCATTATTTCATAAAAAATTTCCAGCCCGTTCTGGTCTACGCCCGATACCGGCTCATCCAAAAGCAGCAAATCCGGCATGGGATTCAGCGCCAGCGCCACCAGCACCCTCTGCAGCTCGCCGCCGGACAAGGCCCCCAGCCTGCGGTCAATCAGCTCCGCCGCCTTGACGCGCCGCAGGCTCTCTATAATCCTGTCGCGGCTGTTCACCGGCAGCAGCCAGACAGGGCGGTTGCTGAGGCAGGCCGCAAATAAATCCTGCACCGTAATCGGCGCACTGACATCAAATTTCAGATACTGCGGCACGTAGCCTATCACCGGATTGCCGGTATGCTTGCCCTTGGCATCCGTATATTTCAGCTGTCCCGTATGGGGAATCTCCCCCAAAATCGCCCGAAGCAGCGTGCTCTTGCCTGCACCATTGGGGCCGATGACAGCTGTCAGCTGACCACAATGCACATGAATATTCACATCTTCAAAAATCACCAGATTGCCGGCCTTTACCCCGAAATTCTCAATCCGCGTACAGCACAGCTTCGTGCAGTCGCTCTGGGAGCTGGCATGATGAAATAGCCTTCTCAACATTGTCTACACCTGTATTCCAACAAAAATTATAGGCAGACGGCAAATAATTCGCCCGGACAATCGGCAGGCCATTGTTCAAATTCTCCTGCAAATTGCCGCGCAAATCACTTTGTCAGCCGCAAAAATGCCCAGCGGGCTGCCATGAACAATATTATAGCATATAAAAGCAGTATCCCCAAGGATTCCAGCGCTATCGGCTGTCCCAGGGAAATCCCCCTCAGCAGGTAGCTGGTATGGGTAAGCGGCAGCAGCTGGATAAAATAGCGCACCACATCCGGCAGGGCATGCACGGAAAAGAAAGTGCCGCAAAGAAACGACATGGGCAGCAGCACGTAGGTATTCACCTGTCCCATTTCCTCATAGGTGCTGATAGTCATAGCCGCAAAAAAGCCGATTTCCGAAAAAATAATGCAGTTGACAACCAGCACCAGCAGAA
>NZ_JBJDWZ010000092.1:0-2441 GCF_051866355.1 Anaerovibrio sp. | reverse complement strand
TTTATTTGCCTCACGCCCTATTTTCTTTGGAGCAGGTAGAGGCGGATGTATCTGACGTTTGAGCTTTTTCCCTGCGGGCCGCCTGCAGGAGCTTCCATTCATCATCGGAGATGCCTGCCGGCCGGGCGGAGCTATCGGCAGAAGTATGGTAGGATGCTTTGCTTTCGGCTACATGGTCGGAGCCGGGGAAGCTGGCTGGCCGTGATGTGTCGGTGTGTGACACCGTTTAGTCAAACAATCCAAGCTGTATATAATGTTGAGGATTTTTCTTTAACGATTTAGTTTTAGTCTTTGCGGTGAGTTTAGGATTTGCTTTGTTAGTTGCTGATGGTAGACCCTTATATTCAGATTTATTTTCAACGATACCATTCGCCGATTGCGCATCTGATACTGTTGATATTATTGTTTGTTTTCCGGAAGCTGGAATTACACCTGTCTTTAAGATTTGAACAAATT
Organism: Anaerovibrio sp.; assembly: GCF_051866355.1. Classification (GTDB taxonomy): domain Bacteria; phylum Bacillota; class Negativicutes; order Selenomonadales; family Selenomonadaceae; genus Anaerovibrio. The sequence continues at coordinate 1,985 of NZ_JBJDWZ010000092.1, read as the reverse complement.
CTTTTTGCGTACACTGATTTTTGGTTATGCCTTTTCCTTTTTCGTACAGCTCATACCGCACTTTGCCACTTGTATTCTTACTCATAGGGATACTGTGGGTAATTTGAATGCAACGGTTAACTAGCTTCTTCGCCTCCGACCACGGGATATTATCGTATACCCTGACAGAATCATAGAATGTGGCTCCTGTTGGAAATTTATATATTTCCCCTTGCGTCCATCCTTCATAAACAATTTTTGAGTTTTTCGTAGATTTATCACGCTCTTTATAAACGCTCCATATAATATCCAATGCTTCAAAATTGCATTTTCTGACAATAAATGCCCAACCATCTGCATATCCTTTGGAAAAATCGGCTATCAGCTGTTTGCTTCTTTCGATACGATCGCTTTTAACATCTTTCGCCTTGAATTCCATAACATCACCCTATTCCTTCATCAGGCTGTGAGAAAACTGTTTCTTAGCCTTTGCGGCTTCCTTTTTTAATATTTCCGCTTCGGCAGATTTATTAAGGAATATTTCATACAGATAGTAATATTTTTGAGCCTGAAGCAAATCGGAGAACTCTTCATTATCATTAATTATGCCAATTACATGCTTACAAAGAGTGGCATTCATTCCTGCTTTACACGTACAGCCAGCTGTCAGCTTGCCATCGTCTGTAACATTAATAGTTACAGTGTAGTTGTTTCCAGTGCTTCCTTTTACATCAAAAAAATGTTTCATAATTACCGTCTCCCCATTTTATATAGATTTTATAACATATCATTACTTATTAACAAATATTGAATTACCACGGATTTAGGCTCTACTTTTCATGTCGGAATTTATATAGCCGGATGTATCTGACGTTTGAGCTTTTTCCCTGCGGGCGGCCTGCAGGAGCTGCCATTCATCATCGGAGATGCCAGCTGGCAGTGATGATGTGTCAGAGCGTGACACGCCCATTACTTCTGATGAGCGGGGGCTGGACAATACTTCTCCAAGGTTGGCGTTCAACTTACTAGAGAAGTCCTTAATGAACTGGATTCCCATCCTGCGTTGTTCCGGGGATAGCTCTATGAAGGTTTTTATGATTTCCATCTCTGCATTATTAAGTTTTAATTCCTGCTGGAGCTTGTCGAGGATGCCCGGTTCATCAGCTGGTTTAAACATATCACCTTCGCCTGTACATAACCAATTTTCATTTACATTAAATGCGTCGCAAATGATTTTGATATTTTGGCGTGTTATAGTGTTTCCTTCTTTTTCCATCCAGCTGATAGTAACCCGTTGCACTCCAATTTTTTTCGCAAAATCTTGCTGTATCAAATTCAGCTCTTTTCGTAATGCTTTTATTCTTCGGTTAATACTCATTTATACCACCTCCTAAAAGTATTATATGTTAGTAACTAACAAAAAGCAAGAAAAATTTCTTGACAAATGTTAATAACTAGCTTATTATTAACACATAAAGTTAATAACTAACATAGAGAAAGGAGATAATAAAAATGGATGCTAGAGAAAAAGAGCTTAATGCAATCGTAAAAGATGCACATGAACTAATAAAAGAACTTCGCACTGGCAATTCTTATGAATGTGCAGTAAAGCGTATGGCAAGCAAGTGCTTTAATATGGGCATGGCTGTTATACCACAGCGCACCCACCCAGCATAAAAAATCAGTTCGGGATTAATGGCCTAAAGGCCATTATAGCATATCTATATATAGATATGGCTCAAGAAAGGAGATCTGTATGGTAGAAATAAAACGTTTCCTCTTGTGTCTCCCGGCGGAGCTTCGGGAGGCAATCAGGAAAGAGGCAGAGCAAAAGGGAATATCCTCAAACTCCCTGGTAGTAACAATCCTATGGAAGCATTTTCACGAAGCTGGCCAGCCGGCATAAAGCCCATCCGGGCGGAAAGGAAAACAGCATGAAAACAATCACCATAGAGATAGATGAAAACCGAAATGTGCAATTGTTCAAACCAGAAAGCATGACGCCT
>NZ_JBJDWZ010000091.1:0-13758 GCF_051866355.1 Anaerovibrio sp. | reverse complement strand
CGCTTTCCCTGCTCTTTTCTTTTTGCCTGTCAATGCGCTTCTGAGCGGTTTCTATCACATTCTCCACATAATTCTTTTCTTCGGCCATATTGCTGCCGGACAGGATAATCGCCCTTGGGAAATCTGCAAATACTCCTCGCATGGCATCGAGATCAAAGTCAGGATACCGGCTCAAGGCACTTTCAGCCAAATCCTTATCCACGAAATTTTTATGCAGCACATGGCTCATGCTTGGATTTAACTCCAATCGCTTCTGCAACAGGGATATAATAATATCCTTTGGGGTAAATCCCTGGTCAACAAGCTCTGTATAGCTCCCTTCGGGAAGATTAATATGTGGCTTGCTGAGAATATACTCCTCCTTGGAAATGAGCCTCTTGGCTTTATCCGTCACCCATAAGGTATACCCTGGGAATGACCGTACTGCATCCTCCGGGCTGAATTCCTTCAATACCCGGACTATATCTGCTTCCGGATAATGCTTGCCAAACAGTTCCTTGACAGCCAGGATATCAAAATACGCCCTGTTTACCCCCTCTTTTACGCCATCAGTGATGCCCTTCTTCTTCAGCTTGCTGTTATATATTTCAATGATGGCCTTATATTCCTGCTCCGCATCTACTACAGGCTGACGTGCCAGTCCATCCAGAAACTCACTGTGATTGCTGTCTCCGCTAAGTACAGCATCTACATAGGCCTTATTATTTCTGCCGGGTTCATTTGCTACAGGCGATGCCTTGAGCATAGCTTTACGAATAAAATCATCCGGAAACTTTATGGCTTTGAACTGCTCAAAAATTGCCATATCATCGCTGTAGGATAAAATCTTTATGCCGAGCTTTGCCATGTGTTCCTTAGCCAGCGAACGATACACATCAAATTCATTACGCGCTTTTGAAAGCGGCCTTGCCGCCTGAATGTCTGAATAGGCCCGTTTTACCATCATGCACTTTTCCATCAGGCTTTTTATGTATATCTCATCATGGTCGGTATTCTTCAGCAGAACATCAGCCACCGTCTTTTCAGGATACCCTTCATTTACAAGCATACTGATTACAATCTCACCATCATGATATTTACTGAATGAATTGTCATCATCCATATACTTCTTGCTCAGGTTTTTCTTGATACGTTCGAAAGCTTCTGAGGCCTCCACAAAATCAGTTTTTGACCTCTTACGCCTTTCGGCATTGACCAGCTCTATTACTTCATCTGTATACTTCTTGATAAGAGCAGCATCGTCATATTCGTTAAGGATCATTGGAGTATTGGCATAATTTTCCATAACGTCGCGCCAGGAATAACCAATATCCATCAAATCGCAGACAACCGACAAATCAGCCTGCTTATAGATATTGATAATATCCTCCCTGTGCTGTGCCATATATTCTTCCAGATTCAAATTCTGGCTCTGCGCCTGATGGATCAAGCTTTTTTTGCAGCTTGCCACCTTCTCATTCACATCCAGCTTATCGATAATACGCAAATATGCATGATTCAGTGATTCCATTATACCGCCTCCTCTTTTTCTATAAATTCTCCCGGTATTTTCAGTCCATGCTCCTCTAACCAGAAATAGTTAAACTTCTCTGCACCATGGGTTTCTATAATCTTCTCGCACAACGCAAGATCCTTCTTGCCTACAGCCACATAAGCCAGGCTCAAAGGACAGCTTTCCAGCCCCAGATCATAGAGCCGTGAACCTTCCGGCGAAGTGTAATAATAGTGCTTCTGCTTCTTTGCTGCAGAAAGAATTTCCATCTGCCGTTCATTAAGCTTGAACTGTGAATAAACAGCCTTTCTTTTCGGCTCCATTGCCATCTCATCCGGAAGAAATATATGCGTTTTGCAGGAACCAAGGATAATATCAAAAAGCGGTGATTTCACAACATCATCCAGGGACTGGGTTGCAAAAATAACCGAGGCATTGAATTTTCTAAGTGTACGCAGCCAGTCCTCTATTTTGAGCGCAAAAAGAGGATTTTTGAAGAACATCCAACACTCGTCCAAAACTATCAGTGTAGGGCCGTCCTGTGTCACATCATGCCCATCATACCCTTTCAGCATATTCTCTATGCGATGGAAAATATACATCAGCACTGGGCCGATTATATTCGGCTTGTTGATAATCTTGCCCATCTCAAAGCTCTGCCAGCTGCTCAGTTCCAGGGTATCAATATTAGAATCAAAAATACTGCCATATTCATTCCCCATCGTCATAGGCGCAATAGCCTGCTTTAGATGCTCATCCTGTAAATAATCCCTGAGCGTAGATATGGTTCTATGCTCTTTGGGCAGGCTGGACAGGATTAAAAGTGCCTCTCTAATCAGGCTCTTGAGATGCGGCGTGACCTCCACGCCTTCATCCTGCAGAAAATCACACAGCCACTCCATAGCCCACTGCCTCTCGTCAGGGTTGTCAACCTGAGCAAGTGGCTGAAAGGACAGGCCATTTCTTTCATCCGCCAAATCATAAAACTTGCCCCCAACCCCATAAGTAATCACCTTGCTGGACTTGCCGTTGTCAAAAATAATAACCCTGGCATTTTTATACCGGCGGAATGCCGCCTCTATGCAGCATAAATGCACAGATTTACCGGCGCCGGTATCCCCCACCAGCATGGTATGCCCTATCTGCCCTACATGAAGGTTAAGACGAAACGGCGTGTTGCCATTGGTTTCTGTATATAAAAGCGGTGGCCCCTCAAGATGCTTATTATAGCCATTACCGGCCCATATAGCCGAGATGGGCATAAGATGAACCAGATTGCCGGTACTGATGATTTCCCTGCGGATATTTCTCCCCACCAGCCCCGGCAAGGAACCCATCCAGGCTTCCACAGCATTCAGGGTTTCTACACTGACTTTTTTGAAGCCACTGTCCAGCATGAGCTGCTTGATAGTCCTGGCTCTCTGATCCGCTTCCTCCGGATCATCTGATGATACAATAATCGCTGTAGTATAATACACAAAACCAAAGGAATCGGCCTCTACTGCCAGCCTTGCTTCTTTAATTTCGTGAATCAGTCCCTCCACATGCTCATCATTGTATCGTTCTATGTTAGGATCATCCCGGTGGATGAAATAACTCCAGAAGCTCTGCAGCTTGGCATACCACGCCTTGCGCATTGTTTCCAGCGTACTCAATGTATCGTTTTTGGTCATACAAAAGCAGCGGGTAGACCAGCGATAGGGAAAATCCAAATTATTCAGGGCATCCAGTAGTCCGAAAGCCGTAGCGTGAGGATATTTAACCGGCACGACAATCCGCAAATGCTGCCTGTTCAGCTTCGGCTCCAGACCGGCATAAAGGGGCGTATCATATAGATAGCTGTCCAATAGAAGCGGCTTCCCTGGTACTTTTATCGGACGCGGATTGTCAGATATGGTAGAGTGCAGATAGGTAACTGTTTCATCGGCAGTCAGGGGGCGTATCGGTATTCTAAGCCCGGTTATTACCATGTAGAACTTATTGACCTGCTCCAAGAACCTGTCCATTGTGTCCTCTGCGTGAACCACCTTTTTCTTGCGCCCCTCTATGAATATTTCCTTCATTTTCTCAGCACTATCCAGAGGAGGCCGATAATAAATTGTCACATAGAATTTAGATTCATAGTGGCTCCCATCAGAAAACAGCACCTCCCGTTCCTTATCCATTGCCCTTGTGACAATATCAGGAAAATACTGATCAGTCGGATAGCCCAAGGATGGTACACGCTGTGCCTCGAAATAAAGTACATAATCCGTAGGCAACGAGCAAAATTCCTGACTGAGCTGCGATGTTATCATAGAAAGCTCCGCCTCTATGGATGAATCTAGATCCGGCCCATGGTATGCCATAGTCAGCTGAAAAGAGCCATCCTTGTTCAGTACGATAGCTACCTTTTCGTTACTTCCCGGCAATCTGCCTGTACGCAAAATCCCCCACACCATTGCATCACGCAAAAAATGTTTTTTCTTGTATTTATTTGAAAATAAGTTCATCTTATACATCTTCTTCATCTCCTGAATGCAGTAAAAGCTCATCGATACTGGCAAACCCAACTGCAGGCGGATTGGCATAAGGCTCTGCCATGCCCGGCAGGCTTGCCCACCATACATTTTTGCTGTTATAAGCTTCTAAAATGTATGAAACTTCCTCCTGAGTTAAAAACGCCTGCAACTGATGACTTATTTCATCAGTTTTACTCACTGCCACCGATATAATCCAGGCATTCAGATAATAGCCGTTCAGTCGGCCCAGTATGTTAGCCGCTATCATGCTTTTTACAGACGGCCTACCCATACACCACAGCCTGGTGTAATTATTGCGTTCTTTCTCAATACTCCTCTGCTCGATAATTAAAAGCCTTTGCACATGGCGATAAGCCAGTCCCTTACTGTTTAAAAAATTCATAACTATATGCTCATCACGAATATTGGAGGGCGGCGGCATCGTAATAATCAAGAGATTGTTACTGCCTATACAAATGGAATTATTATTAACAAAAATTCCCGCATCCTGTGTAAGCAACGCATCCATATACAAAGGAGTATCAGGCATCTCTATCTTTGGCTTGCTGATAGAAATTGCCGATTCCAAAAAGCTAATCAACGCCTGATATTCCAATATATGGCATGTTGCAACTTTGTATAATATGTTGAATATGCCAGTTACCACCGCAAAAAACTTTTCTCTGGCCTCTTCAGCCCTGATTTTCCCTGTAATGTAATTTTTGATTGTATCGCCATTAAGATAAAATGGGTTCCAATAAATCACTAAAAAACATTTAGTAACCCCATTTATGTGCTGTTCTTCAATCCAATATACCCAGCCATTTCGTAAATTTAAATCTGTTAACTGCTGCAATGTGTTGCCTATATCCGCCTTATATGGTTTATAGGCAATCACAGAAAACATGCTGTAATCTTTATTCTGCATGATCTGCGGATGGAGCAGACCGCCCCACTTAAGCCAGTAGCTGATATTCTCCTCATCTTCGACGTATTCCTTCCAGCTTGCCTCTTTCAAAAAAAATCACCTTTCCTTATGAAAAAAGCGAGACTTGCATTATCACCCCAGCAGAGTCTCGCCTTGCTATTCCCACAGTCCCACTCATGTGGAATAATAATCATGTTTTTTGATATATTTTTGGTAGCAATCGAAAAACTGTGCATCCCCCGCGGATAAAATCACAGCAACAAAATACAATATCCCTGTAATAACGAGTATATAAAAAAATTTGAATATCAATAAAAATGCTGCTGTTATCGCCCCAAGAACCACCAGCACCACCTGCGGCACCTTGGCAAACAGGGGATGCTCGGTCAGTGCCTGGAACAGTGGCAATTTTGCCATTGTATATCTCTGGCCATCTTCCATGTTGCACTACCACCACCATTAGAAAAATACCAGGCCGGAAGCGTCCAATGAAACGTTTAGGCCTGTAACGCCAACCAAAGAATCTGCATTTGCCAGAGCAGCACCGCCTCCTACAAGGCCTATAGATGTACCAAGGCCCTGCTGATTTTGCGATGTAAATTTTTCGTATGCGGCCTTACCGACGCCGACTGCTGCCATCAATCCACCAACACCTTTGGTAGCAAAAAATGCCAACTGGCTAATCGGGGCACCAATTGCTTTCATAAAGCCATTCTCTGCTGATGCTGCACTCTGGGCAAATCCTGTATCCTGACAAATACAAATTGTTCCCATTAAGACTCCGGCATAAACCAATTCAAGACGATGGTTCTGCCAAATTTCAGCAGTCTTTTTGCCTAATGCCTCCCACAGCTGCCTGCCACTCTGAACTTTCCCGAAAATCATTTTTGATGTACTCATAATATTTAGCCTCCTTTTTGCTAATCTGATACTATTGTAAAACTGTCAAGCGTTTTTAAAATGCGGATTTGTCGCAAATTTACACCACATGCTCAATCTCATATTCCTGTGATTGAGGATTATATTTCTTTACCCGGATTATTTCAGAAACTTTCCTTCTTACACCATCCTTTTTGATATAGATAACCATGCCTACGGCCTGCCCAATGGTGCGCTGCTGAGGGGATACAGAAATCTCCGAAATCATCTGCTCCAGACGGTACAATGATTCCAATGCAGAATCACTGTGCAATGTTGCACATCCTCCGTCATGCCCTGTGTTCCAGGCTTTAAGCAGTGTCAGTGCTTCCTTGCCCCTGACCTCTCCCACAACAATCCTCCGTGGCGATAAGCGCAGGGACATTCTCAAAAGCTCGTTCATATCAATGTACGGCTTCTGAGTTTTCAGCCTCACATGATTCGGAGCATTGCACTGCAGTTCCGGTGTATCCTCGATGATAACCAGCCTGTCCCCGGTATCAGAAACCTTATCCAGTATGGCATTCAGCAATGTCGTTTTACCGGAACTGGTGCCACCGGCAGCAATAATATTTTCGTGATTCTGTATACCTTGCAGAATAACCTCACGCTGCCGCTCTGTCATAGTCCCCTGCCGTACATAATCATCCAGGGTAAAGACCGTCTTGGCGTGTTTTCTGATATTGAATATAGGCACATCCACAATATCCGGCAGCTCTGCCTGAAATCGGCATTTGGGCCAATACGGCTCCCATGGCTTCATTTCAGCTTCCAGATATGGCTTGTTCTCCACATCAATGACTGTATCTGCCATCGCTGCTACACCGTAGATAATCTGCTTGGCAATAGACGGCAAAACCTTATGCCCGGTATCCACCCAGCCCCTATCGAATGTATCAATCCAAAGCCGTTGATCTGTATTCACTGCCAACTCCAAAACCTTGGTATCAGCCAGGTATTCCAGGATGGATACCCCCATTGCATTAACAAGTGTCTTACGGGTTCTGATTTCCGCTTCATTAAGCTGATGTTCCATGCCCGTCACTTCCCCCTTCCTTTTCTTTTGCCATAGTTGCTACCAATTGCAAAAATACAGGATCTAGGTTGGCTGGTTCATCATCATACATATCTACTTCTTCCTCACCTGCTGGCCGTGTCCGTGGTATATCAGCTGGCTGAGATGGCCTGTTGTCAGCATTTCCTGGCTCTGCTGTATAGTCTTTTTCTTTTTCTGGCTCAATGTTCTCTGCTGGCTGCTGAATGTCGCTTTCGGCAGCTTCTTCTGCACGTTCAATCTGCTCATCATCCTTCCTTGTACTTACCAGCTCCACTTCTGACCTCTCAGGGGCTTTAAATTCCACTAGCGTCCCAGATTCTGTATTGGATTGATTATCTATAGTTTGGTTATCTGCAGATGTATTTTTGTCATCATCCTCCCCTGCATTTTCCTTATCGTCAGTTGCTTCACCAGTATCGCTATCATCCTGACCAGCAGTTTCAGCTTCACTGCTCAGACGCGCCTGATTTACTTTTTCCTGCCGTTCTTTTATATCTGCCACTTCTGCTGCATGGATGGCAAAAAGCTGCTCATAGTCCCTGATAGCTGTACACGTATCCGAAAATATCGGTGCGTGAATGGCAAAAGCACGCTTTTGGAAATATGGTTCCTTGTACCACCTGATTTTTTTAGCCATAATTGGTTTACCACCTTGGACAAGTACCAGCTGGTTTTTATCCTTGTCCATGCGCATAATCTCATCAGGATTCAAGAGCTTTCTGCCCTGCTCCGATGTAGATGTGGAACCACCTTTAAACAATCCATTGCTGGATTGGCTCTGCGCTGTAATGGTTTTATCTCCGATAGTATCCGACAGAACCTTGGCTGTATCATATTCAGATGGTGTCATGTAAATCTGTACCTGGCTGTTGGAAAGAATTTTATTTGAACCATCCTTGGTGTAAATCTCGTTCAGCTGTGTGATATTCTGGACAACTATGCAGATTTTTACACCATAACCGGCACAAATCGCCAGCGTGTTACCGATAGTTTCCATCTTCTTTAGCTGGGGAAACTCATCCAGCATTAGCAAAAGCCTCTGCTTTTTGGCATCAGGATTGTCAAATTTCATATCCCGGACAGTCTTGGCTATCATGGTATTGACAAAAAGCCTGGTAAGCGGACGAAGCTTATCTATGTCATTTGGCTGCAGCACCATGTACAAGGATATGGCCTGCTCCGGGTTCATCAGATCCCTAAAGCAAAAATCTGATACTGCCGTATTCTTTCGTATAAGCGGATCCTGGTACAGTGCCAATGGCGTTTTGGCAGAACTCAGAATTGACTGCCGTGTTTCCTTGGCACCTTCCAAGATATTAGCTGCCGACTCTGCCACCTTGGCGTGTACCAGCAACCTGTACAGAGGCGATTTATGGGTATTGATAACCGCCTCTATCTCTTTAATATCTTTGCAGTTACGTATTTTGATCATGGGAGATTTCCAGCTGACTACTTCTTTTCGTGCCACGATCGCTTTGCGCAAATTTTCAAAGGCCGCTTGAAGCTCTTCAGTAGGATTTTTCCCTTCCATTTCCATGATGGAGCTGTACTCCTCATCTGTCAGCGGATTTACCTTTAGTGACCTGAGATAGTCTACAATGGGAGCAAAATCCGTATAATAAGTACCGTACACTTCCTTCAGCGGATTATGATACTGCTTCTTTACTTTTTTCTTTTCTGTACCATCTCCCACTTCTTCTTCGTACTCCAGCTCCATAAATTCCTCTGGAGAAATATGCGGATAAACCTTCATGATAGAAAAAAGCTGATCCGTATTCAGGTTTGGAGAAGACAGAAAGCTGAACACATCCGTCGGACAGGGTAACTCCCTGTTCTCCTGGCAATTCTTGTACATCAGGTGCATTACAACACCATTCAGGACATTGATGGCAGAATCATTCCAAAATGGATCCGAATTTGTCTGCTCACCTGTCTTCACCATCGTTTCATTGATTGTAGTTACGTCTGAATACTCCTCATAGCTCTGAAAGTTTATTTCTGCATATGGATTCCATTTTGCTGCTGAACCATCACTGCACAATGGCTCAAATTTCAAGACCTTCTGCTTGAGATTTTTCTGCCTGAAACCAGCTGTAGATGCCCACAATTCTCCCTTGGGATCAAAGAAGAATATGGAATGCTTCCAGATGATGCCGGTAGGTATGATAATACCCACGCCCTTACCGGAACGCGTAGGGGCTGCCAAAAAGATATGCTCCGGCCCATCATGCAGCATAATTTTATCCGTGTACGGATTACGACCACAGACTACGCCATTATCCTTTGCCGTCAGTCCAAGCTGCTCAATATCTTTAGCACTGGCAAATTCAGCAGTACCATGAGAATCAAGCCTTCTGTTTTTTCGGCTAAGCAGATAGCATACTCCAGCCCCAAGCAAAATTGCAGCCAGCGGGCATATACCATAGCTATTGACGATATCCGGCATATTTTTCTGTATCATAGGATCAGCCACCCAGGTCTTCCAGGCAAAAGGCTGATAAATGTGCATCGAGCCTAGTGAAAAACCGTTAGGGATAGAAACTATTCCCAGCTGGACACTTCTCTGCTCCAAATAATCCAGATACCCGGCATCAGCAGCAATCAGGCTGGTTTTCAGCCAATTCCCAAGCAGGACAGCAAATACCATAATAACCAGATAAATCAGCCGGATATTCTTGATTTTGCTATTTGAATTTTCCATAACATCACCTTTTAGAATGAAAATGAAATTGGCTGGGTAACAAAAATGTTAAACTCATACCCTGGCTCAACAGTTACCGTAGGCTGGATATTGGTACTGCTCTGCAACAACTGTTGTAAGCCGCTGGTATCAATATTCGCTCTGTTGGCCCCGATGGTACTAAGTGCTGTAAATCCTGCACTTAGTACACCATTCACCAGTGTTCTGCCGATAGCTGCATCCATGTGCTTGTTCATATTGCCACGAATGCCGTTATATCCATGGTCATCCACTGCTACCATGCTGTCGCCAATGGAATATGAACCGCCATTTGGAAAAACCAGTGTTGAAAAAGTAATTGCCACACGATCTGAATTCCCTGAACCTCCCTGATAGGAGCCAATGGCTTTCGTTCCCATTGGTATCAGTAAGGTTGTCCTTGTAGCAGTGTCATAAACATCACTTTGCACCTGGGCGATAACCTGACCCGGATTGTCCGTATTGATTCCGGTATAGAGCATCATAGGTATGATGGTTCCTGCCTGCAATATCATACCGCCAGGAGCTGAGTAGCCAGCCGAATAGTTACCCATATTTGCAGTGACAGTACTTCCGTCAGAATTTGCATTATCAGCTGCACTGACTCCACCACCACCAATGGCAAAATCAATTGCAGAACGGAATTTATCCACCAAAGCCTTAGTTTCCTTGTTTTGGGCCTCGGCGGCATCCTGATTGATACTCTGGTTAGGTGCATTTCGCCTGGCGTTGGCATCAATCTGCGCCAAAGCAGATGGAAGCATATACGGCGTTGAATATGACTGCTGAGGTTGCTGGGTTGCCCGGATAGCCGGAACCTGCTGCTGTGTACCTGCTGGCTGCATGTTTTGCACATTACCGGCAGCCCTGCTGCCATTTGCACCTGTATTGCCAGTCTTCTGCTGATTGGCCATCTGCATCTGTGCCTGAACATCCCTGTAATCCGTTTCCAGTGCCTGCCGCTTTGCCATATTCGGATCAGCTGCCTGCTCATTTTTTTGCATTTGCCCATTATTCTGCTGGTCATATCCATCACCATCCATGATATTATAAGCAAATGCTACAAGAATAATTAGGGCAGATGCCATTAATGCTATATTGACAAATTTTTTGTTTATACCTAATGTCTTGTCCTTTTCACCATCCGTCATGCTAATATTGCCTGGCTGCAGATCTTCCTCTTCCAAATCATCATCGATACCATCATAAGAATCTGAACGCTCCCGGCCAGAACTCTGCCACTTTTTAGGCAATCTGTTAATAATCAGCTGTTTTATTGCCGTAATATGCTTTGAAATATCCATATACGCTCGCCTCAATCCTTATGCTTTATGGTGATGATGTTACTGTCAGATTCCCTGATCTGGGCTATATCAAAGGTCTTCTCTATGATCATATATTTATCCTTGATGGTATAACTTACCAATGACATTTCCTTGCGATTTTTGCTGCGGATGAAGATGGGAACCTGTTTTTTGTTCATCTTGTCAAATTTCAGATATGTCTTCTCACCATCGCTGAACACCATCACCGGCTTATTGCCTTTGCCTGAAACTTCATAGTTAAAGTCCATCTCCGTAAGGTTCGCCGCATTGACGGTGCCTGTAACAACACGTTCCTCTTTTGCTTTATTCAATAGATTCTCCTGAATAGCCTCTTCGCCATAAACCCAGGTCACCATTGGATTGTACCAATTAGACGAATTTACAATCACCTGATAGGTATGTTTATTGGTGGCAATGAAGAAATTCGTCGTGCCTGTTTCAACAACCGGCTTTACCAGCAAATGTTCTACGCCATCCACGTTTGTCTTGCTGATACTCCAGGAAGCGGTGTCACCACCGCCAACGTAGGAAATAGTTTCACCTTTTTTGAATGACAAATCCGTAATAAACCCTCTGCGACAGTATATTTTGTACATCTGGTTCGGGCTATATGAGAACACCATCGTGGAGTTCCCCTGTGAGTTGATAGCATCCTGTGTATAGCTTACATCACTGCCCTGCCCACCAGGATTGACCAGATAATTACGGGTTGCCGGAGAGCCGTAGGCTCTATAACTCTCTCCTAAATCCCTGGCCTGAGCAGCCACCACGTTGCGAGCTGCCGCTTCATCCTTTCTTTCCTTTTCCAGCTTTTCCAATAAAGCCATGATCCGTTCCTGTGTTTCAATAGTATCCTCCAGCTTTGCCCGCAAATCCATAACCTGGGCAGAAAGATCAGCTACAGCCTGAGATGAATTTGCTGCATTGATTTTCTTTTCAAGAAAATCGATTTTGCTTAAAATTTCCTTGCTGTTCTTTTCAGACTTCTTTTGCGTCAGCTGCGCCAATATCTGCTGCTGACTCTGTATCATGCTGTCAATATCATCAGCATTGTCCGCAGCAAAAGCTGGCGTATAAGTAAAGCTGCAACCAATAATCAATGCAGAAATAGTAATCTTCCTTAAATTCTTAATAATGTTCATTGTTCTCATGTTCCTATTCTCCTTACTTCTTGTTATTCATGTTTTTGGCATCCTGATTGCCATTGCTGTTGACAGTAGATATATCCTGGATAAAATCAAACCCGGTAATATAAATGCCCAACGGATTATTTAAGATATTTTCCTCTTTCACCGGCAACATAGTATAACTAAAAGTGCCTGACATCTGTACATCCTTATAGGAAGAAGTTGATACGTCCACTTCTTCTTCAATCCAGCGTACCAGGAAGGATGCCTGAGATTCCGGCACCTTTTGAACCGAGATGTTCTTGATTGTTACCAGGCTCTTACCCACCTTTTGCTGCTGTGCGCTGTATTTGTTATGATATTTTTGCGCTGCATCCTGTGTCATGTATGCCATAGCCTTTTCCTGCTGCTTGGCATAAACCACTGGATCGTAGCCCATGCTGCGGGCATTTTTTACAAACTCAGCTATGAAATACTTAATTTCCGCCTCCTGCGGCGTATAATCAGCCTCTACAAATGCTCCTGCCTTCTTGATTTCTCCTGTGGTTTCGTTCACAGTAACTACATAAGGAATGACAGTCGATTTCATTGATTGCCATACCAATCCTGCTGCCAGTACGATGCATACAACAACGAGCCCCAGCGATATACGTCGCCAATTATATGCCTGCACCACAGCAGACCCTATACGCCTATCCCAGACTGCTTCCGCCCTTTCAGCAGGTGTAGCCGGATTATGAGGCTGTTCTGCATTGAACTTTTCCTGTTGGTTAAATAAACTTATTGCCATAATTTATCCCCTTTCCTGATTTCCAAGTAAGATTCGTAGACAAATTTAATAAATCCACTTAATGAAAAACCGATGCATATTATAAATTGCATGTTAAACATATTGAAAACCACCATAAAAGCCGCTACCAGGAACAAATCCCAGGGAGCGATAAATCCCTGTAGTTCCTGAAACTTTGTTCCTTTGTAAAACTCTGATTGCAACAAATTTTCCACCATTTTGTGATATGCATAGCATAAGAGAATAAACACTATCACACACTGAATAACTGATACCCATCGCCAGTTTACGTTGAATATTTTGCTTATAAAATCACCTGTTATATGATGAATTTCCATAAGAGGCACGTATATCTCAGCAGCCCCAATAGAATAAAAATATAAAACCGAACCGCTATAGATTGCCATTGACACAGCCATAATAGGTAAGAATGGCAACTCTAATGGTTCATCTAGGTCATTTTTGTCCCCATCCTTAGTAAAAAATGACTTGATATGATTGGTTATATTCTTCGCATTTGAAGCAAGAAAATTGACTAATAGCAATGCTAAGTTGATAAATTGAAGCGATAGCACATAAAATGCAAATAAGACAACAGAGGCTAAAAAATCATATTGCGAAACACTAAGCAATAGAATAATAAGCACTGCTGCTTTGCGAATATCTATCTGCTTCGTTTGCAAATCTTCTGTAACCATATTTATAAAAATCATAGTTGCTAATAACCACAGTAAACCAGCAGACGGTACAGAAGAATCTATTATTGATGAACCAAATATAAATGCCGGAGAATACACCCCCAGCAGCATCAAATGCAGGACAAAGCTGCATAACTTCTGATGCTCACGCATAAAATCATTTGTCACTTTGCGGACTTGTGTAAAATTTACCATCTGGTAAT
>NZ_JBJDWZ010000090.1:0-2466 GCF_051866355.1 Anaerovibrio sp. | reverse complement strand
CCGCCGGAAAAGCCTACATTCATGTACCGCCCGGCATACTCCGGGTCAATCTGCAGCTCTTCCATAGCGGCCCTCAGCTCCTTGCGGAACTTCATGATTTTTACCGGCTTGCCGGTTACGGCCTGACGGGAAGCCCGCAGCATATTCTCCACCGTAATCCCCGGTATTTCCTCCGGATTCTGGAAGGACAGAAAAATCCCCCTGCGGGTGCGCTCAAAGGTTTTCAGCTCCTGCAGGTCTTCACCCTCAAAGCTGATACTGCCGCCGGTAACCTCATACCTGGGATGCCCCATAATCACGTTCATCAGCGTGGACTTGCCGGAGCCGTTAGGCCCCAGGATAACATGAATCTCGCCGGCATTAATCTCCAGCTCCAGCCCCCGCAGGATTTCACCCTTGTCCTGCCTGCCGGCCACGCCTGCATGCAAATCCTTAATCTCCAACAATTTTCTGCTCATTATAAAATCTCCTAATACACACAATCAGCCATGTGGCTGTAATCTCATCCTGTACGTTTTATTTCCGATAAAATTACTCGGAATTACTATTACACATTATACGGACATGGATACAGCTTGTCAATAATCCTTACCATTTTTATCAGAATTATTTTATCGCATACAAAAAAAGCCTTCGCCCACCGGCAAAGGCTTTTGCAATCAGTCCCCGTGCTTTCCAATATATCCGGCCACCAGCCTCACCATCACATCTACATCAATCGGCTTGGCCAGATGGTCATTCATGCCCGCTTTCAGGCACAGCTTCTTGTCCTCCTCAAAGGCATTGGCCGTCATGGCAATAATCGGAATTTCCGCCTTGCGGGCATCCGTCATGCCGCGGATTGTCTCTGTCGCCTGCAGGCCGTTCATGTTCGGCATCTGCACATCCATGAGAATCAGGTCGTAGTATCCCGCCTCCGCATCTGTCAGCATCGCCACGCACTCGGCGCCGTCACAGGCCCTTGCCACCTGACAGCCCAGCTCCGACAGCAGGGTCGCCGCAATCTCCGCATTCAGGTCATTGTCCTCTGCCAGCAGTATCCTGCCTCCCCTGATATCGGACTCATTTTTCAGCTCATCAGTCTTTTCCTCATGCTCCTCCCTGACGGCAATCCTGAAATAAACCACGATGGTAAAGGCGGTCCCCCTGCCCTGGGTGCTCTCCACCGAGATTGTGCCACCCATCAGGTCCACCAGCTTCTTCACAATCGGCATGCCCAGCCCAGTTCCGACAATCTGCGATTCCGTAGTATTCCTCGCCCTGGAAAACTCGTCAAAGATATGCGGCAGGTATTCCTCCGACATGCCGATGCCGTTATCCCGCACCACAATCAGGAACTTGCTATGACCTTTCGATTCAGAATCCAGCTCCCGTATCTCCAGCCATATCTCACCGCCGTCCGGCGTATATTTGATGGCATTGCTCAGGAGGTTCAGGAAAATCTGCCGCACCTTGGTGGTATCCAGATAATTCTCGTCATGCTCCGCCAGCACCGTGGTGTGCAGTGTCAGCTTCTTTGCCCGCAGGCTGGCCTCAAAAACCGCCTTGATGTTGTCAACCAGCTCATGCAGGCTGATGATTTCCTCCGCCAGCGTTTCCTGCCCGCTCTCAATCCGCGCCATTTCCAGCACGTTGTTGATAAGGCTGAGCAGAAAATCCCCGGAGGACTGGATTTTTGCCACATAGTCATCCACCAGCTCCGGCTTATCCCTGTTCTTTTTCAATAACTCCGTAAAGCCAAGAATGGCGTTCATCGGCGTGCGGATATCGTGGGACATATTAAAGAGGAATTTCGTCTTGGCACGGCTGCCTTCCTCGGCCTGCTCCAGTGCCTTCTGCAGCACATAGTGGGTCTTCTTTTCCAGCCTGGCCGCCCGGATGTACATAAAGGCAACAGTCATGGACAGCAGGGCAATCAGCCCCATGACGAAAATCACCAGATACTGATACTCCATAAAAAAATCCGCCAGGGTGTACTCATACATCTCCTGCTCATAGTTGCGGATATTCAGCATGATGTAGTCCTCTTCCAGGACACTTACGCCGCGGTTCAAAAGGTTCAGAAGGTCAGCCGAGCCGCTGGCCACGCCGAAGCCCAGCATGGCAATAGACGACGTTGGCGAGGCATTCAGCATCTTGTACTTGCCCTGCCGCAGCAGCGGATATGTGCGCATGCCGTTCAGCAGCGTACCGCCCACGCCGCCGTACTTGACGGCATCCAGACACCCCTCCACCGTATCATAAAAAACAATCTCGGCCTCCGGGTATATGGAGCGGCTGCCCGCCAGCTGCATGTAATTCCCGCGCACTACGGCAATTCTTTTTTCCTTTTCCTTGGTATACTCACCGGCATAGATAAAATCGGAGCTGACGCTGGTAACATCCGCCGAGCCGGCCAGCCCGTACTGCTCAGCCACCCACATATCGTTGAACACCGGGAAGATGGCATCTACCTCGCCCTTGTGC
>NZ_JBJDWZ010000089.1:10953-14115 GCF_051866355.1 Anaerovibrio sp. | reverse complement strand
TTCAGGCGGTGGACTACGATGATTCCGTGCTGAAAATCGTGGAGGAAAATCTGGCCCAGAATAATGTGCAGGATGTTGTTTCCGTGGCGCAGAGCGACCTGATGCAGAACATTCACGGCAAGGCGCAGCTGGTGATTGCCAATATTATTGCCGACATCATCATCCGCCTCTTTGACCAGCTGGATGAGCATCTTGAGCCGGGGGGCACGCTTCTTACCAGCGGCATTATCGAGGACAGGATTGAGGACGTGCTGGCGGCGGCAGAGGCACATGGCTACGCCGTGGCGGAGCGGCTGGAAAGCAAGGGCTGGGCATGCATCACTTTCAGGCGGCAGAAGGATTTGCAGGCCGTGGCTGATTGCCAGGCGTGAGGTCAGCGGTATGCGGAGAATTTTTATCAAGGCCCTTTTGCAGGATGAGCTGGTGATTACCGGCGGTGATGCCCACCATCTGGGCAGGGTGATGCGGGCAAGGGCCGGTGACCGCATCATGGTGGCTGATGACGAGGGCAAGGTCGGCGAGTATGAGCTGACCGGCTTCACGGAGGAATCAGTGTCCATGCGGCTGGTGCAGTATGTGGAGGAGCGCACTGAGTCACCGGTGGAGCTTGTTCTCGCCCAGTGCCTGCCCAAAGGGGACAAGCTGGACATGATTGTCCAGAAGGCAACGGAGCTGGGGGTGAACATCATCGTGCCTCTGGCAAGCGACAACTGCGTGGCAAGGTACGACGGGAAAAAGGCGCAGGCAAAGCAGGAAAAATGGCAGAAAATTGCCAATGAGGCAGGCAAGCAGTGCGGCAGGAGCCGCCTGCCCGTGGTGCTGCCCGTACAGCCCCTGCAGAGGTGGCTGAAGGAAACCATGCAGGCCTGCGACGATGGCACGGCTGTCTGCATGTGCTATGAAAATGAGCTGCAGCAGGGCATCAAGGAATTTTTGCAGGCCTGGAGGGATGCCAAGCGCTTTGTGGCGGTGATTGGCCCGGAGGGGGGCTTTTCCCTGTCGGAAGCTTCCCTGGCAAGGGAGCTGGGCATTGCTTCCGTCAGCCTGGGCACAAGGATTTTGCGGGCGGAAACAGCCGCTATCAGCGCGGTGGCTGTCATTCAGTATGAAAACGGCGATTTAGGAGGGCGATAGGCTTTGGCAAGTGCAGCATTTGTTACCCTGGGATGCAAGGTGAACCAGTTTGAAAGCGAGGTCATGGAGGGGCTGTTCAAGGAGGCTGGCTATGAGATAGTGGAACACAGCCGGCCGGCGGATGTTTATGTCATCAACACCTGCTCCGTTACCAGCCTGGGGGACAAGAAATCGCGCCAGCTGATTCGCCGCGTTCAGAGGCAGAATCCCGAGGCCGTAATCGCCGTCACAGGCTGTTACGCCCAGATTGCCCCGGAGCAGATTAAGGCCATAGAGGGGGTCAGGGTGGTGCTGGGCACGGCAAACCGCCGCCGCATAGTGGAATATGTGGAGCAGGCCATTCTCCAGAACGGAAAAATCATCGATGGCGTAACGGACATTATGAAGGTGCGGGAGTTCGAGGATATTCCGATTCTTGACATGCCTACCAGAACCAGGGCCTTTCTCAAGATTCAGGAGGGATGTACCAATTTCTGCAGCTACTGCATCATCCCCTTTACCCGCGGCCCGCTGCGCTCCCGCCCGCTGGACAGCGTGCGCAGGGAGGCGGAAAAGCTGCTGGCCAACGGCTTTAAGGAAATCGTCTTCACCGGCATTCATCTGGGGGCCTACGGCAGGGACTTCAAGGATGGCACCAGCCTGGCGGATGCGGCAAAGGCGGTGCTTGCCTTGCCGGGCCTGCGCCGGCTGAGGCTCAGCTCCCTCGAATCCATTGAGCTTTCTGATGAGCTTCTGGCGCTTCTCCGGGACAATCCCAGGTTCAGCCACCATCTGCACCTGCCGTTGCAGGCAGGCTCCGACTACGTGCTGAAAAGGATGAACCGCCACTATGACAGGGAGGAGTTTGCCCGGCTTCTGGCGCGGGTAAGGCAGGCCGTGCCCGGCGTTTCCGTGTCCACGGATGTGATTGTGGGCTTTCCGGGAGAAACGGAGGAAATGTTTGCGGAGAGCCTTGACTACATCCGTAGCTTGCAGTTTTCCCGCATGCACGTCTTTCCTTACTCGCCCCGCACCGGTACACCGGCGGCCGCCATGCCGGATCAGGTGCCGGAGCCTGTCAAGAAGGAGCGTGTACACCGCCTGCAGGCAGTGGCCGGGGAAATGGCGCAGGAATACTGCCGCTCCTATCTGGGGACGGTTCAGCGCGTGCTGCTGGAAACCGACACCGACGGGGAAAAGGACGGGCTGACCGACACGTATATCCGCGTCTATACCAATGACGGGGCGGAGCTGGGAGAAATTTACGATGTTCGTCTGGAACGATTGTATAAAGACGGAGTTTATGGTACAATAATAAATACGGCTGATTAATATTGTCAGCGGCTGAATAAGCTGCAGAAGCTGTCTTTGCCGGCTGTGCGCAGCTGGCAGGCGGTGTGGTCTGCGGCAGGACAAGGTGAGGAGGTGTACAAATATGGCAGATTGTATTTTTTGCAAAATTGCAGCAAAGGAAATTCCTTCCACTGTGGTCTATGAGGACGAGCAGGTTCTGTCCTTTAAGGATTTGGAGCCACAGG
Organism: Anaerovibrio sp.; assembly: GCF_051866355.1. Lineage (GTDB taxonomy): Bacteria > Bacillota > Negativicutes > Selenomonadales > Selenomonadaceae > Anaerovibrio. The sequence goes on along the minus strand of NZ_JBJDWZ010000089.1, from coordinate 11,464 downwards.
CACCTTTTCATGCGCTGGTGATTCCAAAGAGGCATGTTGAAAGTGTAGGCGCCCTTACTGCTGAGGATAAGGATGTAATCGGGCATATCATGTGCGAGGTTATTCCTGCGATTGCCAGGGATAATAAGCTGGATAAGGGCTTCCGCGTGGTGGCCAATACCGGCGATGAAGGCGGGCAGACCGTGAAGCATCTGCATTTTCACGTACTGGGCGGACGTTCCATGCAGTGGCCGCCGGGCTAATTTGGTGTTGACAATATATGCCTGATTTTGATATAATAATCAGGTGTAGTTGAAAAATACACTCCCAAGTCAATTGGAGGGGGGGAAAAATAGATGGCAAACGAGATTAAGGTTGGTAAGAATGAGACCATTGACAGCGCTCTCCGCAGGTTCAAGCGTATGAGCCAGAAGGCTGGTACCTTGGCTGAGGTCAGGAAGCGTGAGCATTATGAAAAGCCAAGTGTACGCCGCAAGAAGAAGTCTGAGGCAGCACGCAAGCGCAAGTTCCG
>NZ_JBJDWZ010000089.1:0-10853 GCF_051866355.1 Anaerovibrio sp. | reverse complement strand
AGCCAAGTGTACGCCGCAAGAAGAAGTCTGAGGCAGCACGCAAGCGCAAGTTCCGCGCATAATAGCTTTTTAGCTTTTGTTCGTCTGTGACGGATACGGATTTAAATAATAAAACCGCAGCTGTAAGGCCGCGGTTTTTTTATTTTGCCTGCGGGTGCCCGTGGGGCGCAAAAAAACGCCGCTTATCTATGAGATAAGCGGCGCGTCCGTCACTATGCGGCACGGTGTGTATATGGTGCGCACGATATAGTCATATAGTTATATAGCGCACAATGTACGATATATGCCGCAGTGGGTATTATAATGTGGTGAAAATCAAATGCGCCTTGCCGTCAAGGGTGTATCCCCCCATGCCGGCCGGCAGGAATACGGTCTGCCCGGCAGACATTTCCAGCAGGGTGTCCCCGGCTGTCAGGGTCAGGCTGCCCTCCAGCACGGTAAAGGTCTGGAAGGAATCACTGCCGGAGACCAGGCTGGCGGTGCCGTCCACCTGTACCCCGTAGGTGGTGAAGTAGTCGCAGGAGGCCAGTAGCTCGCCATTGCAGTCAGGGGAAAGGGCAACGACCTCGCGCTCATCCTTCAGCGGCAGCGGCTCAAGGGAGCTGACCTCGGAGCCCTGCTTTACATGGAGCTGGCGAGGCTTGCCGTCATTGCCGAGGCGGCCGTAGTCATAGAGGCGGTAGGTGGTGTTGGAGTTCTGCTGTACCTCTGCCAGCAGGATGCCCTTGCCGATGGCGTGGATGGTGCCGGCAGGGATGAAGAACACATCCCCCTTCTTGACAGGTGCGTGATGGCAGATATCGGTGATGGTGCCGTTCTGCAGGCTTTCAGCCAGCTCATCGGCGGTGATTTTTTTCTCCACGCCGTAGAGAAGCTCCGCCCCCGGCTCCGCGTCAATGATGTACCACATCTCCGTCTTGCCGTATTCGCCCTCATTTTTCAGGGCGTATTCGTTGTCAGGATGAACCTGCACGGAGAGGTTGTCCTTGGCGTCGATGAGCTTTATCATGATAGGGAAATTCTCGAAGGACTGCGCCTTGCTGCCCAGGATTTCCCTGCCCTCCGCCTCAATGTACTGCTCAAGGGTCCTGCCTTTGGCCGGGCCGTTGGCGATGATGCTCGGGCCATCCTGATGGCAGGAAAGCTCCCAGCTTTCGGCCAGCTTGTCAGCCTCTGATACCTTGCTGTATTTTTCACGGAGTTTGGTGCCGCCCCAGATATAGTCCTTTACAGGTGCCTGCATTAATAATGGGTAAGACATGATGACTTCTTCCTTTCTTTCTGCACATGAATATAATAAAATTTATATCCTTATTATAGATAAAATATATCCTATTGTCAAAGCGTATCTTGTTTGACGTAACTTTTTATTGTTGTTATGAAATCGTGCAAAAATTTCCTAAAATGTTCAAAAATGCAAAAATGTACAATAGGAGCAGAAAAGAGCAATTAAGACCAGAAACTAGCATAATCGCGCAAGGCTGATTATCGAAAGTTATTGTTAAGTCCAATTTGGCATGATTTATATCCTAAAGAAAATTTATGCTATAATATTAAATCAAGTGAAAATATGTCAAATTTATAAATATAAAAATTTCCTATAAAAATGGTTTATAAATGGGATGAAATATGTTACAATGAACTATGGTTGAAATGAAACAACCAAAACGGCTTTTCTGTCAGAGGGGAGGACTAATATGACAGGGATTATTTTAGCTAGTCATGGTGGACTAGCAGAGGGAGTAAAACAGTCTGCCGGGATGGTTTTCGGACCGCAGGAAGATCTGGTTGCAGTTACGCTGCTGCCGGAGGACGGTCCTGACAAGTTCCGTGAGAAGCTCTTGGCTGCTGTAGAGTCTCTTTCCAACAAGGACGAAGTTATTTTCTTGGTTGATTTGCTGGGCGGTACGCCATTTAATCAGTCCAGCGCAATTCTGAACGGCCATGAGGACAAGTGGGCTATCGTTACCGGCCTGAGCCTGCCTATGCTGATTACTGCACTGGGCGAGCGCATGGGTGACGAGAATATTTCCGCCCATGACCTGGCAAAGAACATTATCGGCCCGTCCCGTGAGGGTGTTACCGTAATGCCTGAGTCACTGGAACCGGCTCCGGTTGCAGCTGCCGCTGCGGCACCAGCTGCTATGGATGCTATTCCGGAGGGAACCGTGCTGGGTGACGGCCATATCAAGTATGTATTGGCGCGTATCGACTCACGTCTGCTCCACGGCCAGGTGGCAACCAGCTGGACCAAGAGCGTAAGGCCGGACCGCATTATCGTTGTATCCGATGCCGTATCAAAGGATGAGCTGCGCAAGGGCCTGATTATGAAGGCTGCTCCTCCGGGTGTAAAGGCGCATGTTGTTCCTTTGAAGAAGATTATCGAGGTAGAGAAGGACCCGCGCTTTGGTGCAACCAAGGCTATGCTGCTTTTCGAGAACCCGCAGGACGCCCTGACTGTAATCAAGGCAGGCGTATCCATCAAGCAGCTGAATGTCGGCTCCATGGCCCATTCTGTAGGCAAGGTGCTGGTAAACAAGGTTATTTCCATGGATAAGAACGATGTTGATACCTTTAAGGAACTGAAGAGCATGGGGATTTCCTTTGATGTGCGCAAGGTGCCTGCAGATGCAGCTGACAACCTTGATGCCCTGATTAAGAAGGCAGAGGACGGTTTGAAGTAATTATTTTTTCTTAATTTGAGATTGTCCAATAAAAAAGATTTGGAGGTTATATTATGGGTACTATTACCATAATTGGTATTATTATCGTAGCACTCCTGGCTGGTGCAGAGAGTGTTCTGGATGAATTTGAATTCCATCAGCCAATCCTGGCTTGCTCCCTGATTGGCATTGTTGCCGGTGACCCTGTTCCATGTATCATTCTGGGCGGTACTCTCCAGATGATCGCCCTGGGCTGGGCAAATATCGGCGCTGCTGTTGCGCCTGACGCGGCTTTGGCGTCTGTTGCTTCTGCAATCATCCTGATTCAGGGCGGCCAGGGCGTAGCAGGCATTCCTACTGCTATCGGTATCGCTATTCCTCTGGCAGTAGCAGGTCTGTTCACTACCATGATTGTTCGTACTTTGTCCGTGCCTATCGTTCATATGATGGACGGCGCTGCCGAGCAGGGCAGCTTTGCAGCTATTGAGTTCTGGCAGGTTGCTGCCGTGCTCATGCAGGGCGCCCGTATCGCTATTCCTGCTGTTGCTCTCTGCTTCATTCCTGCAGAGGTTGTACAGGCAGGCCTGCAGTCCATTCCTGAGTGGCTGACCACCGGTATGGCTATCGGCGGCGGCATGGTTGTTGCCGTAGGTTATGCTATGGTTATCAACATGATTGCCAACAAGGAGACCTGGGCATTCCTTATCCTGGGCTTCTGCGTGGCTGCGCTGACTGAAATCACCCTTATCTCCCTGGGCGCTATCGCAACCGCTATGGTTATGATTTATCTCCACCTGTCCAACAACGGTGGCGGTAATGGCGGCAATGGCAATGGCGGCAGCAGGGACCCGATCGGCGATATTCTTGATGACTATTGATTAGAAAGTGGTGATTGACATGGCAGATAATAAGATTACTCTTAGCAAGGCTGACCGTTTTATGGTTTGCCTGCGTTCAACATTTTTGCAGGGTTCCTGGAACTATGAGCGTATGCAGAACGGTGGTTATGCATTTGCAATGATTCCGGCTATCAAGAAGCTGTACAAGGAAAAGGCTGACCAGATTGCCGCTTTGAAGCGTCACATGGAGTTCTTCAACACCCATCCGTATGTTGCTTCCCCAATCATCGGCGTAAACCTTGCCCTGGAGCAGGAGAGGGCCAACGGCGCCGCTGTTGACGATGCTGCTATTCAGGGTGTTAAGGTTGGTATGATGGGTCCTCTGGCCGGTATCGGTGACCCTGTATTCTGGTTCACCCTTCGTCCTATCCTGGGCGCAATGTGTGCTTCCATCGCTATGGACGGCAACATGCTTGGTCCAATCCTGTTCTTCCTTCTGTGGAACATTCTCCGCTTCGGCTTTATGTGGTACACTCAGGAATTCGGCTATGGCGTCGGCAACCAGATTACCGAGAACCTGTCCGGCAGCATGCTGACCAACATTACCCGCGGTGCTTCCATCCTGGGTATGTTCGTGCTCGGTGCCCTGGTACAGAGATGGGTAAGCATCAAGTTTGCTCCTGTTGTTTCCAGCATCCAGCTCAGCGAGGGTGCGTATATTGAGTGGGATAAGCTCCCTGCCGGCGGCGAGGGCATCAAGACTGCTATTCAGCAGTTCTCCTCCGGCATGGCTCTGGAGCCTGTAAGGGTTACCACCCTGCAGAACAACCTGGATGCACTGATTCCTGGTCTTGTTCCTCTTCTGCTGACCCTGCTCTGCATGTGGCTGCTGAAGAAGGGTGTTTCCCCTATCATCATCATCCTGGCTCTGTTCGCTGTAGGTATCGGCGCACACCTCATCGGCCTGATGTAATTGGGCTGTGCCTGATGGCATGAGATGATATAATCTGTTAATTTAAAAGTCCTGTCACTGGTGTTGCCGGTGACAGGACTTTTTTATCGCTAATTATTATCTTATCAACCAAACGTCAGCCCCATGGCATTACGCACAAAAACACGCTCTCGCCGCACCTGCGGCTTGCAAATCGCTAAGCGCCGAGGTGCAGCAAAGGTTTTCTTTGAGTAATTGCCATGGGGCTTTTGTTCACTGCTTGCTCTAAACTTCTTTAATCCTTGCGACGTGATGTAAGCAGGAGGTTATCAGTCAATGTAGTTGCCGTTGAATAAGATTTATTCATGCGAGGTGGTGTCGGCAGGGAAATGGATGCCTGCTGACAGGCGGGCTTTTTCGGCGGTTTCGGCTACCTGCAGTGAGATGCTGAGGTAGCGGTCGCGGGCGGCGAGGTCGCGGGCGGCGAAGATATCGGCAAAGTCCTTGAATTCATGGGCAAGGCGGTGGGAATAGGCATTCAGGGCATAGCACTGCGGTTCCTGCTTTCTCAGGCACAGCTCCACGGAGTTCAGCTCCCCCGGTACGCCGTCACAGCGGAGCCAGCCCTTTTCGCCCTGAATGGTGCAGCCGCTGGGACTGTCGGAATCCTTGGCGCCCACGGCGATGGCCGGGAAACCTTCATACTGCAGCAGGGCGGCGCCGGAGGTGTCGATGCCGTTGAAGCCGATGTTGGCAGTGTAGGAAACGGCCTTTGGCGCGCCGAACAGCCCGATAATCAGGTTGAGATTGTAGATGTTGATGTCATAGAGGGAGCCGCCGGAAAGATTGATGTCAAAGGCCGGCAGTACCTCTTTTTGCAGGTATTTGTCATAGCGGCTGGAATACTGGGAATAGTTGGCCTGAACCATGGTAATCCTGCCAATTTGCGGCAGCAGTTCCTGCAGCTTGGCATAGTTCGGCATGTGCAGCAGGGACACCGCCTCAAAGAGAAAGAGGCCGTTGGCCTGCGCCAGCTCTGCCAGCTGCTTCACCTCCCGCAGGTTGGAAGCAAATGGCTTCTCTACGATGACGTTCCTGCCTGCCAGCAGGGCATCACGGGTGTAGGTAAAATGTGCGCTGTTTATCAGCCCGATATAGACAAAATCCACGTCTGCCTGTTTGAGAAATTCTGCGTAATCGGTATAGACGGCCGGGATGCCGTATCGGGCGGCCAGGGCATCACCCTTCTCCCTGCTGTGGGGACGGACGAAAATCGCCGTCACCTGCACCTCGTCCACCTCCTGCAATGCCAGCAGAACCTCCTTTACAATGCCGCCTGAGCCTGCAATGCCTAGTTTCATATACGTATGCCTCCTCATTTTTTAGTTTATGAATATATTATACAACAAACTAATATGATATGCTTATTGTATAATGAGGGAATTTTTGGTACAATTTTTTTGTTTGCAGGAGGTGTTATATGTGGAGAAAATATTGAAGGCAGCCCATCGATGGATGGACGAATATATGAAATCCTTTTATTGTGATGACAAGGACATAATGTTTGGCATCGGGATGAAGGAAAAGCATACGGGCTATGTGACCGCCCATGCCAGGGAGCTGGCCCTGCACCTGCAGCTGGATGACCATGATACAGGCCTGGCAGAGCTTATCGGCCTGCTTCATGATGTGGGACGATTCCGCCAGTGGCAGCTTTACAAGACCTTTGTGGATGCCCGGTCGGAGGATCACGCGGATCTGGGGGTAAAGGTTATCAGGGAGCTGCCTTTTTACGGACTGCTGGCAGATGAGGATAAGGAGCTTGTCCTGTTTGCCATCCGGAATCATAACAAAAAGGAGATTGCCGCTACTGATTCACCGCGGCAGCTGCTCTTTGCCAGAATCATCCGTGATGCGGACAAGCTGGATATTTTCAGGGTGCTGGCTCCCTATCTGACGGAGGACGGGGGAGAGCAGGCCGGCTCGTCGGCAATCAGGAATTTCATGAAGGGGCCAAACGGCAACGCATCCGGTGAAAATGGCGTGTTTGCGCCGGGCTTTCTTGAGCGTTTTGTCAACGGCCAGCAGGTGGACTATACCATGATACGCACCAATGAGGATAGAAAGCTGGTGCGGCTGATGTGGGTATATGATGTGAATTTTGCCTGGACACTGCGCCGTATCAGGGACAAGGGCTACATAGACGCCATCATTGCCAATCTGCCTCCTCTGCCGCAGGTGGAGCTGGGTGTCAGCCGCCTGCAGGAATACGTGGCAGAAAAGTGCAGCAGGGATGATATTGTGTGCATTTGAGCTACAACGAGATGAAACAATACAAAAAGTATACATCATTTTATATAGATTTATCATACAAATTATGATATAATGAACGGGACTTAACGACAATAAAAGCAATTTATAAGGAGGCAAATTGCATGCCTGATATTTTAAATACTACCTCTAATTTTATTCAGAATGAGATAAACGATGATTTGAAGCAGGGACGCTACGGGGACGGGGTGCACACCCGGTTTCCGCCGGAGCCGAATGGCTATCTGCACGTGGGCCATGCCAAGTCCATCTGCCTGAATTTTGGCCTGGCACAGCAGTATGGCGGCAAGTGCAACCTGCGCTTTGATGATACAAATCCTGTCAAGGAGGATGTGGAGTATGTGGATTCCATTATGGCGGATGTCAAATGGCTGGGATTCAGCTGGGAGGACCGCATGTATTACGCCTCCGACTACTTCGGCCAGCTGTATGAGTATGCGGTGCAGCTGATTAAGGCAGGCAAGGCCTATGTGGATGACAGCACCGCTGATGAAATCCGCGCCATGCGCGGCACTCTTACGGAGGCCGGTACGGAGAGCCCTTACAGGAACCGCAGTGCGGAGGAGAATCTGGATTTGTTCACCCGCATGAAAAATGGCGAGTTCGGCGATGGCGAGAAGGTGCTGCGGGCCAAAATCGACATGGCCTCCCCGAATATCAACATGCGCGACCCTGTTATTTACCGTATTGCTCATGCGACCCATCATCGTACCGGGGATGAGTGGTGCATCTATCCGATGTACGATTTCGCCCATCCGCTGTCCGATGCCATAGAGGGGATTTCCCATTCGATTTGTACATTGGAGTTTGAGGATCACAGGCCTTTATATGACTGGCTGCTGGAGAATACAGGCTTTGCGGCTGATACCCGCCCGCGGCAGATTGAGTTTGCCCGGCTGAACCTGACCAACACGGTTACCAGCAAAAGAAAGCTCCGCCAGCTGGTGGAGGAAGGCTATGTATCCGGCTGGGACGATCCCAGGATGCCGACTATTTCCGGCCTGCGCCGCCGCGGCTATACACCGGCCGCCATCCGCGCCTTCTGCCGGGAGGTAGGCGTGGCCAAGGCCAACAGCCTGGTGGATGTGGCCATGCTGGAGCATTGTGTCCGGGATGATTTGAACAATAATGCTGACCGCGTTATGGCAGTGCTTCGCCCGTTGAAGGTGGTTATTACTAACTATCCGGAAGGGCAGAAGGAGTACATGCTGGCGGAGAACCACCCTTTTAAGGGCGGCCACCGCTATGTGCCATTTACAAGGGAGCTGTACATAGAGCAGGAGGACTTCATGGAGGAGGCTCCAAAGAAGTTTTTCCGCCTGAAGCCGGGCGGGGAGGTGCGTCTGAAACATGGCTACATCATCAGGTGTGATGAGGTCGTGAAGAATGATGACGGCACCATCAGGGAGCTGCGTTGCAGCTATGACCCTGAGTCCAGTACCGGCGGTGCCACGGCAAACCGCAAGGTGAAGGGAACTATCCACTGGGTTTCTGCCGGGGATGCCATCAGGGCCGAGGTCCGTCTGTATGAGTATCTCATTGAAACGGACGAGAAGGGCGAGGTGCCGGCAGATTTTCTGGCGGCAGTGAACAAGAACTCGCTGGAGGTTCTGCAGGATGCCCTTGTGGAGCCGAGTGTGCGGCTGACGGCTCAGGGAACCCATTATCAGTTCCTGCGCCAGGGATACTATGTGGTGGACAAGGATTCCACTCCGGAGCATCTCGTGTTCAACCGCGTGGTAGGCCTGAAGGATTCCTGGGCCAAGGCAAAGAAGGGGTAAGATATGGCAAAAATACCCAAGGGGCTGTCTGACAAGGATATGCTGCAGGGCTATGTGGAGCAGGTAACTATGGAATCACAGTTCCTGGCCGCAGAGGAGGCGGAGGACAAACGCCGCCGTGCCAGGGCAGGCCTGTCAAAACCGGAGAAGAATATTGCGCTTACCGGCTTTACGGACGAGCTGACAGAGGAGCTGGGCCGAAAGCTGCTGGAGCTGAAAATGGAGCTTTTCCGGGACGGCATCAGAAACTACACCATGAAAATCAAAAAGGAGGGCCAGAGCATTATCATCAAGCCTGTGGAGATTAAGCAGAAGGCAGATAAGCGCTCCGGCCGCAGATGATTTTCGCGGCAGCATTATTGCGGCAAACTGTACATCTTTGGTACAAAACCAAGAAAATGCGTTGGGTCGAGGTAATGACGTATTTATAAGAAGGAGGCATAAATTTGTTTGACTCTACTACTATTGCGGTGACAATCTTCATCATCGCCTATGCTCTGATTATTTCGGAAAAGGTGCATCGTACCATTGTCGGTATCTTTGGTGCCATGCTCATGATTATGTTCGGGATTCTCTCGCAGGAGACTGCCATCCATCATATTGACTTCAATACGCTGGGGCTCTTGATGGGCATGATGATAATTGTAAACATTACAGCAGAAACGGGATTGTTTAACTTTCTGGCCATCTGGGCGGCCCAGAGGGTAAAGGCACAGCCGATGAAGCTGCTGCTGGCCCTGGCCACCCTGACCGCGGTCTGCTCCGCCCTGCTGGACAATGTTACCACCGTGCTTTTGACCGTACCTGTAACCTTTAGTATTACATCTCAGTTGAAGGTAGATGTTAAGCCGTTTTTGATGGCGCAGATTCTGGCCTCTAATATTGGCGGCACGGCGACTTTGGTGGGCGACCCGCCAAACATAATGATTGGCTCCGCTGTAGGCCTGAGCTTTTTGGATTTCATCCTGAATCTGGCCGCACCGGCAGCTGTGATTTTCATCGTTACTACCTTTATCCTGGAGTTCATCTACGGCAAGGGCCTGCATACCACTCCTGAGCTGCAGGCGCAGGTTATGAAGCTGAAGCCTGCCAGGCAGATCACGGATGTTTCCCTGCTGAAGAGGTGCTTGTTTGTACTGGCCCTGACCATGGGATTGTTTGTGGCTCACGGCGCACTGGGGCTGGAGTCGGCTACTGCCGCCATGTTCGGCGCAGGCTTGCTGCTCCTGCTGACCTTTACGAGGGATGAGGAAAAGATTGCCAAGGTTCTCAGCAAGATTGAGTGGCTGGCCATCTTCTTCTTTGCCGGCCTGTTCATTCTGGTTGGCGCCCTGGTTGAAACCGGCGTTATCAAGATGCTGGCGGCCGAGGCCATGATGATTACCGAGGGCTCTGTGGAGGCAACCGCCATCCTCATTCTCTGGATGAGCGCCATTGCTTCCGCTTTTGTGGATAATATTCCTTTTGTGGCAACTATGATTCCGCTGATTAAGGATATGGGCGCTATGGGCATCACCAATCTCGATCCTCTGTGGTGGTCCCTGGCACTGGGCGCCTGCCTGGGCGGCAATGGTACCCTGATTGGTGCCAGCGCCAACGTGGTGGTTGCTTCTCTGGCAGCCCAGCACGGCCAGCAGATTTCCTTCCTGGGCTTTATGAAGGTGGCTTTCCCATGTATGATTTTGTCCATCATCATGTCCACCGCCTATGTGTATCTGCGTTACCTGATGTAATCAGCAAAACAATCTAATACGAGATTGTGTTCCACAACTCCGCCTACCTTCGCGCATGACGCTGTTGCGATAGGCGGAGTTTTTGGTACAGAAATAAAGAAGGGGGCAATTAAATTGTTTAACGCAACTTACGTAGCAGTGACAATATTTATTGTCGCTTACGCATTGATTATTTCAGAAAAGGTGCATCGCACCATTGTAGGCATCTTTGGTGCCATGCTCATGATTATGTTCGGCATCCTTTCCCAGGAAACCGCTATTCATCATATTGATTTTAATACCCTGGGACTGCTGATGGGCATGATGATTATCGTAAACATTACGGCCGAGACAGGCCTGTTCAACTTTTTGGCTATCTGGGCGGCCCAGAAGGTCAAGGCACAGCCTATGAAGCTGCTGCTGGCCCTGGCTACCCTCACTGCGGTATGCTCGGCATTTCTGGATAATGTTACCACCGTACTGCTGACTGTGCCGGTAACCTTTAGTATTACATCTCAGTTGAAGGTAGATGTTAAGCCGTTTTTGATGGCGCAGATTCTGGCCTCTAATATTGGCGGCACGGCGACTTTGGTGGG
>NZ_JBJDWZ010000088.1:0-14136 GCF_051866355.1 Anaerovibrio sp. | reverse complement strand
ATGAACTATAAAAGAGCGGCTCTGTGAGCCGCTCTCAAATCGCCATTTCAGACGATTACGAATGTTAAGTTAAAGTAAGCTATTTCTACAGACCGCAATCAGTTGGAACATGGTTAGAATATGAAGTCGAGACGGCTCCATACGCCGGAAACCTTGCTGTTCTTTGCATATAACTTGTCGTTGTCCTTGCCGTTGAAATACTTGAAGGATGAAACAATATTTTTTGTCCAGGTATAATCAACACCCAGCTCCCAGCCTTTCAGAGAATTCAAGCCTGTAGTTCCCGCTTTGTGGTCATAGGTTGCCTGAAATGCTGCGATCGGTGTCAGATTGCGATAGGCCACATAGGCACCCCAGGAACCTTTATGAGCTGCATCTGCACCCTTGTAATTCATTTGAATACTGTAAGCTCCGCGTGAGAAAGCATGATCGACCCAACTATTGCCATAGGAATAGTCGGCAGTAGCCTTGAGGTTTTTGTCAAAAGCATAGCCTATGCCTGCATCCCAAACCTTGTAGTCCCCGTGGTCAGTGATGATGGTCTTGTTTCCGCCGGCAATGTGATAGCCAAGACCGGCTTCAAACTTGCCATTCTTGTATCCGGCCTCCACAGCGGCATAGCTGCCGGAAGTGCCTTTGGTACCAGATGTGGTCGTTGTATAGAATAGACGATTTTTTGCGTCAACCCTACCACCGGTGGCCTTGAAGCTCCAGCGCTTGTCAGGAGCATAAACCATTTCAGCACCAGTTACCTTGTCATCAAAGAACAGGCCGTGGGACGCATCCGAGAAAGAGCCAAAGCGGCCGAGCTTGATTGCTGCCTTGCCGTATTTGCCTTCTGCATAAATCTTGCCCACATCCGCTTTACCATCGTTTTTGTTAACGGTAGTATCGTCGCCGCCCTTGCTGTAATCATAGTTATAGTCAATTTCGGCATGACCCGTCCAGTTATTATTGATGGTGACGGACGGAGTAAAGCGCAGCTTCAGCTGGTTCTCATTGTTTTCTCTATGACCTTTCTGTACAGCAAAATTGGCGTTGTTCCAGTCATAGCGTATCAAGCCTGTCCACTTAACATTGTCGACCTTTTCCTCAAGGTTGGCAATGCGGACGCCCAGACCGGACAGTTCATCGGAGAACTCTGCGGCCAGCTTGTCAATGAGAGCCTTGTTGTTATTATCGGCGGCATCGGACTTTGCCATGGCCTTGGCAACAAGTTGTGCCATTTCATAGCGGCTCATGTGCTGGTCGCCCTTAAAAGTGCCGTCATCGGCATACCCGTTTACCAGACCATCCTGTGCCAGCTGAGCAACGGCATCGTATGCCCAATGATCCGCAGGAACGTCTGCAAAAGGATTGGCAGCCGCAAATGTAGTGGATGCAGCGCCTGCTACCAGAGCGGTAGTTAACGAGGTTACAAGTAACTTTTTCATTAAAAAATTCCTCCCTTACAAATAAAAAACACTTATTGTCGTTTTGAATACGTAAAAAAGTAAGGGAAATAGCATGGAATTAATTTACGAAAATAATTATACATGTTATAATAAAGCCGTTAACGCCTGAAAGCAGGGACTAAAAAACCCCCGACGGCTATCGGGGGTTTTCGTTTTCTTTTTACAGAGCAGATGCCCTGCGGTGATATGGCTTGTGTTGATTAGAAAATGAAGTCAACACGGCTCCACATACCGGTAACCTTGTCGTTGGTATCAACAAGGGTATCCTTGCCGGTGAAGAACTTAGCGGTTGCTACGATGTTCTTTGCGAAAGCATAGTCAGCACCGAACTCCCAGCCCTTCAAAGAGTTCAAGCCGGCAACGCCAGCCTTGTGATCATAGGTTGCACCGAAGGCTGCGAATGGGGACAGCTGACGGTATGCAGCGTATACGCCCCAGGAGCCCTTGTCAGCAGCGTCAGCGCCCTTGTACTGGAGCTGGATGTTGTAGGCGTTCTTGCTGGCACCATCCCAAACCTCGTCATTCAGGGAAGGACCAAAAGCATAGTCAGCAGTCAGCTTTACATTCTTGTCGAAAGCATAGCCAACGCCCAGGTCAACTACGCGGAAAGAGCCATCTGCATTTTCCAAATCAGTAAAATTAGCAACATCCTGGAAGGTGTAGGTAGCAGTTACATTGTGGTAGCCTGCACCAGCCTCCCACTTGCCATTCTGGTAGTTAGCCTCAACAGCCCAGTAGGTAGCATTGTTATTATTGCTAGGGCCATGGGACAAACCATAGCTCTCATGCTCCCAACCATCTTCAGTCCAGAAACCGGAGAGACGAGCGGCAGTAGCCTTTACCTTCCAGTTGCTGGTAGGAGCATACTGGAACTCAACGCCGGTAGCAGAATCCATATCGATTACCAGACCATGGGAGGCATCGGAGAAGGTGTTGAAACGGCCGAGCTTGGTGTCCAGCTTGCCATAAACGCCCTCTGCATAAATCCACTCGGTGGATACAGTGTTGTGGCCGGTAGTATCATCCTTGTCAACATCATAGTCCAGACGAGCATGGCCGGTCCAGTTCTCGTTGATGGTGATGGATGGCTCAAAACGCAGCTTAATAGTGTTGTTCTGGGAATCCCTGTGGCCTTCGCTGCTCTCATAGTTGGTGGTGTTCCAGTCATAACGGATCAAGCCATTCCACTTAACGTTGTCGGTCTTAGCCTCCAGGTTAGCAACGCGAACGCCCAGGTTAGCCAGCTCATCGGAGAACTCTGCGGACAGCTTCTCAATGAGAGCCTTGTTGTTGTTGTCAGCAGCATCGGACTTAGCCATAGCCTTTGCAACAATCTGAGCCATCTCATAACGGCTCATGCTCTGGTCACCCTTGAAGGTGCCATCAGCGGAATAACCATTTACTACGCCGTCCTGTACCAGCTGAGCAACAGCATCGTATGCCCAATGGTCTGCAGGAACATCAGCGAAAGGATTAGCGGCTGCAAAAGTAGTGGATGCAGCGCCTACTACCAGAGCGGTAGTCAATGCGGATACGAGAGTCTTCTTCATTAAAAAATTCCTCCTTTGTCCAAATAAAAAACACTTATCGGGATGTTAAGGTTGTATAATAACGAAAAATAAATAAAATTTTTGTATTTACCGAAGGTTTTTATGAAATATTTTATAAAATATGTAATAGAATAGCGAATTTCTCTTATAAAAAGTTAGTAGACAGGTATGCCTTTGTTGATAAAATTTTACAAATTATATAAAATTTAAATAAGCCGTATGTTGACGTGGTTAGGAGATGTTAGAAATGAAAAAGCAAGGTAAAAAAATCGTCACGGTACAGGAAGCCTTTCAGGTTTGGTTTGAGGAATATGTCAATATCAATACCCGGACAAACACGCAGAAATCCTATCGGGGCATGATAGAAAAGCATATTTTTCCTCAGCTGGGAGATATGGAGATGAATAAGCTGGATGCCCGACTTTTGCAGAAATTTATCAATGAACGGCGAAAATGCCTGAAACGTTCCTCCTTGGGAAAGCTGCTGGCTATTATGCGCTCCTGCTTCAGCTATGCAGTGAATCCCTGTGGTTTTTGCAAAAGCAACCCTGCCGAGAATGTCTGGCTGCCGCGCGATATCGAGGAGCCGGGCAAGGAGATTCATGTGTTTTCCTCCACGGATGTGGCAGCTATTGAAAAGCAGTATCCGCCGGGGCATGATTATTATGTGGCACTGCATGTCTGTTATTACACGGGGCTTAGAATCGGGGAGGCGCTGGGGCTTAGATGGCAGGATGTGGATTTTGAGAAGCGGGAGCTGACGGTGGCTGGTACTATGCTGGAAAACGGCCTGCGCCAGAGCATGCCAAAGACCAGGAGCAGCTATCGTACTATTCCCTACGGGACACAGCTGCAGATGCTTCTGCAGACGGAGCAGCTTCGCCAGATGGATGTGCGCCAGTCGGCGGGAAACAGCAGGTACAACAAGGGGGATTATGTCTGCTGCCGGATTGGGAGCGGCAAGCAGATTTGTGCGCCGGATTTTCGTTTTTTTAACGCCTGGTGCAAGAAGAATCTAGGGGGAGGCTCCACCCATTCACTGCGCCATACCCATGCTACCATGCTGCTGGAGGCGGGGGAAACGATGGATGCTGTATCCAAGCGGCTGGGGCACAGCAGTATTGCTATTACGGCCAAGTATTATTCCCACGTCACGGAGAAAGGAAAACTGAGGATGCGGGCAACCCTTGACAATCTTTTTCCGCCTGACAATGTAACAGGCTGATATGGCAGTAAGTGCTGTTTTGTGGTATACTAAACAAAGCAATTATTTCGTGGGGGCGTGAGATTATGGCGAAAATAAAAAAAGCAGTAATTCCGGCGGCCGGTTATGGGACGAGGTTTCTTCCTGCCACCAAGGCAACGCCGAAGGAGATGCTGCCTATCGTAGACAAGCCTACTATCCAGTACATTGTGGAAGAAGCCCTGGACAGCGGCATTGAGGAGATTCTGATTATCAGCGGCCATGCAAAGAGAGCCATCGAGGATCATTTTGACTCGGCGCCGAATCTTGAGCGGGAGCTGGAGGAAAAGGGCAAGGAGGATTTGCTGGCCATAGTGCGGGAAACAGCAGATATCAACGTGCATTATATCCGTCAGAAGAAAATGCGGGGGCTGGGGGATGCCATTCTCTGCGCCAAATCCTTTATGGCGGGGGAGCCTTTTGCGGTGCTTCTTGGTGATGATGTGGTGTATGCGGACAGGAAAAGCGGGCAGGCGCCTGCCCTGAAGCAGCTGATAGATATCTATGATGCCTATGGCGGTTCGGTGCTGGGGTGCCAGCAGGTGCCGGATGAGAAGGTTTCTTCTTATGGTATTGTGGACGGCAGGGAGATTGCCGGTTCGCGGCTGGTGAAGGTCAGCAACATGGTAGAGAAGCCGGAGCTGGGAGAGGCGCCCAGCAATATGGCAGTGCTGGGGCGGTATATAATATCTCCGACAGTGTTTGAGATTCTGGAGCATACGAAGCCGGGCAAGGGCGGTGAAATCCAGCTGACGGACGCCCTTAAGCAGCTGGCAGGGGTTGAGCCGGTCTGGGCTTACTGCTTTGAGGGCAGGCGGTATGATGTGGGGGACAAGCTGGGTTTTTTGAAGGCTACGGTGGAGTTTGCCCTGCGGCGTGAGGATTTGGGCCCGCAATTCAAGGAATATCTGCAGGCATTGATGAAGGAGCAATAGCTGTAGGTGTGTTGCAGGTGCTGATGAAACAGCAATAGCCGTGAAGGTATTGCAGGCATTGATGAGGGAGCAATAGTTATGAAGGTATTATTGGCAGGTGGTGCCGGGTATATTGGCACCCATACGGCAGTACAGCTTTTGAAGGGCGGCCATGAGGTTGTTATCGTGGACAATTATGACAACAGCTGTCCGGAGGCGGTGCATCGTGCTGAAGAACTGGCCGGCAGGAAGGTGGCGCTGTATGAGGCGGATATTCAGGACGAGGCGGCAGTAAGGGGGATTCTGGACAAGGAACGGCCGGAGATGGTGATTCATTTTGCAGGCCTGAAGGCCGTGGGGGAATCCGTGGCAAATCCCTTGAAGTATTATCGCAATAACATAAATACAACTCTTTCACTGCTGGAGGCCATGGCCGCAACCGATGTGCAGAAGATAATTTTTTCTTCCTCGGCAACTGTGTATGGAGAGCAGAATCCATCTCCGTATAAGGAGGAAATGCCGAAGGGCCTTTGCACCAATCCTTATGGCTGGACGAAGTCCATGATGGAGCAGATTTTGTCTGATGCGGCTGTGGCCAATCCGGAGCTGGGGGTAGTGCTGCTGCGGTATTTTAACCCTATCGGCGCCCATGAGTCCGGGCGGATTGGCGAGGATCCCCAGGGGATTCCCAACAACCTGATGCCATATGTATCGCAGGTGGCGGTGGGCAGGCGTGAGAAGCTGACGGTGTTTGGCGGTGATTATGATACGCCGGACGGCACCTGCCTGCGGGATTATATTCATGTGATGGATCTGGCCGACGGCCATGTGAAGGCGGTGGAGTTTGCGGCCGGCCACAAGGGCGTGGAGATTATCAACCTGGGTACCGGCAGGCCGTACAGCGTGCTGGACATCGTGAATACCTTCCAGCAGGTGAATAACGTGCCAGTAAAGTACGCTATCGGGCCGCGCCGTGCCGGTGATCTGCCGGTGTGCTATGCGGATGCGTCAAAGGCGAAGGCAGTGCTCGGCTGGGAGGCAAAGCGCACTCTGGCCGATATGTGCCGTGACAGCTGGAACTGGCAAAAAAATAATCCTGATGGCTACAGGATGTAAAAGATGTATTGCTAAATGATGTGAAATGTGCTATGCTAATCTCAGCGAAAGCTAAAGGTGATTAGTGCATCCATGTGAGGCACGCAAAAACGCCCCGATGTGCCGATCGGGGCGTTTTCTATTCCGTTTGGTAAAGGTGGCTTAAGCCTTAGGCTGGCTGCTGCGTTTTATTGCCTGTCCAGCCATTTGCAAATGTAATTGCCGATTACACTTGCCAGAACAGACAACAGAAAGGTAATTAGCAACTCCACATGAAGCACCTCCCTTCACTGCAGTGTGGGAGAGCAGCAGAATAATTATACTATGGCAGCACAAAAGCGTAAATATGTTTTTGTGTTTTTTATTGCAGGATTTTGTGATATACTATACGGGTAATATTTTCAAAAAGTACAAATCATAAAGGTGGAATAAGGTTTTGAGTAATTTAGAAGTAGGTATTGTCGGATTGCCGAATGTGGGCAAAAGCACGTTGTTCAACGCTATTACCAAGGCAGGCGCCGAGGCGGCCAACTATCCGTTCTGCACCATTGAGCCGAATGTGGGCATCGTGGATGTGCCGGATCAGCGCCTGCAGGTTCTGCATGAGATGTACAGCTCAAAGAAAACCACTCCGGCGGCTTTCCGTTTTGTGGATATTGCCGGCCTGGTGAAGGGTGCGTCCCAGGGCGAGGGCCTTGGCAACAAGTTCCTTGAGCATATCCGTCAGGTGGATGCGGTGGCGCAGGTTGTCCGCTGTTTTGAGGACGGGGATATCACCCATGTGGAGGGGTCTATTGATCCTGTTCGCGATATTGAAATCATCAACACGGAGCTGTGCCTGGCTGACATGGAGGTGCTGGAGCGCCGTGCGCAGAAGCTGGTGAAGCTGGCCAAGGCCGGTGTAAAGGAGGCCAAGGCGGAGCAGGCTGTTCTGGACAAAATAAAAGCAGCTCTCGATGAGGGCAGGACTGTCCGCAGCGTAGAGCTGTCTGATGATGAGCTGGCCCTTATCAGGGAAATGAATTTCCTGACCATGAAGCCGACCCTGTATGTAGCTAATGTGAGCGAGGATGAGGTTGCCACTGCCGATGCGGAAAACCCGTATGTGCAGAAGGTGAAGGAGTACGCCGCTAGCGAGGGGGCCGAGGTGGTAGCGATTTCTGCCCGGGTGGAGTCGGAGATTGCGGAGCTGGATGCCGATGAGGCAAAGGAGTTCCTGCATGAGATGGGGCTGGAGCAGTCCGGACTGGAAAAGCTCATCCACGCCGCTTTTGACCTGCTGGGGCTGATGACCTTCCTGACGGCAGGCCCTGATGAGTGCCGTGCCTGGACTATCGTCAAGGGAACCACTGCACCGAAGGCCGCCGGCAAGATTCATTCTGACATTGAGCGCGGCTTTATCCGTGCGGAGATTGTCAGCTTTGATGACCTGGTAGCGGCCGGGTCCACAGCCGCCGCCCGTGAAAAGGGGCAGGTGCGCCTTGAGGGCAAGGATTATATCATGCAGGACGGGGATGTGACCTACTTCCGCTTCAACGTGTAATTGCGTATTTTGCTATTCCGTCAGCTTGTACAGCTCCGGACGCCTGTCGCGGAAGATGTTGATGTCGCTCCGTATCTGGCTGATCATGCCGGGCTGGAGGTTGGCGTGCAGGATTTCTCCCTCCAGATTGTCCGTGGAGCCCTGGGCCAGCAGGCTTCCCCATGGGTCGTAGATGGCGGAGCCGCCGCCCAGGTGCATGGCATCTCCCAGATGGGAGGAAATGCCGTTGGCGGCAGCCACAAAGAACTGGTTCTCAATGGCGCGCGCCCTGAGCAGGGTGTCCCAGTGCTGGATGCGCTCTATCGGCCAGGCGGCGGCCACAAACAGGATGCTGATGTCCTGCAGGGCCAGCTGCCGCACCAGCTCAGGAAAGCGCAGGTCGTAGCAGATGATGATGCCGCACTTTATGCCGTCAATGCTGAAGGTGGCCAGCCTGCTGCCTGGGGTAAAATCGGTGTTTTCGCCGGCCGGGGAAAAGAGATGGGTCTTTTCATAGGTGGCTATGTTTTCGCCTGCCCTGTCAAAAACGTAGCAGGTGTTGTATATCTTCTTTTTCCTCTCCACGGCAATGGAGCCTGCGATGATGTTGACCGTGTACTCCGAGGCCAGGCGGCTCATATGTTTTTTCCAGATATCCTGGCTGTCGGCGTATTCGCTGATTGGCTTTGGATAAAAGCCGGTGTTCCAAAGCTCCGGCAGCAGGACGGCATCGGGGCGCTGGTCGCTGTTCATGGCCTTGTCCAGCATGGCGGACATGGCATCGAGATTGTGCTCGATATTGCCCTCTTCAATGGGCAGCTGAAGAATAGATATTTTCATGATAGTGTAACTCCCTTTCTGTAGAATAGGATGATTTTTATGCCATTAAAGTTTAATGTGGGAGATGTGGTCAGGATGCGCAAGGCTCATCCCTGCGGCAGTTCGCTCTGGCAGGTTACCCGCACCGGCATGGACTTCGGTATGAAATGCCAGGGCTGCGGCCATTTTGTGATGATACCACGCGTCAAATTTGAGCGGATGGTAAAAGCAGTGGTAACTGCGGCGGAATAATCCTGCGGCCACAGATATTTTCGTTTTTTGTCATATAATATACTACAATATATATTATATATCATTTGTACCCTGGGAAGGAAGTCTGTTTTTAGTGGATTTTTTCAAGAACAAAGAAAAATGGATATTTTCTGCGGCTGTGGCGGTGTGCGTTGCGGTTGTCTTGTGGGCAGGCGGCGTGGAGGCTGCCAGGGCCGACAGGTATTTTGTGGATTATGAGGGAAATACCGGCTACTACGTGGACGTCAACTCCATTGAACAGCCCAGCGAGCATGAGATAGAGCTGGATTTGTATCTGGTCAAGCTGCACAGCAGGTATATGTACCGCTACCGGGCTTATTTTGATACGGAGGAAGGCTCCTATGAATACCGCAATGCCAAGGTATACAACTATGAAACAAAGAAGCTGATGAGCGGTGCGGTGAATGTGCAGGAAAGGCTTTCCTACGGCAAGAGCACCATGCTGCAGGAGGTTGTGGAGTTTGCGCTGGCCTGGAAGAAAAGCCATATATATAAAACCCAATATGGGGAAACATGGGAATAAATTAAAGGTGTTCAAAGCGGACACCTTTTTTTTATTGCTTTTTTACGCAATCTGCAAAACGGCCTTTACAAATGTGTTTATGAAAGGTATACTATCACACATAGTCATTGAAGACTATTGTCTATGTACAACGGACATTATAACAAAATGTACATAGATGTATACAAAAGGCATTATAAATGTTATAGGGGGAATTGTGTATGGATTTTGCAGCTATTATGAAGCAGGTGAATGATTTTGTTTGGGGCCCCGTTATGCTGTGCTTTCTGGTAGGCACCGGCATCTTTCTGACGGTGCGCCTGAAGTTCAAGCCGTGGCTGAACCTGCCTTATGCGGTCAGGATGATTCTGACAAAGAAGGATAACACGGAGGGCGACGTTACGCCGTTCCAGTCCCTGATGATTGCTCTGTCTGCCACTGTGGGTACAGGTAACATCGTGGGCGTTGCTACCGCTATGGTGCTGGGCGGACCGGGCGCACTGGTCTGGATGTGGATTTCTGCCGCTTTCGGCCTTTCCACCAAGTATGGTGAATCCGTGCTGGCCGTAAAGTATCGTGAAACCAACGAGCGGGGCGAGATGGCCGGTGGCCCGATGTATGCCATGAAGAACGGCATCGGCGGCGTGCCGGGGCGCGTGCTGGCCTTTTTGTTCGCGGTGTTTGCTGTCTGTGCTTCCTTTGGTATCGGCAACATGACCCAGGCCAACTCCATTTCTGCTGCGTTTAACAGCAGCTTTGGCGTGGATCCTGCCCTGATTGGTTCCATTCTGGTTATTCTTTCCATGGTTATTCTCTTCAAGGGCGTGCGCAGTATCGGTGCTGTTTCCAGTATCGTGGTGCCTGCCATGGCAGCTTTCTATGTAGTGATGGCCCTGATTGTCATCGTGGTGAACGCAGGCAACCTGCCGGCCGGCATTGGTGAGATTTTCCGGATGGCCTTTGCTCCGGAGGCTGTAGCCGGCGGTGTAGGCGGTTCCATTATCGCTTCCATGCTGACAGCTATGCGCTGGGGTGTTGCCCGCGGCGTGTTCTCCAACGAGGCAGGCCTTGGTTCCGCGCCGATTGCGGCTGCTGCGGCCAAGACTGACCATGCTTCCCGTCAGGGTTATGTAAATATGACCGGTACTTTCTTTGATACCATGATTATCTGCGTGCTGACAGGCCTTGTTATCGCTTCTTCCGGCATGCTGGGCACCATTGATCCGGCTACCGGCAAGGCTGTTTCCGGCGCTCAGATGACCATATTGGCATTCTCTTCCGTTTTTGGCGAGCATGCCCGCGTAATCGTTTCCACTTCTCTGGCACTTTTCGCTTTTTCCACGATTCTCGGCTGGGAGTATTATGGCGAGAAGGCACTGGAGTATCTGGTAAGCAATCATGACATTCTGGTGGCATACCGCGTTATCTTCTCCTTTATCACCTATATCGGCGCAACCCAGACACTGGATCTGGTATGGGACTTCTCCGATACGGCCAACGGACTGATGGCGATTCCGAACCTTATCTGCCTCCTGTGGCTCAGCAAGGATATTGCCAAGGAGTGCTTTGACTACGAGGAGCGCGTGGTAGTTCGCGAGAAAAAGGGCGAGAAGGTGGATTTGTCCACCAGTGCCTGAATAATGATACAATAATGATATAATGCTGAAACAATCCCGTCTAAACGTAGTCGGGATTGTTTTTTTGTGGTATACTAAAGGGGTTAGTAGCTTTCTTTAAGTATGGAGTGGTGGTTTTGGGAATCTGGAATCAGTTAATGTATATAGTGATGATGTTGTTTGCCCTGACATCCAATTTTTCCATTGCGGCTACCAGTGTGTGCATTGTGCTGGGGGCTGTGGTGATGATTGCCCAGAAGGTGTGTACCGGCAGCCTGCCTGATATGGACAAGGGACTGGTCAAGATTGTGGCCTTTTATTGCGTCCTGCAGGTGGTGGCGGCGCTGATTGCTCCCAATCCGGCGGCAAGCCTCGGTGAGGTGTGGGGCACCATTTACCGCCTCAGCCCGTTGTTTATGGGAATCGGCTATTTGCAGACGCGGCGGCGCATGGCGTGGATTCTGGTGGCCTTTGCGGTGTCGGTGCTGGTCTGTGATGCCATGGGTGCGTATCAGCTGGTGGTCTGGGAGGACTATACCCCTATTGGCGCAAGCTCGGCGGCATCCTTTTATGCCACCCATCTGATGATGGCGATACCGATTTTTTATCTTATGTGCCGTCAGGATGAGGGGGTTTTTGCCAACAGGACGATACCTGCCTTTATGCTGGCCTTTTCGGTGGTCATGTATGCCATCGTATCGTGGAATGACTGGAGTGGGCAGGCTACATGGGCATCGGTGCTGAGCCAGAGCAGCTTTGTCAAGATATTCGTGGAGGGCGGCTTTGTGGGGCTGGCTTCCTTTGTGATGCTGCAGGGGTACATTCTGTACCGCCTTGTGAAGCTGTATCAGGCGGAAAAATCCATCAGCCGCTCCGTAAATACTGCGTCCTATGGCATGATAGGCATATTGGTCCTGGCGGGACTTCACCTTGAGGGAATGACAGAGAGCAGCATGCTGCAGATTTCCGTCATGCGCGAATACTGGCTGCTGATAGGGCTTTTGCTGGCGGCCGGCAAAATGAGATTATTGGAAGCGGGGAAGATTGAATAATGGATATACCTGGAGTTGCGGGATTTTTCAGCGGCTGGCAGCAGGATTTGCGTTTGGCGGTGGTGCCGCCGGTTTTGTGTGCAGTGTTTCGGTTCCTTTTTATCTGGCTGGATGGTCCGAAGAGGATTTCAGACTGGAAGGGAAGCCAGCTGAGAACATGCTTCAGCTATGGCTTCTGGTGGGGGATGGATATAAATTCCCGCTTTTATCTGCTGACGCTGGCGCTTGTTACCCTGCCGGGCAGCTTTATATGGGGATATTATGGCATCAGCGACACAGTGCGGCTGGTGCTTTTTGTGCTGTATGGAGTAGTTCTCTATGCCGCCTTCATGGGCAAGAGGATTTTTTATTATCATTTTCATGATGTATACAATCGCAACATGTGGCTGGGCAAAAATGCGGACAAGAAAAATCTGCTGGATATTTTTTTCAACCAGAACCACGGGGCATGGATTCTGCTGGGAACGGCGCCCTATGTCTGCCTGCTGTGGCTTGTGGGAAGCGGACTGCAGTCCCTGCCGCTGCTGGAGCTGCCTTTATGGGAATCAGTGGCAGCGCAGTACGCTATGAATACGGCAATTTTCCTGTTTTCTATTGCCATATATTACTGGTTCAACTTTGGCGGCACCTTCCGACATCGGCTGAAGCCGGAATGGGACGAGGTGCCTGCCGAGGTAAAGAACGATGTTTTTCTGGGCAAGGCCACTATGGATGATCTGGTGGCGCTGAAGATTGTCTGGAAGCATCCGGTGCCTGAGTTTATGTCGAAGGATGACGAGACGGCTGCCAGGGATATCCGCTGTGTGCTACCGGATTTTGCAGGTACTGTGGATGATAATCCGCTGTTATACTGCAGGCGTATTGCCGGAGGGGCAAGAATCAGGAAACCGGGGCATATCTTCTTTATTCTGGAGGAAAGCCATTGTCAGGGGCTTTATGATGCACCTTATGATATGTTGGATATAGTCAAATATACTAAGCGGCTGCGGCAGGAGCCGGGAGCCTTTGTGCTGAACAATTTCCAGCCGGGCGGCATGATATCCCAGACAGCTCTGGGCAGTATCCTGCTGGGGATCTATGACTGTGATGTGGAGCTGAATGAGAACAAGATAATCTGGGATGCAGATTTGCAGCGGCTGCCTACCACCATGGCAGGGCAGCTTCGCAGGCTGGGCTATCGCACTCATTTCTGGTATGGTGGCAGCCTGAACTGGGGCAGCCTGGTGCATTTTGCGCCCAGTGCCGGATTTGACCGCTTTTATGGCGGTCCTGATTTCTGCCCGCCGGGTTCACCAAGTACATGGCTGGGTGTATATGACCATATCTATCTGGAAGCTGTGGCTGAAAAGATACAGGCAGAGGCAGACGGCACGCCGGAATTTCATTTTGTCTATACCACTTCCAACCACGGGCCATATAATATCCCCTATGAGATGTATGGTGTGCACGAAGAGGACGCGGTTCGCCTGCCGCTGGGGGATTTGAAGCAGGGCGATATGGATATGCGACGTTTTACCGGCATTCTTTACTCTGACAAGGCGGTAGGGGATTTTGTCAGCAGGATGCGGGAGCTTTATCCTGACAGCCTGTTTATACTGACGGGGGACCATGCTTCGGCGGTGGCGCCTTTGGACAAGGGAATTATCCCTCGCAAGGACAGGCTGCTCCGGGAGCATATTCTGACCTCCTTTTCTATGCATCATCCGGACTTGAAGCCGGAGTTCTTTGCCGGCAATGTTCTGGGGGAGCATCATAACATCCTGCCGACTATCATGGAGCTGATTGCGCCGGAAGGGTTTGAGTATTACAGCCTGAAGCCGCCTCTGACGGAAAAAATCAGTCATGTGGTTACGCCTTACAGCTGGATGGATGGCGAGAATATCGGCTTTTACAAGGATGATGTGCGGCAGCAGCTGGCTTCGTCAGCGGAGGATGTGCCTATGGAGCATGGCAATATGCAGTACAGGGACGAATGGGCGGCCTGGCAGGGAATTACCGGCTGGCTGCTGAGGCATCCTGAGCTTATTGACTGACAGGATGCAGTGGTGTGATGGAGAAAAGCTATGGAATACAGGGATTGTGAGCTATTGGGGTTT
>NZ_JBJDWZ010000087.1:0-2588 GCF_051866355.1 Anaerovibrio sp. | reverse complement strand
CAAGCACTACGATAAACTGAAATTTCACAATACTTTGCTATACACATATCCGGCAATCACAGCCTGGCTGAAAGCCAGCATCCCCAGCATCCCGAAGGACACATACAGGCTTGTGCTGTCAGCCACGAATCCGATGACAGCAGGCCCCATGAGTATGCCGAGATATCCCAGCGTACTGGCCGCAGACACAGCCTGATTCAGAGGCATGACCTTCTGCCTGCCCATCAGCGAATAAAACACAGGCACAATATTGGCACTGCCAATGCCGATAATAAAGAACCCGGCATACAAAAGCCATGCTTCCGGCGCAAAAATAAGCAGCACAAAACCTGCGCAGGCCAGAAGTCCGCCGCCAATGGTCACTGCAGGGCCGCCCAGCCTGTTGACAGCCCAATCCCCTGCCAGCCGCATAATCAGCATAGCCGCCGAGAAAACCGTAAAGCCCACACCCGCCATGCTCATATCAAAATGCTTGACGCTGGTCAGGAACACGCCGCCCCAGTCCATGACAGCACCTTCTATCAAAAAGGACACAAAGGCCACCAGCCCTATAAAAATTACAATCCCCCTGGGAATCGCCAGCAGGGAGCCTTCCCTCTTTTCACCGCCATTATCCAGCAGATGGGGCCTGAAAACAGCCAGCAGAAGCAGGATAATCCCCCAGGCAACCACAGCGGCCTGAAAATGATTCATCCCCAGATTCAGCCAGACGCTGAAAATACCGGCACCTGCAAAGCCGCCCACGCTCCAAAAGGCGTGCATGCCTGACATCAGACGCCTGCCGGACCTTTTTTCCACTATCACCGCCAGCACATTGACTACCACATCAATAGTACCCATCAGCCCGCCCAGCAGCAAAATAAGCGGCACCAGCATATACAGCGACTGCACCATGCTCAAAAGCACCAGCACCATGCCGTAGAAAACCCCGGCCGTCACCAGCACCCTGCGGCAGCCCCATTTCCCGGCAGCCGCCCCTGAAAAGGGCATCGTCAGCAATGAGCCGATGCCGACACACAAAAGCAGCATGCCCAGCACATCCTCCGTCAGTGCCAGCCGCTCTTTCAGCATAGGCACAATAGGAGCCCAGCTGGCACAGCCGAAGCCCCCCACAAAAAACAATGCCTTGGCCGCCCACTGCTGCCACCTTAGCTCATGCCCAATATTATCAGTTTTCAGATTCAACATTATCTTCCTTTTTCTTTTCCTCCACTGTACAGATAATCTTATCTATCCTGTAGCGATCCAGCCGCGCTATCTCAAACACGAAATTCTCCCACCGCACTGACTCGCCTTTCTTCGGGATATAGCCAAACAGGGCCGTTACAAAACCACCCATGGTCTGGTAATGATCCTGATCCTCATCCGGCAGCTCGTCAATATCAAACTTTTCCTTGAAATCATCAATGGAACAAAGTCCCTCAATATTCCAGCTGTTATCCTCCCGTGCCGTAATCTGCACCGGCTCCGGCTCGTTGATATTGTTCGTATCGCCAATCAGCTCCAGCAGGATATCCTGCAGGGTGATAAAGCCGATTACACCGCCGTACTCGTCCAGCACCGCCGCCTCATGGATACCCGTTTCCTGAAACTGCTCCAGCACCCGGAAGCTCTCCATGGAGCGGGGGATAAACATAGGCTTTCTGATAAACTGGCTTAAATCCAGCGGCTTGTTGTCCAGCGCCGCATTAAAAATATCCTTGATGTATATAACGCCGCAGAAATCATCCAGACTTTCCCTGCCTACGGGAATAATCGCCTCCGATGTGGCGCGGATAATCGCCAGATTCTGCTCCAGTGTATCCTCAAGGTCAATCCACATCATCTGGGTTCTCGGTGTCATCAGCGAATACGCCGTCTGGTCGCTCATGTGAAACACCCTGTCCACCAGATTCTGCTCCTTCTTCTCAAAGGTGCCGTCCTCCGTGGCCTGCTCAATCAAATCCTTGACCTCATCCTCCGTGACGGTATCATCAATCTTCAGATTCAGTCCCAGCATGGCCAGCAGCAGCCGGACAGAATTTGCCAGAAGCGACACTATCGGCCTTGTGATGAAAATCAGCTTGCTCAGGGTCTTTTCACAGTGTATCAGCGTTTCCTCCGGGTGCTGCATGGCAAACCGGGTCGGCAGGAACTCGCTGAGCATCAGCGTCAGATACGTCACAATCAGTACGCTCAGCCCCAGCGCCACTTCATCCGGATAAGGCATCATATCAATGTACTGCTTCAGGATAGGCGCCAGTATGACGCTGGTGCTTACACCGATAAGTATGCTCACAAAGGTAATGCCAAGCTGTATCACCGCATTGGCCCTCTCCGGATGCTCCAGCAGCTTCATGGCCTTCGCCGCATCCTCATTGCCATCATCCAGCAGCTTTTCCAGCCTGCTCTTGTAGCTTTCATTTAACGATGTTTCAGCCAGGGCAAAAAACACATTGACAAAAATCAGCAGAAAAATCACAAACAGCCACATCGACGGGTAAGGGGTATCCAAAAAATCCACATCCTTTTCCAAAACAGATAAAACTATTACAATGCCATTATTATATCTGTTTCCTCGCTTTTATGCAAATTGCTGTCCCCCGTAT
>NZ_JBJDWZ010000086.1:0-2594 GCF_051866355.1 Anaerovibrio sp. | reverse complement strand
AGCCACCCACATATCGTTGAACACCGGGAAGATGGCATCTACCTCGCCCTTGTGCAGACCATCCGCCATGGCGGCAAAATTGCTGTAGCTCTTGTAGGCGACATCCAGCCTGCCGCCCAGTCCCAGCATGTTCACCATCTCCGGCACAATATCCCTGACGATGCCGGTCACCATCCCCTGCTTGTTCAAGCCGGAAAAAGGCATATAGCTTTCGAGTACGCCCACCCGCAGGGTCTGATGCTCCGCCACCCACTTCTTTTCGCCTGCCGTCAGGGTGGCAGTAATATTTGAGCGGCGGAAATACTTATCCCCCAGCTGCTTCGTCAAAAACGGCATGACCTGGTGCAAATCCTCCTGCGCCTTGTTCAGGTCCTGCAGCAAATCCTCCCTGCCCGCCGCCACACAGAGATAAAAATCCTTGGTGCCGCCGCTGACGAAGGACTCCAGCCCGTAGTTGGTAATGGCCGTGGCACTGGTCTCCCCCAGCACGGCATCCACCGTTCCCTCCTGCAAGGCAGAAACCGCCTCATCCGTATCCTTGTAGGCGTACACCTCCGCCTGAATATTCCGCTGTTTCAGGAACTGCCGCAGGCTGCTCTCCACAATCCCCGCTACCGTTCCCAGCCGCTTGCCGTCAAAGGAATGGGGATTTTCCGTAACAGAGCTGTCCGTGCTCCGCTTGAGGAAAATGTACCCTGTCTGCCCCATAGGCCGCTCCGGATACAAAAAGCTCCCCCTGCGCTCATCAGTTTTGGACAATCCGGCAAAAACATCTATCTCGCCCCGCAAAAATTTTGCATACAGCTCCTGAAAGGAACCGTACACATACTTATACCGCCAGTTGGCATAGGGAGCAAGACGCTGGTAATACTCATAGCAGTAGCCCTTTTTTACCTGCCCTTCCTCGGCGCCCTCCTGCCAGTTCACCTCCGGGTAATACGCTACGCGGACCACCTTCTGCCGGTAGCTGCTGCCACTGACTCTGCTCACGCTGCCGGTATCATCCGCCGACAGGGCCACAGAGGGAAGCAGTGCCGCCAGGCACAGCACAATCACCATGCTGAGGCAGAGAATTCCCTTCAGTCCGCCCGGCCTTATATCTCGGCATTTTTTCTCCATCGCCGCTCATCGCCTTTTATTTCTCCACAAAAAATATCACAGCAGGCAGCCCCATAACACGCCGCCTACTGTGATATTCGACACGCGAAGAAAAAATCCTCTTGTATGTTAAAAAATTAAATTATATTTTGCACTAGCTGTTTTCCTTTACAAAGCCCTCCGCAAAGCTTCTGCACTGGGCCAGTGCTTCATCATCCGGCGTGTTGTTGACAATCACTCCGTCGCCAAAGACATTGGCACCATGCTCCTTGCAACGTGCCTGCCAGTCCTCCATCCATTCGCCGCTGCCCCAGCCATAAGAGCCAAAAAGCCCTACCGGAACACCTTCGAGATGCTTCTCCAGCGCCGTAAACATCGGCTCAAACTCGGATTCCTCCAATACCTCGTTGCCCATGGCCGGACAGCCCAGCAGAAGGGCATCAAAGTTTCCCAGCTTCGAGGCAGGAAAACCCTCCGGGGTCAAAAGCTCCACCTCCGCCCCGGCTTCCCTCGCACCCTCGGCCATGGCCTGTGCCATCATCTCCGTATTGCCCGTACCGCTCCAATATACAACTGCTACCTTCATATTCTTCTTTCCTCCCGCTAATTATAGCTATTTATTTATCATCAGGCCGCACTGCAAATCATGGATTGCAGGCTCGCACCATCCTGCAGGCTGTCATACACCCTTTTGGTGCAGGCAGCGTAGCAGTGAAACAGGTGCAGGACGGCCTTCTCATTATCATACACCTTCCAGAAGCCGCACTGGCGGAAATTCCGTCCGCCATGCTGGATGAAGCCCTCCACGTCATGAGGCGGATAGCCAAGAAACAGGCCAATCTCATGAGGAAAGCCCTGCCGGCTGCCATCCTCCGCCAGCTTTGACGCCATGCGCTTTTTCAGATGGCCCAGCAGCTCATCCAGCCCGGCTCCCGGCGGATAGCCGCACATCGTCAGAATATCCTGTGCCATCCTGCGCCGCAGAAGCCTTTTCAGCACCACAGGGCGGTATATGAGAAACAGCACATGCGACTTCTGCTGCCTCAGCTCCATTACCTTCAGCCCCTTGCAGGCGAAGCACTGCTCATATATCCCGAAAAGATCCCGCAGCTCCTCCATGCTCCTGGCGGGCATAGCCACCATGCTGGCCGCCTTCAGTCCTGCCAGCGTCGGCGCGCAGTGCAGGGCCAGCAGCTGATCAAACTGTTTCCTGTCCATCCTCTCACCTCTCAATTGAATATTATTATCATTCGCAGAATTAATATAGCACAATTGAGAATTATTTTCAAGATGTTTTTTTACAGCCAGCAAAAAAGACCTGCCATATCAATATTATAATACAGCAGGCCACAATAACCAAAGCTATTCATGCCGAAAAACAGCCAACCCAAACTCCGGCTTTCATAACACTGTCATAACATTGTGTCCTGTGAACAGGAATTGCTTAATCAATCTATTTCTATTCATTCGGAGGAATTGCCTGAAATCTATTGGCA
>NZ_JBJDWZ010000085.1:11041-14770 GCF_051866355.1 Anaerovibrio sp. | reverse complement strand
CGTATCTCCGGCGCAGCCTGGGGGTAATCTTTCAGGATTACCGCCTGCTGCCGGATAAGACTGTCTACGAAAATATTGCCTTTGCCATGCAGGTTATTGAGGCGCCCCGCCGCATGATGCAGCGCAGCGTGAACTCGGTGCTGGATATTGTCGGACTGCGGGACAAGTACAAATGCTTCCCGAATCAGCTGTCCGGCGGTGAGCAGCAGCGTGTGGCCATCGCCCGCGCCATTGTCAACAATCCTGCCATCGTGATTGCCGATGAGCCTACGGGCAATCTTGACCCGGATACCTCCTGGGGCATCATGGATATTTTTCAGCGGATTAATGCGGCCGGCACTACCATTGTAATGGCCACCCATGACAAGACCATTGTGGATGCCATGCAGCGGCGCGTAATCGCCATTGAGGACGGCACTATTGTCAGGGATGAGGCACAGGGAGGCTACGGCTATGAAAATTAGAACAACGGAATATTTCATCAGGGAAGTGTTTTTATCGCTAAAGCGCAATAACTGGATGTCTATAGCCTCTATCGGCACGGTGGCGGTTTCCCTGTTTATTTTTGGCATGTTTCTCATGCTGGTGATGAACATGAACAAGATGGCTGAATCACTGGAATCCCAGGTACAGATTAATGTGTATCTGGAGGATTCCGTCAGCAGGGAGGCTGCCAGGGATATAGAACAGGATCTGAAGGGCATGCAGGGCGTGGAAAAGGTGACATTCGTCTCCAAGGAGGAAGCCATGGAGCGCTTCAAGGAGCGGCTTGGCGACCAGAAAACCCTGCTGGATGCTCTGGATGAAACCAATCCCCTGCCGGATGCCTTTGAGGTGACTATTACGCGGCCGGAGCTGGTCAGGACGGCGGCTGAATCCATTGAGAAGTTTGATGGCATCGAATCAGCCAAATACGGGCAGGATGTAATGGAGCATCTTTTTGAGATGACGCGGCTGATCAGGATTTTCGGCTTTTCGCTGATGCTGGTGCTGGCACTGGCGACGCTGTTTATTATTTCCAACACCATCCGGCTGACCGTGTTTGCCCGGCGCAAGGAGATTGCCATCATGAAGTACGTGGGGGCAACGGACTGGTTTATCCGCTGGCCTTTTGTGCTGGAGGGCATGGTGCTGGGGCTGTTCGGCAGTCTGGTAGCGGCCGTGGTACTGCGGGTGACGTATACGGGCATAGCTGAAAAGATTTACGATACGCTGGCCTTTTTCCCGCTGATTCCTGAGCAGCCGTTCCTGACGTATATTACGATGATTGTGGTATTGAGCGGCATGGCCGTGGGTGCGGTAGGCAGTGCGGTATCCATCAAGCGTTTCCTGAAGGTTTAAGGTGGTGGCAGGATGAGAATGAAGGAGCATGCCGGCGGCTTCAGGCTGCTGGGACTGTTTTTGTCACTGGTGCTGCTGATTTCCGTGGCGGGAACGGCACAGGCCGATGATCTGGAGGAACAGCTGGCTGACCTGCAGCGTCAGGCGGAGCGCCAGCAGGAGATTACCAACGAGGCTGCCGCCAGGGTGGAAAGCGTTTCGGAACGCCTGCGGGCCATTCAGGAAGAGCTGCGGACGGCTACGGCGGCCTACAAGGAGGTAAAGTCCCAGCTGGATGCCGTGGAGGGCAAGATTGATGAAAATACGGCGCTTTTGACGAAGACAGAGGCGGATTTAAAGATAAAAAACAAAAAGCTGCAGAAGCGTGTCCGCGATATTTATATCAACGGGCAGATAAGCTATGTGGATGTGCTGTTCGGGGCAAAGGATTTTTCCGACCTGATGACGCGCATGGATATCCTCAAGCGCATCATCAAGCATGACTATGATTTAATCATGAAGGTAAAGCAGGAAAAAGCGATTGTGGTTATGGCCAGGGCACAGCTGGAAAAGGACAAAGCCGAGGCGGAAAGGCTGGTAGCCGATGCTGATGCCAAGCGGGCCGCCGTGGAGGAAAAGGAGGCCGAACAGCAGGACCTTCTGGATAAGGCGATTTACGACAGGGATACCTCGGAGCAGGCCTATGAGGAATTGATGGCGGCTTCGGAAGAGATTGCCAGCATGATTCGCCGCAGCAACATGTCCTACAGCGGCGCTCCTGCCGGGGCCGGCGGCATGATATGGCCGCTGGACGGGCCGGTGACCTCGGAATTTGGCTGGCGCACCCATCCGATTTTCGGCACGGCGCGCTTTCACAGCGGCCTGGATATCGGTGGTGATTACGGCATGCCTATCTATGCGGCGGCCAGCGGCACGATTATTTACGCCGGCTGGATCAGCGGCTATGGCAATACGGTGATTATTGACCACGGTGGCGGCGTTACCACCCTGTACGGGCATAATGATTCTCTGAACGTGGATGTAGGCCAGACGGTGAGCCAGGGACAGGTGATTGCCCTGTGCGGCTCTACCGGCAATTCCACAGGGCCGCACTGCCATTTTGAGGTGCGTGAGAACGGAGAGCCGGTCAGCCCGTATGGGTATTTGTGATGCCTGCCGTCAGAAGGGCAGATGGGATGGCTGCGAGGTAGCTTAGGTATGAAAAAGATAATTATAACGGCCCTGACAACGGTGGTGCTTGTTGTCATGGGCATCTTCATGGGGCTGTACAGCCTGCTGGGGGCCAATGAGGAAAACGTGTCCCAGATTGGCAGGCTGGTGACTACCATGCTGTTTATTGAGAGCAAATATGTGGACGAGGTGCCGCTGGAAAAGCTGGTGGATGGCGCCATTGACGGCATGACGAAGGCGTTGGGGGACAAGCACTCCATTTATATGGATAATGAAAAGTTCAAGCAGCTGATGCAGCAGACGGAGGGCTCCTTCGGCGGCATCGGCGTGGTGATGGGCTTTCCGGAGCCGGGGCGCTGCGAGATCATGTCCGTCATGGAGAATACGCCCAGCGAGGCGGCAGGCCTGCAGGAAAAGGATGAGATTCTGCGGATTGACGGTGATGCCGTGTCCGGCATGCAGCCGGAGGAAATGGCCGGCCGGGTGAGGGGCGAGGAAGGCACTCAGGTGGTGCTGACTATCCGCCGTCAGGGACAGGAGGATTTTGATGTCACCATTACCAGGGCGGCTATTCAGCTGACTACGGCCAAGGGCATCATGCTGGACGATACGAGGATAGGCTACATCAGGATTGCCTCCTTCAGTGAGAATACCGGCAAGGAGTTCCAGAAGGAGCTGGCGGAGCTGAAGGAGCAGGGCATGGAAGGGCTGATTGTGGATTTGCGGGCCAATCCGGGGGGACTTCTGACCTCCTGCGTGGAGATAGCCAACCAGATCATCCCGGCCGGGGAAATCGTGTCCATGGTTGACCGGGACGGCCGCAGGACGGTGTATGATTCGGAGCTGTCCGGCCTTGATTATCCGCTGGTGGTGCTGATTGACGGCAACAGTGCCAGCGCCTCGGAAATTCTGGCGGGAGCCGTGCAGGACAGGCAGTGCGGCACCATAGTGGGCACAAAATCCTTTGGCAAGGGCTCCGTGCAGACCATGCTTCCCCTTACTCACGGCGACGGATTGAAGCTGACGGTGGCCAGATACTATACGCCGTCCGGCAGGAGCATCGACGGTACGGGCGTGGAGCCTGATGTGGCCGTGGAGCTGCCGGAAGGGGCTGCTCAGGATGTGCAGCTTCTGAAGGCTGTGGACGTAATGAAGGAAAAGCTGGGCAAATAATATGTACCCCTGCGGCCGGATGGCTGCAGGGGTTTAATAATTGCG
>NZ_JBJDWZ010000085.1:0-10941 GCF_051866355.1 Anaerovibrio sp. | reverse complement strand
GGGCAAATAATATGTACCCCTGCGGCCGGATGGCTGCAGGGGTTTAATAATTGCGTTTTTTTAATGCTATTTTAAGATTTGTGTAATAAAATACAGGCTAGAATATTTCACCACAAGAAAGGGTGTTTTTATGAGATTGAAAGGTTTGGTACTGGGCGGCGTGCTGGCAGGCTGCCTGCTGGCACAGGGAGCCGTGGGCAGCTGCATGGAGCTGCCGCTGGAAACGGCTGTACAGCTGGCGTTGAAGAATAATCCCGATGTGCTGATTACCCAGCTGGGTGAGGAAACAGCAAAGGCATCGCTGCGTCAGGCGCGGGGGCAGAACAGCTTCAGCTGGAAGGCCAGCAGCAGTTTCAGCCGTTCCGAGTCCAACAGCAAGGACTGGGAAAACGGCAACAGCAATAAGATATCCGTATCGCTGCCCCTTTATTCCGGCGGCGCGAATCAGAACAGCATCAAATCCGGCGAGCTGGGCGTGGACATCGCCAGGCTTAAGACGGAAAGAAAATGGGAAACAACCCGGCTGGCAGTGATTCAGGCCTACTATGATACGCTGGAGGCACAGAAGAAGATTGCCGTCTATCAGGACACGGTGGACAAATACCAGCAGCATCTGACTAATGTGGAGCAGCTGTATGGAGCGGGCAGCAAGGCCAAGATTGATGTGCTGCGCTCCCAGGTGGAGCTGTCCAACGCCCGTCAGGAGCTTATCAAGGGCAAGAACAGCTACGACAACAACCTGAGTACCCTGAGAAGCCTGATTTATGTGGACAGCAGTGAGCCATTAGAGCTGACGGATGATTTTTCCTATACTGCCTTTGATGGCGATGTGGGGGAGTGCCTTTCCTATGCTCTTGACAACCGCAAGGAAATACTGATGGATAACTATCAGCTGCAGCAGAAGGAGCTGGCGGTCAGGACGGCAAAAGCCGGTTATGGGCCGACGGTGGATTTGAGCGTGGGGGCAGGCTGGAGCAAGCAGGTTCTGCCGGACGGCGACAACCACGAGTACACGGCCTCCCTGGGGGTGAGCTGGAATATTTTTGACAGCGGCATCACGGCAGGCAAGGTGGACGCGGCCAAGGCGGAGCTGGCTATAGCGCAGGCGACGCTGGCAAAGGACAGGAATGATATTGATTTGGCGGTGCGCAAGGACTACAACAGCATGCGGGAGGCGGAGGAACGCTTCAATTCCACCCAGACTGCCGTAAAGCAGGCGGAAGAGGACTTCTTCATCGCCCAGGAAAAATACAAGGCCGGTGAGGGCATTATGCTGGACATCATTGACGCTCAGGAGGCTCTGTCCACTGCCCGCCACAACTACATCAGCGCCCAGTACGACTATGCCCGCTACAAGGCGGCGCTGGAAAGCGACATGGGGCTGGCTGTGGAGTACACCGCCGGTAAGTGATTTTGCACGGCAGGGGCAGGCTGCCTGACGGCCGTGTGCATAAGGAGAAAAGCAGATGAACATAAAAGGAAAGATGAAATGGCTGATAGCGGCGGCCGTGGTTCTGGCAGTGGCCGCCGGGGGCTATGGCTGGTACAGCAGCCAGCAGGAGGCGGCACAGCAGGCCGCTGCCGTGGAGCTGGTGGAGGCTTCCCGCCAGAGCCTGAAGTCCACGGTTTCCGCTACGGGAACCATCAGGCCGGTGGATTCCGTGGAGGTAAGCTCCAAAATCACCGCCCGCATCAAGTCCGTGCTGGTAAAGGAAAACGATGTAGTGAAGGCGGGGCAGACCGTGGCGATTCTGGATGGCAAGGACTATGAGGCCACCAAGGATCAGGCTTCCTATAAGGTAGCCAATACCCGCTCCAAGTACAACCGGGCGGAGTATCTTTACTCCATCGGCGCCAAGTCCAGGGAAGAGCTGGAGGATGCGGAGTATGACTACGATACGGCGGAAAGCTCCCTGTCCAAGACCGAGTCGGATCTGGCAGAGACGGTGATTACCGCCCCTATGGACGGCATCGTGGTGGGGGAGCCGAAGACGGCAGGCACCATGGCCGTGCAGGGCAACAGCAATCCGACCGTCATCATGACCATTGCGGATTTGTCCAGAAAGCAGATTCTGGCCAAGGTGGATGAAACGGACATCGGCAGTGTCAAGGTGGGACAGAAGGCCACATTTACGGTGGATACCTATACGGGCAGAACCTTTACGGCAACGGTTTCCAAGATTTCCCAGACGGATGTCACCAACAGCTGGAATACCAATTCCAGCAATTCCTCCAGCTCCAGCAGTTCTGCCAGCGTAATTTACTATTACGTGGTGCTGGACGTGGACGATCCTGAAAATCTCCTGCTGCCGGCCATGACGGCGCGGGTGGAGATTGTGACCGATGAAAAGGAAAACGCCCTGGCTGTGCCTATTTCCGCCCTGAAAACGGATTCGACAGGCTCCTATGTCATGGTGCAGGCCGGCAGGGGCGGCGGTGCTGATGCGGCACAGCAGGAGAAGCGCTATGTTACCACCGGTATTTATAGCGATGAGTATGTGGAGATACTGGATGGGCTCAGTGATGGTGATATGCTTGTCATCAGCTACAAGTCCAAGACCAGCAGCTCCGGCAAGAATGGCATGGGAGGCCCGCCTCCGATGTAAGAGGGAGGCAGAGTGCGTATGAAGGAAAAAAGTATAAAAAGCGGGACGGAGT
This sequence comes from Anaerovibrio sp., assembly GCF_051866355.1. Taxonomy (GTDB): domain Bacteria; phylum Bacillota; class Negativicutes; order Selenomonadales; family Selenomonadaceae; genus Anaerovibrio. Next base: position 8,283 of record NZ_JBJDWZ010000085.1, on the reverse strand, counting down.
ATGTTATCCGCCTGCGGGGCGTAAAGAAGCTGTACCGGATGGGTGAGCAGCAGGTAGCCGCCCTTGATGGCATTGATTTGGACATAAAAAAGGGAGAGTTCGCGGCGCTGATGGGGCCGTCCGGCTCCGGCAAATCCACGCTGATGAATATCCTGGGCTGTCTCGACAGGCCCACCTGCGGCTCCTATGAGCTGGAGGGCAGGGAGGTGGCACATCTTTCTGACGATGAGCTGGCACTGACGCGGAACAAGCACATCGGCTTCGTCTTCCAGAATTTCAACCTGCTGTCGCGCATTTCCTCTCTGGACAATGTGGCCCTGCCCCTGATTTATGCGGGCATCGGGGCAAAGGAGCGGCGGGAAAGGGCCATGCATTTTCTGGATACGGTGGGGCTGGCCGACAGGGCGGAGCACATGCCCAACGAGCTGTCCGGCGGCCAGCGCCAGCGCGTGGCTATAGCCAGGGCGCTGGTGAACGAGCCGGAAATCATCATGGCGGACGAGCCTACAGGCAATCTGGATACAAAGTCCACGCGGGAGATTATGGATATCTTTCAGAAGCTGCACAGCACGGGACGCACCATCATTCTGGTAACGCATGAGCCGGAAATCGCTGTCTGCGCCAATCGTCAGCTGCTGGTGCGCGATGGCGTGATTACCCGTGATGAAGGAAAGGGAGTGGTGCTGGATGTTGTTTAAGGAATGTTTTCGCATGGCCTTTACGGCCCTTTATGCCAACAAGCTGCGCTCCCTCCTGACCATGCTGGGAATTATCATCGGCGTGGGGGCGGTTATCGCCATGGTATCCGTGGGCATGGGCGTCCGCAGCAACGTGCAGGAGTCCATTGCCAGCCTGGGCAGCAACATGCTGATTGTTTCGCCGGGCTCCTCCAACCGGGGCGGCCCCCGCGGCGCGGCAGGCTCCATGCAGACCTTGAAATACGATGATGCAAAGGCCATACAGGCCAAAATCAAAAACATTGATTTTGTGTCCCCCAGCGTCAGCGGCAGCTATCAGGTTGTCAACGGCAATCAGAACTGGAATACCAGCGTGCAGGGCGTAACCCCTGAGTACATGGACATCAAGTCCCTGACGGTGGAATCAGGCTCCTTTATCACCAACGACAACATGAACAAGCGTGACAGGGTAGCGGTTATCGGCACTACCGTCGCGGAAAACCTTTTTGGCAGTGAAAATCCCGTCGGCAGGAATATCCGCGTGAACAACCAGCCCTTCCGGGTTATCGGGCTTTTGGAAAGCAAGGGCCAGTCCTCCATGGGGCAGGATCAGGATGACGTGGTAATCATTCCCCTGACTACGGCCCAGGAGCGCATGCTGGGCATCACCTACGTGCAGTCAGTCAGCGTGCAGGTCAGTGATGCCATGTACATGGATCAGGTGCAGAACGACATCGAGGTACTGCTCAGGCAGCGGCACAGGATTGTGGGGGACAAGGAGGACGATTTTCATGTGCGGAACCTGACCAGCCTGATGGAAACCATGAGCCAGACCACGACCATGATTACCCTGCTTCTGGGCAGTGTGGCGGGCATCTCCCTGATTGTAGGCGGCATCGGCATCATGAATATCATGATGGTATCCGTGACGGAGCGCACCAGGGAAATCGGCATCCGCAAGGCGCTGGGGGCCACCTTCAACAACATCATGATGCAGTTTCTGATTGAGTCGGTGGTAATCGGCGTCATCGGCGGCATCATCGGCATCGCTGCAGGCTGTGGCCTGTCCTATGCCATTGCCGGTGTGGGAGGCTTTACCACGGTCATTACGCTGGCGCCGATATTGATTTCCTTTTCCTTTTCGGTGGGCATAGGCCTGCTGTTCGGTATCCTGCCGGCGCGCAAGGCGGCAAAGCTGGACCCTATCGAGGCCCTGCGGTATGAATAAGCGGTTGCAGGGCTGTACGGAGAATAAATAGCCGGCAGTAGCAATATGCAGATTGATATATGGACGAAAAAAACACCTGATATGCGTGCAACGTGCATATCAGGTGTTTTTTGTTTCGGGTTATATGTTACTTACTGCTTTGGATTGTATTCCACGATTTTGATGCCCCTGTGCTGATTCAGGTCGATGATGTTGTCCTGATCAATGCGCACCAGCGGATGCTCGGCAAAATCATGAGGATAGTTGATGATGGTGCCGGCCAGGCCGTTGTTCAGCACTACGGTGGAGCCCAGGAAGGCATCCTTTATGCGCTTCAGGATGGCCACGCTGATGGTCGGGTCCAGCTTGGTGTACATCTGCTCCGTGATTTTGGCAATGGCGGTGAACGGCGTCTGGCGGACGAAGCCCTCCCGCTCGGTGGTGATGTTGTCGTACATGTCAGCGATGGCTATGATTCTGGCATACTCATGGATTTCCTTGCCGTTTACGGCGAAAGGAAATCCGCTGGCGTCCATGCATTCGTGATGCTGGAGGGCGGCCAGCTTTACCCCGTCAGGAATCTTCCTGTTTTCGTTCAGCAGGTGCGAGCCGTCAATGGTGTGCTGCATATAGCGCTCGAAATCATCACCGTTCAGCGTTTCCACGCGGCGCGACTGCAGGCGGGGCGGGAACTTGGTCTTGCCGATGTCATGGAGGAAGCCTGCCAGAATCAGCTCGTTGACTACGCTGGTTTTCTTGTACATCCATTTGCCGATAACTCCCGCCAGAATGGAAACGCGCATGGAGTGGTTGAAAAGGTCGTCAGCCATGTGGTTCAGGCCGTACAGGTAGTCAATGACGCCGCTCTGCTTTGACATGGGCGCCAGCGAATCCCGTACCAGCGTCTGGGTTTTTTCCACAGGAATCTCGCCGCTGTTGGCAGTGGCCTCGAATATGTTGTTGACCTCGCGGATGACCTCGCGGTATTCCGCCGCAAAAGCGTTGCTGCGGTTGAATATGGTCATCACGGACTGATAGTTAGGGCTGAGTTCGTACTCGTCCTTGACATAGACCTGGGGAATGTTCAGAAAGTTGAGCCTCGTTATGTGCGCCTTGGTAAGCAGGGTGTTCTCCGACAAAATTACCACCATGTCATCGTTGACAACGGTGCGGGCTAGTTCCATCCCCGGCTGCAGCTGGCCGACTGTTAGAGCTTTCATAATGGAATCTCCTTTTCTATTTTATTGTATATGTATACCGTATATTGCATAAGATATTTATATATAATATCCTACCATATTTGGCAAAAAAAAATAAGAGGACATAAGTAGTGGAATGTCCTCTTATTTCAGATGTTCAGATTGTTTTATCCGTTGATGCCTGCCCGGAAAATTGTCACGGACCGCCAGGTATCTCCTTTTTTCAGCAGCGGCTGCGGAAATTCAGGATGGGCCGGTGAGTTTGGAAAATACTGGGTTTCCAGGGCAAAGCTGCTGCGCCTTACGTAGCTGACGCCGCCCTTGCCAACGGTGCCGTCCAGAAAATTGCCGCTGTAAAACTGCAGGCCCGGCATATCCGTGCAGACGGTCAGGGTGATGCCGGTTTTGTCACCCTCGGCATAGGCCGCCCTGCGCAGGCCGTCTTCGGCTTCGCCGCTGAGAATCCAGTTGTGGTCGTAGCCTGCGCCCCATTTCAGCTGCTGGAAATCAGCGTCAATGCGCTCCCCGATGGCGGTCAGCTGGCGAAAATCCATCGGCGTGCCTGCCGCCTGATAGATGGTGCCGTTTGGCAGGGATTCAGCGTCAGCCTCCGTCAGGCTGTCTGCGAAAATCTGCAGGCGGTGGCCGAGGATGCTGTCGTCCTCACGGCCGTTCAGGTTGAAGTAGCTGTGATTGGTCAGGTTGCAGATGGTGTCGGCGTCGGAGGAAGCCGCGTAGGAAATCTTCAGGGCGTTGTCCCCGGTCAGCTCATAGGTGACATGGACGGTAAAATTGCCAGGAAAGCCGCCGTCACCGTCAGGGCTGAAATGGGTCATAACCAGCTTGTCATCCTGCACCTCCGCCCCCCACAGCTGGCAGTGAAAGCCACGGCTGCCGCTGTGCAGGCTGTTGTTCCCGCGGGGGCCGTCGTTGGCCTCCAGCTGATAGTCAGTGCCGTTGATGGTGATTTTTGCATTCTGGATGCGGTTGGCATGGCGGCCGACGATGGCCCCCATGTAGAAGGCCTCCGCTTCATAGCCTGCGGCGTCGTCAAAGCCCCGCACGATATCCTGCAGATTGCCGTCCTTGTCCGGCACCATGAAGCTCTGCACCCTGGCGCCGTAGGTGATGATGCCGGCGCTGGCGCCGCTGTCGTTTGTCAGCGTGTAGAGATAAACCATGCTGCCGTTTTTCAGGCGGCCGAATTCTGCTCTGGTGATTTTTGTCATAGAATATACCCCTTCTCTTTCTTATTTGGTAGTTCCGCATGCTTCTGTCCTGACTATAGCACGGCAGATGGTACGGTGTCAAAGCTCCGGCCAAATTGGGAAGGATTTTCGCGGCGTGAAAATTTATCCTCCTGCTGACGGAAAAAATACAATATTCACGATTTTTTTGTTGTCATGTTTTAATAGTTTAAAGTATAATAGGCATAGTGATTTTCACAAAATACTAGAGGGAGAGTGCAAGGTATATGAAGAAGATTTTTGCGTTGTGCATGATGCTGGTTCTGGCTGTTACTGCCCTGGCAGGCTGCGGCGGCGACAATGCCGGCAAGGAAGCCGGCAAGAAGATTGTGGTGGGTCTGGATGACAACTTCCCGCCAATGGGCTTCAAGGATGAGAAGAATGAAATCGTGGGCTTTGATATCGATCTGGCCAAGGAGGCTGCCAAGCGCCTGGGCCGGGAGGTGGAGTTCAAGGCCATCGACTGGAACTCCAAGGAGGCCGAGCTGAAGAGCGGCCGTGTGGATGTGCTGTGGAACGGTCTGGATATCACCGAGCAGCGCAAGGAAAACATGCTGTTCAGCGAGCCGTACATGGACAACCGCCAGATTGTCTTTGTTTCCAAGAACAACAAGCTGGCTATCGGCAGCGAGGCTGACCTGGCCGGCAAGGCTGTAGGTACTCAGAGCGGCGGCACCACCGAGGAATATTTCACGAAGGACACCGCCCTGAAGAACTCCATGAAGGAAGTAAAATACTATCCTGACTACATTACCGCCTTTATGGATCTGGAGAGCGGCCGCATTGATGCTGTAGTGGGCGACGAGATTATCGGCCGTTACTACATCAGCAAGCATCCGGAGAATATTGAGGCTGTGGAGACTGTCATCGGCGATGTGAGCCAGTTCGGCTTTGCTTTCCGCAAGGATGATCAGGCCCTGCGTGATGAGGTGCAGAAGGTGTTTGACGAGATGAAGGCCGACGGCACCGTTGCCAAGATTTCTGAGAAGTGGTTCGCCAAGGATATAACTAAATAATCAGTCCCTGCCCGGCGGGGATGCTGTCCGGCGGCGGTGCCGCGGGAAAAAAGACCTCTGATTTTTGTCAGCAGGTCTTTTTTTTTGCGCTGATTTGAAGTAAAATATAAATATCTGTGCTTTTTTGTATTGAAAGGAAGTTTTTTTAATTATGGATAACCTGCTGCACACTATTGTGTTAATGTTGGAGGGTACCCAGGTTACGCTGGAGATTTTTTGTATTACGCTGGTGCTGGCGCTGCCCATCGGCCTGCTGGCGGCCCTGGGGCGCATCAGCAGCCTTAAGCCCGTCAGCCTGCTGATGGAGTTTTACGTGTGGATAATGCGTGGCACGCCGCTGATGCTGCAGCTTCTGTTTGTGTATTTTGCCCTGCCGCTGGTGGGGATAAAGCTGCCGGACATCGCCGCCGCACTGCTGGCCTTTGTCCTGAACTATGCGGCCTACTTTGCGGAGATTTTCCGTGCCGGCATCCAGTCCATCAGCCGCGGCCAGTACGAGGCGGCCAAGACGCTGGGCATGACCTATTCCCAGACCATGCGCCGGATTATCATCCCGCAGATGATACGCCATGTCCTGCCGCCAATCAGCAACGAAACGATTAATCTGGTCAAGGATACATCCCTGATTTATATTCTCGCCATGAATGACCTGCTGCGGGTGGCACGTACCATTGTACAGCGGGAGTTCGATATGACGCCTTTCGTGATTGCAGGCGTGTTTTATCTGGCCATGACTTTTGTTCTGACCTGGGCGTTCAAGAAGCTGGAGGCGCATTATGCAAAATATGATGAATGATAATAGCATGCTGAGGATGAGCGGCATCCACAAGCGTTTTGGTGAGCTGGAGGTATTGAAGGGCATTGATTTTTCCGTGGCCAAGGGAGACGTGCTGGCGATTATCGGGCCTTCCGGCTCCGGCAAGAGTACCATGCTGCGGTGCATCAACAGGCTGGAGGAGATTGATGCCGGTACCATCGAAATCAAGGGACGGGTGCTGGTGCAGAACAACGCTGACGGCGTGGCTGAATATGTCAGCGAGGCGGAGTCGCGGGAGATTCTGTCCTGCACGGGCATGGTTTTCCAGCAGTTCAACCTGTTTCCTCACATGACGGTCATGCAGAACCTTCTGGAGGCACCTGTGCAGGTGAAGAAGCGCCCGGCGGAAGAGGTGCGGCCGGAGGCGGAGGAGCTTCTCCGCAAGGTGGGGCTTTTTGACAAGCGCGACTGCTATCCGGGACGCCTTTCCGGCGGCCAGCAGCAGCGGGTGGCTATTGCCCGCGCCCTGGCTATGAAGCCTGATATCATGCTTTTTGACGAGCCTACCTCGGCTCTTGACCCGGAGCTGACGGGAGAGGTATTGAAAACCATGCGCGAGCTGGCGGCTGAACACATGACCATGGTGGTTGTGACCCACGAGATGGCTTTTGCCAGGGAGGCGGCCAACCATGTGATGTTCATGGCTGACGGCGTAATCGTGGAGCAGGGACGGCCGGAGGAATTCTTTGCCCATCCTGTGCAGGAGAGAACCATAGCCTTCCTGAAAAATATGCTGTAACTGCTACAAGAACATTTGGAGGAATCAAATATGCAATATTGCGAAAAAAGAGCGTGGCTGGGCCTGCTGGGGCGGGCGATGCTGTTTATCGCTGGCTTTGTGCTCATATTTGGTGCGGCACATGCCGAGGCGGCCTTTGCGGAAAGGGCCGGTTCCATGTCCGAAATCAAGGCCGTCAGGGTCAGCAACAGCGCTGACAAGACGCGCATTGTGCTGGACGGGACAAAGGAGACTTCCTACAAGGTCAGCGTGCTGTCCAATCCCCAGCGGATTGTGGTGGATATACAGAATGCCTGGCTGTCTCCTGACGTGAAGAAATCAACGACCATTGACAGCAGATTTGCCAAGGCCGTGCGTATCGCCCAGCATGATACCAGCACGGTGCGCGTGGTGGTGGAGAGCAGCGTAGGCAAGAACAATTACAAGGTCTTTCCGCTGAAGGGCGGCAGTACGGCTTACCGCATCGTACTGGATTTTGGCAATCTGGGTGGCAGCAGCGGCGGTGCCGCTATTGATTTCAATCCAAAGCCGAAGGAAGAGAGTGCAGGCAGCACCGGCGGCAGTTCCGGCACTGCCACCACCGGCACTGCGGCGGAAAAGGATAACGGCACGGACGGAAGCACGGACGTGGTGGTCAAGGGCGAGCCTGTATTCACGCCGGGGCTGAAGGGCAAAATCATTGCGCTGGACGCCGGTCACGGCGGCAGTGATGTGGGGGCCATCGGCCCGACGGGCGTCACGGAGAAGGGCGTTACCCTCCGGGTGGCGCTGGAGCTGCAGAAAAAGCTGATAGCGGAGGGGGCGTCGGTGATTATGACGCGCACCACCGATACGGAGGTTTCGCCAAAGAAGGCCAAGGCCTCTGACATTGAGGAGCTGCAGGCCAGATGTGACGCGGGCAATGACAAGAACGCGGACATCTTTGTGTCACTGCACATGGATTCCTTTACCAACAGCTCTCCGAGCGGCACTACGGGATATTATTATGTCAATGGCTCCAAGGCGGGCCGGCGGCTGGCCAAGGAGCTGTCCGAGGCGCTGGTGGCGGAGCTGGGAACGGGCAACCGCGGCACCAAGAGCTGTAATTTCTACGTGGTGAAGCATACCACCATGCCGGCGGCACTGATAGAGATGGCATTCATATCCAACGACAAGGAAGAACGCCTGATGAACTCCGAGGCAGGCGTCAAGAAGGCTGCCGAGGGGCTTCTGAAGGGTATCCGCAGCTTCTTTGGCTGATGCTGTGATTATTTGCTGATATTGGAGTGAAAGTACGGAGTATGGAAACAGAAAGAGAATTTACCTTTTCCGAGGCCGAGTATAATGCCCTCATGGAAGAGCAGAAGGCGGAGCGCATGAAGAGCCTGCGCCGCCACAGGCT
>NZ_JBJDWZ010000084.1:0-14798 GCF_051866355.1 Anaerovibrio sp. | reverse complement strand
CTGAACAGATACAACAAAATAATAAAATGCTACTTGTTGTATGTTACCGCAGTGCTATGTACGGCTTTACGAATAAGCTGAAATTTCAGAATTTGAATTTCTGCAGGCTCTCCTGCACTTCCTGAGCCTGGCGGGCCAGCGCATCGCTGGCAGAAGCAATTTCCTCGGCAGAGGCGGACTGCTGCTCGGTCGCCGCCGAAATGGACTGCATATTGTCAGACACATGCTTGGCACCGCTGTCAATTTCGACCATCTGCCCTGTGATGCCTTCGGCCTGGCCTGCCACCTGCGCCACCGATTCCGACATGTGCTTAATCCTGTCAGATACCTGCACTACCAGCACATTGATTTCCTCAAATACATGGCGCAGTCCCTCTACGGACGCGGCGCCCTGAGCCACAGCCTCGCGGCCGGAATTCATGGAGGCGACAGCCTTGCTGGTATCCTCCTGTATCCTGCCGATAAGCTCCGCAATCTGCTGGGCAGCCGTACCGGACTGCTCGGCCAGCTTTCTTACCTCTTCTGCTACCACGGCAAAGCCCCTGCCCTGCTCACCGGCACGGGCAGCCTCAATGGCCGCATTCAGCGCCAGCAGGTTCGTCTGCCCTGCCAGATCCGAAATCGTATCCACAATGGCGCCAATCTCCTGGGAACGCTCACCCAGCTTATCAACCAGTTCGGCGGTAGTGCGAACCGTTTCTTCCACACTCTGAATCTGGCTGACGGATGCCCCGACCACGCTGTTGCCGGAAGCCGCCTTTTCCGCGGCCTGCCCTGCATCGGCCGAAACTTCCCCGGCCTCGCGGCTGATGCCATCCACGGATTCCGTGATGGCGGCCACCCGCCTGGTACCATCCTCCACGGCTCCCTGCTGCTGAATCACAACCGCAGCCGCATCCGCTACGGACTGGGCTACAGATGTGGCCGCATTGGCAGACTCCATGGAGCTGGAATTTAGCTGCTGGGAAGCCGCCGCAATCTGCTCCGTGGTACGGGAAAAGTCCTTCAGCAGCTTGCTGACCGCCAGCGTCATGTCATACAGCCCCCGATGTACATCGCCAAACTCATCGCCACGGGTGGATGGAGCCGTCTTTACCATGAAATTGCCCTGGCTCAGCTTCTCACAGATATGCAGCATAATTCCCAGAGGCTCCTTAATGGCATTGGTCAGCTTATAGCTGAAGCCCAGCAGAATCACCATGCACACCACGGTGGTAATCACCATCAGCATGATAGCGCTCTCACCGTCAGCGGCATTCTGCTGATTCGCCTCAAAGGCCGCCTCCCGCGTAGTCTTGCTCAGATTCACCAGAGCGTCCCTGAGCTTCACCGTATCCTGTCTGGCCGCCCTGTTGTATTCGGCAAGCCCCGCCTCGGAGCCGCCGGACTTCACCGCCGCCATCACCGCCGGCATGGATTTTTTGAAGCTGTCCCAGTACCCCATCATCTCCTGTACCTGGGCATAGTCATCATCTCCCGCCGTCAGAGGAACATATTCCTGAAGAATCTCCTCCATGGCACTGATGTCCTTGGCCTGGCTCTTGGAAAGCTCTTCCAAACGTGAAGTATCGGCAATCACCTGCATGGAGCGCACCTGTATAGTACGCATCTTCTCACAGGCCTGCCCCAAAAGCTCGACAGAATGCATATCATCCGCATACATTTTCGCCATCTGCTCATTGGCATTCTGAATCGACATGGCTCCGCGTACTCCGACGACGGCCATGCCCACCGCAGCTATAATAACCATAATCAGGATTTTATAGCTCACCTTGATGTTATCCATAAAATCACTACCCCTTTATTGAATATGTTTATCTAAAAAGCAAACTACCCCCCCCCGAAAATACGTTCTGCATCTTTTATCCCCCACATCTACAGAGCATTTTCGGAGCGAGGTCTACTTGTTCTATGCCCACTGCGTTAATAAATCAATAATATTCCAAAAATTGCCAATGCTTTCAAAAATAGGCGTATGACACAACATGCATACGCCTATTCTTTTTTTACAAAAGCATATAAAATTATGCCAACACCTTGGACAGCCTGATGAACTCAGGATCCAGTGTCTTGGTATTGGTGGCAGCCTCCTCCAGAGGAATCTCTACAACCGTGCCGGTATCAAGGCCGTACATGATGCCGTTTTCGCCGTTCAAAAGCCCCAGTGTGGCCTTCTCGCCCAGCAGGCTGGCATTGATGCGATCCTGCACGGTAGGAGAACCGCCGCGCTGAATATGGCCGAGAACGGTCACGCGGGTATCAATCGCCGTCTTTTCTCCCACCTGCTTGCCCAGCTCCACAGCGGAAGCGGCACCCTCGGATACAACAATAATGCTGTAACGCTTGCCTGCCTCATAGGCCTCGCGGATTTCTGCGCACATGCGGTCAAGATTGAACTTCGCCTCCGGAGCCAGCACGTATTCCGCACCACCGGCGATACCGGTGGTCATAGCCAGCCAGCCGGAGGTCTTGCCCATTACCTCGATGAGAATAATGCGGCGATGGGCGCAGGCGGTGTCGCGCAGCTTGTTGATGGCATCCACAACAGTATTGGCCGCCGTATCGGAGCCGATGGTATAGTCAGTGCCCCACACATCGTTCTCAATGGTCCCCGGAATACCTACCACATTCATGCCCAGCTTGGAAAGCTCCCAGGCACCGGCCAGGGAACCTGCACCGCCGATAACAATCAAGCCCTCGATGCCGCGCTTCTGAAGATTTTCCAGAGCAGCCTTGCGGTTCTCCGGATCCATGAACTCAGGACAGCGCGCCGTTCCCAGGAAGGTACCGCCCCGCTGAATCATATCGCCTACGCTGCGGGTACTAAGCTCCTCAATCTGATCCTTCAAAAGACCCTTGTAGCCGTTGCGCACGCCCCAGATGCGCACACCGTCATGGCGGGCGGTGCGGACAACGGCACGGATAGCGGCGTTCATGCCGGGACAGTCGTTACCACTGGTAAGAATAGCAATATTTTTCAACATTTATACAACCTCCAAATTACTGTGCCTACATTGTACTTTCATGATAATTTATACACTGTTAATATTCAATAGATTTCATCAAATTCCTGCTAAATTCTCAAAAAAATTGAGAAAAAAGTTTCAGTACCATTTACTTTGGCAAATACCCTGCAGGCGGCCATCAGCCCTTCTGCCTGTCCCTGAGCTCCCGTGCCACATCCCGCTTGACAGCACGTTCCTGCAGGTCGCGGCGCTTGTCGTAGTTGTGCTTGCCGCTGGCCAGGGCCAGCTCCAGCTTTGCCCTGCCCTTCTTGAAATACACCTTCAGCGGTATCAGGGTAAAGCCCTTCTCCCTCGTCTTGCTGAACAGCTTCACAATCTCGGCCTTGTGCATCAGCAGTTTCCTCGGCCTGATGGCCTCATGGTTGAAGATGTTTCCCTGCTCATAGGGGCTGATGTGCATATTCTGAATGAATATCTCACCGTTTTTGATTTCACCATAGCTGTCCTTGAGATTGGCACGGCCATCACGCAGGGACTTTACCTCGGTTCCCTGCAGTACAAGACCTGCTTCAAAGGTCTCATGTATAAAATAGTCGTGACGCGCCTTGCGGTTTTCGCAGGCAATCTTGACAGCGGCGTTTTTACGTCCCATGTCTATCTCCTAATGGTCTTCTAATCCTCATTCGATACTAGTTCAGTAGTCATTTACCAGTTGCTTGACGGTCAATAAAGCTTCGTCCGGCAGCATCAGATTGTCAGGGGATCGAAGCTGGCGATAACATCACTGCCTGACCTTCTTTTCCCCTTGCGCTTGCTGTGCTTGTCCTTTTTATTTTTCTTCCGCCCGGTACGCTCGGCGGCCTTGCGGGTGTCCTCACGGCCTGAACGGGCCTGCTTCGCCTTTTTGCTCTCCTTGCCGCTGACGCGCCCTTTCCTGCCGGTGCGGCCTTTGGCCTTTGCCGCGCTGCCGCTTTCAGCCCTGTCCGCGCTGTCCTGCATCTGCAGTGCCCGCGGGTCGCAGTTATCCTTCACCAGAAAATCAAGGGAACGGGCCTCCACATCGGCGCGGGCCAGCAGTATCTCCACCGTGTCCCCCAGCTGATAGCGCCGCTTGTGATGGGTTCCCACCAAAGCATACTGGCTCTCGATATAGTCGTAATAATCATCTTTCAGGGTGGTCATGTGCACCAGCCCCTCCACGCCGTTATCCAGCTCCACAAAGAAGCCGAAGCTGGTCACACTGCTGATGATTCCCTCAAAGGTATCACCCACAAACTGCTGCATGTATTCTACCTTCTTCAAGTCGGTAGTGTCCCGCTCCGCGTTGACAGCCACGCGCTCCCGCTGGGAGGCATGCTCCGCCCTCTCTGCCAGCTTTTCAATAATCTTTTCCCGCTTTTCCTTCGGAATGGAGCCTGTTGCAAAGGACTCCCGCAGGAGGCGGTGCACCATCAGGTCAGGATAGCGGCGGATTGGCGAGGTAAAATGGGTGTAATACTGCGCCGCCAGACCGAAATGACCCAGATTTTCCGCCGCATACCGCGCCTGCTGCATGGAGCGCAGGGCAACCGTGCTGACGATTTTTTCCGCCGGGCCCCCGGCAATCTTCTCCAGTGTCACCTGCAAATCCTTCGGCTTGATGCTTCCGTCAGAGGCGGTCTTGAGATGCAGGCCGAAGGTGTTCAGAAGCCCGTTCAGGGCCGTGACCTTGCTTTCCTCCGGTTCCTCATGGACGCGGTAGACAAATGGCTGCTTGCGGCGGCACATGTGCTCCGCCACAGTTTCATTGGCGGCCAGCATGCACTGCTCGATGATGGATTCCCCCAGGTTGCCCACGCGCTTTTTCAGCCCCACGGCCCTGCCATCCTCGTCCAGCTTCACCTTAATCTCAGGAATCTCAAAATTGATGGCTCCCCGGCGGTGGCGGTATCTGTACATGGCGTTCCTGACCTCCTGCAAATCGCGCAGGAACGGCACAATATCCTCGTTGTCACGGGTGAATTCCTTGTCGTTCTCCACGAGGATTTTATTGACCAGCGTGTAGGTCAGGCGGCGGTAAACATGGATTACCACAGGCAGAATCCTGTAGTCCGTCACCTTGCCCTCGGCGCTTATGCTCATTTCGCAGGCCATGGACAGCCGGTCAACGCCGGCGTTCAAACTGCAGATGCCGTTGGACAGCGCCTTTGGCAGCATAGGCACAACCCTGTCCACCAGATAAACGCTGGTGCCCCTTGCCTCGGCCTCCACATCCAGCGGCTCCTGCTCACGGACATACCAGCTGACATCGGCAATATATACCCCCAGAAAGAAGCTGCCGTCAGGCCTTTTCTCTACGTACACGCCATCATCCAGATCCTTGGCATCCTCACCATCAATGGTTACGATTTTCAGATGGCGCCTGTCCTCACGTCCATTCTGCCCAAGATGCTCCTCCGCGTTGATAGTCTGCTCCACGGCATCGGCCGCGGCCTGCACCTCCTCCGGAAAGCCTTCGGACAAGTCATACTGCCGCATGATGGACAGAATATCCACCCCCGGCTCGCCCTTCTGGCCGATGACCTCGATAATCCTGCCTTCCGCCTTCTGCTTGCCATCCGGCCAGCTGGTCACCTCTGCCACAACTTTGGAGCCGGTGACTGCGTCCATGGCCTGTCCCTCCGGAATGTAGATGTCCGCCTTCAGCCTTGTATCATCGGGAGCCACGAAGCCAAAACGGCGGCTGGCAGAGTAGATGCCCACAATCCTGCTGTTGGCCCGCTCCAGCACCTCCGTGACCCTGCCTTCCCGCGCATGGCCGTCAGCAGCGGCCCCGGCAATCGCCTGCGCCAGCTGAACCTGCACCACGTCGCCATTCATGGCCGTGTGCAGCTCGTCCTTGGAGATAAAGATATCCGCCTGATTTTTCTGCATACCTTCCGGCGTCACAAAGCCAAAGCCGCGGCTGTTGATGGAAATCTTTCCCTTTATTATCTCATCCGTATACTTCAGGGCAGCATAGCGCGCATCCCGCGGCGGCAGAGCCTGCCCGGCCTTCTGCCTGTCCGATCTGCTCCTGCCTGCCCGGCCCAGATTCCTTTTGCGCGTGCGCACTGCTTTTCTCTGCTGTTTCATAAGCCATCACTCCCATCTGACTGGATGTATCAACACCTTGTCCCTCTTAATTCTTCTCTAAAAAACCGGCCACCTTCCGGAATACCTCGTCACGCTGGCAGTCCAGCGTCAGCAGATGCCCGGACCTGTCCAGCCAGTGCAGCTCCTTTTCCACACTGCCCGCACGTCGATAAATATAGTTGGCACTCCTGTAGCGCACCGTGTGATCGTTGTAGCTCTGCATCACCAAAAGCGGTGCCTTGATGCGGGGCAGTTCCTTCTTGACCACATCAATCAAATCCAGTACCTCATGCACTGACACCAGCGGCATCTCAAGGTAGGAGACATTGCACTCCTCCGGCACGTCTACCAGCTGGCGGCGCCTCTTGGGCTGAAACCGCCCGGCACATTTTTCCCGCGGCGGCAGGCGATACAGCATTTTGTCCTCATGAATAAAAATCGGCGTTGCCAGTGCCGCCACACTGTGCACGGGCACATTGGCCGCCAGACGCAGGCTCAAAAGCCCTCCCATGGACTGGCCGACCACGGAAACCCTCTCACAGCAGCTATCCAGAAGCGCATAGCCGTCACATACGGAATCATACCAGTCCTCCCGGCTCATGCGCGCCAGATCCTTCGGTGTCGTGCCATGTCCTGCCAGACGCACCCCCAGAACCGTATACCCCAGATCATGCAGATGACAGCCCAAAAGCAGCATTTCTGACGGCACGCTGGTAAAACCATGCACCAGCAATACGCCATGACTGCCACTGCCATAAAAAAACGGCTCTCCTCCACGCAGAATCATTCTCTCACCTCTTCTAACTTCATCTGTTAAACTTATTCTACCACAAAAAATAGGCGTTCTCAATTTTTATATTGAGAACGCCCAGTCCTTGCTTTTTATGTAGTGCAAAATCAGAAGCTGGTCAGCTTGGCAATAAACAGGGTAAGCACGCCAAACAAAACCGCCAGAACAACCGTAACCCTTGCCAGAAGGGCATCCATGCCGCGGGCGCTGCTGCTGAAAACAGTATCACTGCCGCCGCCCATGCCCATGCCGGCAGACTTCGGCGTCTGCATTACTACGGAGCCAATCAGCATCAGGCCGATAATGGCATCCAGAACCATCAAAACCGTAAGCATCTACGGGCAACCTCCTACCTATCAAAAACTTCCACTATCATAGCATAAAGCAGAATATTTTTCAAGCAAAGTTAGTCCACAATGGCAATCTGGATTTTGGTGGTATTATTGCCCTTGCTCTTGAAGCCGGCCTCACCGGAGGAAATGCCGGAGGTAATAACGGTGGTATCGCCAACCTCCACATAACCCTCGCGGAGAGCGGCGGCCACGGTAGCACCGGCACTGTCAATCTCGTCATCCCAGATACGGCCGTTGATGAGCTGTACGCCCCAGTACAGGTTCAGCTGGCGGGCAACCTTGGCAGTGCGGGCATAAGCCACAATATCTGCCAGCGGACGGTACTTGGATACCGCCTTGGCGGTATAGCCGGAGTGGGTCGGGGTCAGAATCGCCTTTGCTCCCAGCTCATAGGAAAGCTGTACGCTGGAATGGGCGATAGCATCGGTAATGTGCTTCTGCTCCTCCACGCCGGTGTGGGCAAAACGCTTCTCGTAGTGGATGGTGCTTTCTGTCTTCATGGCAATCTTGCTCATGGTCTGCACGGCCTCCACCGGATAATCGCCGCTGGCAGTCTCACCGCTGAGCATGATGGCATCAGTGCCGTCAAATACCGCATTGGCCACGTCGGAAACCTCGGCACGGGTAGGACGAGGATTGTTGGTCATGGACTCCAGCATCTGGGTGGCAACGATAACCAGCTTGCCGGCCCTGTTGCACTTGCCGATAATCTCCTTCTGCAGGAAAGGCACATCCTCGGCCGGAATCTCCACGCCCAGATCGCCGCGGGCCACCATGATGCCGTCAGCCGCCTCGATGATGGCATCGATGTTCTTGACACCCTCGAGGTTCTCAATCTTGGCAATAATATCCATGCTGCCCTTGTGCTTCTTGATGAGCTTCCTGATTTCCTTTACATCGCTGGCACGCTGAACAAAGGAGGCAGCCACGTAGTCCATATCATTCTCAATGCCGAAGATAATATCCTTCTCATCCTGCTCGGAGATAGGCGGCAGGCTTACTGCCACACCCGGAGCGGCTACGCGCTTCTTGGTGCTCATAGGGCCGCTGTTCATGATTTCGGTCACGATATCCTTGCCCTTGATTTCCTTTACGGTCAGGCCAACCAGGCCATCGGACAGCAGGATGGTGTTGCCCGGCTTTACCTCCTTGTACAGATCCTTGTGGCTGATAGGAGCATGATGCTCATCACCCGGGGTATCTGCGTAGGTCAGGACAAACTCCTCGCCCTTGGTCAGCTGTACCTTGCCATCCTTGAACGCACCAAGGCGCATCTCAGGCCCCTTGGTGTCCAGCAGCAGAGCTACAAGGCTGTCAGTGTGGCGTGCCGCATCGCGAACCATCTTGATGCGTCCGGCATGCTCCGCATGATCGCCATGAGAGAAATTAAAACGGGCACAGTTCATGCCATTCTTAATCAATTCTTCAACCAATCCCGGTTTTTCAGTAGCAGGTCCCATTGTACATACGATTTTAGTCTTCTTTAACATAACTATATACTCTCCTTTCGCGCAGTTCGCGCTCCCATGACCGGCACCACAGCCTCACAAATACAAGTGTCCTGATTTCTTCTCTCAGGCCCTGATACCCGTCACAACTCATACATTATTTGTATATTATTATAAATGTGGTATATTATTCTTTTCTCATTCCATGCGTATTATATATGATAAAAATAAACTTGTAAAGGGAATACGGCTATTGGGCGCAAACACTTTACATTGCCGTCTATTTACTATCTATTGTACCACAATAAGATTTTTACTTCAATTTCTTCCATATTTATTCCCCATTGCAGGAATTTTTCTTCTTTTGGCGAATTATTATGTAAAGCAGAATCGACAAAGCATGTTATGGAAAGGATGATATATATGTTTGTTGCCAGCCGCATGACCAAAAATCCGATTACCGTGGAGCCATCCACCCCTGTCAATGAAGCCGCCAAGCTGATGAAAAGGAGAAATATCCGCCGCCTGCCCGTAGTGGAAAACGGCAGTCTGGTGGGCATCATCAGCGACCGGGACATCATGCGGGTTGCCCCGTCACCTGCCACCACCCTGTCCAAGTTCGAGATTATGAGCCTCCTGGACAAGATTACCGTTGCCGAAATCATGGCAAAGGACGTCGTTTCCCTGCCGGACACGGCCACCATCGAGGAAGCCGCCCTGGTGATGTACAATGAAAAGCTCAGCGGCCTGCCGGTGGTCAGCAGCATGGGGGCCGTGGTGGGCATCATCACGGAAACCGATGTCTTCAAGACCTTTGTAGACGTTATGGGGCTGGCTGACGGCAAGACCCGCATCACCCTTGACGTGGTTGACAAAATCGGCGTTGTCAAGGAGCTGGCCGGCATTATCGCCGATGCAGGCTTCAACATCGACAGCATGGTAACCTGCCGTCAGGCCGCCCTGGCAGGCCACTTTGAAATCGTCATCCGGGTGGATGCCGACAACGTGGATGAAATCACCGCCAAGATTGAGGAAAAGGGCTATAACATTGTCCATGTTGCCAAAATCGGGTGATTGTATCTATACGGCTACAATAGCACAGCAAGAAAAAAATTCCCTGAAAAACAGACAAAAAGCTGTTTTCAGGGAATTTTTTATGACATATTGCAAAGACAGCGCAGCCTTGCCCGGCTCCTAAAGCCCGTCAGCCCATCAGCCGCCCAGGTAAGCCTTCCTGACATCCTCGCTGGCCGCCAGCTCCTTCGCATCGCCGCTGAGGGTGATGCGGCCGGTTTCCAGCACATAGGCCCGATGGGCGATGGACAGGGCCATGTTGGCGTTCTGCTCTACCAGAAGCACCGTAGTGCCCGCCTTGTTGATGTCCTGAATGATGGCAAAAATCTCCCGGATAAGAAGCGGCGCCAGACCCATGGACGGCTCATCCAGAAGCAGCAGCCGCGGACGGCTCATCAGGGCACGCCCCATGGCCAGCATCTGCTGTTCACCGCCGGACAGGGTGCCTGCCAGCTGGCTGATGCGCTCCTTCAACCGCGGAAAACGGGTGAACACCATCTCCATATCATCCTTGATGCCGTCCTTATCCTTGCGGGTGAAGGCTCCCAGCTCAAGATTTTCCAGCACGGTCATCTCGGCAAAAATCCGCCGCCCCTCCGGCACCTGAGAAATGCCGCATTTCACTATCTCATGGGCAGGCATGCCGGCAATATCACTGCCCTCGAACTCAATACTGCCGCCCTTCGGCTTCAGAAGCCCGGAAATCGTGCGCAGGATGGTGGATTTTCCGGCACCGTTGGCGCCAATCAGGGTAACGATTTCCCCCTCGTTGACCTCCAGGGAAGCGCCCTTGATGGCGTGAATTGCACCATAAAAGACATTGATGTCATTAATTTTCAGCATAGTTCCCATTTTCCATCAAGCCTCCCCGCCCAAATACGCCCTGATAACCTCAGGATTGCGCTGAATTTCCTGCGGCGTGCCGGTGGCGATAATCATGCCGTACTCCAGCACGTAGATACGCTCGCAGATGCCCATGACCAGGCTCATATCATGCTCAATCAAAAGCACCGTCAGGCCGAATTCCTTCCGTATCCAGCTGATCATCTCCATCAGCTCCTTGGTTTCCTGCGGATTCATGCCGGCCGCCGGCTCATCCAGCAGCAAAAGCTTCGGCTTTGCCGCCAGGGCACGGGCAATCTCCAGACGGCGCTGGGCGCCATAAGGCAGGTTCTTCGCCTGCTCGTCCGCCTTGCCGTCCAGCTTGAAGATTTTCAGGAGCTTCAAGCTGTCCTCCTCAATCTGCTTTTCCTCGCCAAAATACCTGCCCACGCGGAAAACAGACTCCGCCAGTCCGTACTTCACATGGGAATGAAAGGCAATCTTTACGTTGTCCAGCACGCTCAGCTCGGAAAACAGGCGGATATTCTGGAAGGTACGCGCCACGCCCCGCTGGGTAATCTCATAAGGCTTCCTGCCCACAATGCTCTTGCCGTTAAACTCGATACTGCCGGTGGTAGGCTGGTAAACGCCGGTAATCAGGTTGAAAGCCGTGGTCTTTCCGGCACCATTAGGGCCAATCAGCCCCACCAGCTCGCCTTTATTAATATAAAAATCAAAATCAGAAACAGCCTTCAAGCCGCCAAACACAATGGAGACATTTTCGGCCTTCAAAAGCGCCTCACTCATTATTCACGCCCCCTTTTGAAAATCCGGCGGAGGATGCCCATGCTGGTAACCTCCATGTAGCCAAACAGCCCCTGCGGACGATAGAACATCAGCAAAATCAGGGCCAGAGCATAAATAATCATGCGGAACTCAGGCCACGCCGCCAGAGCCGCCGAAAGAAAGGTCACCACAAAAGCACCGGCAATGGAACCGGTAATGGAGCCCAGGCCGCCCATAACCACCATAATCAGATAGTTGAAGGAAGCCAGGAACGTAAAGGAGCCAGGATTGATGATATAGAAGTTGTGGGCAAAGAGGCCGCCTGCCACACCGGCAAAGGCCGCACCGATGGTAAAAGCCATTACCTTGTACTTGGTGGTATTGATGCCCATGGCCTCCGCCGCAATCTCATTCTCGCGGATGGCAATGCAGGCACGGCCGTGGGAGGAATTGACAAAATTCTTGATAAAGAACAGGGTGAAGAGCATTACCATAAATACCCAGGCAAAATTGGTATGGTGGATAATTCCCTTGAAGCCTGCGGCACCGCCCACATAATCCATGTTCATAATCACGATGCGGATGATCTCGCCCAGTCCCAATGTGGCAATCGCCAGATAATCACCTCTGAGGCGCAGGGTAGGCAGGCCGATGAGAAAACCAAGAATGCCTGCCAGCACAGCACCTGCCAGCAATGCCACGATAAACGGCATGTGTAAGTAGGAGGTCATCACCACGCCCGTATAGGCGCCTACCGCCATAAAGCCCGCATGCCCCAGGGAAAACTGCCCCGTATAGCCATTAATCAGGTTCAGGCTGGCCGCCATAATCACATTGATGCCGATAACAATCAGGTTCAGTTCCCAGAAGGAGCTGAGAACGCGGGTAGTAATCAGGGCCTGCAGTACAGCAAACAACACCAGTGACAGGCCCAGCATAATCAAATCATTTTTGCGCATTAAGTTCATATCCTGTCACCTACACTTTCTCACGGGTATTCTTGCCAAACAGGCCGGACGGCTTGAACAGCAGTACCAGAATCAAAATCGCAAAGGCCGCCGCATCACGGAAGGTGGAGGAAATAAATCCGGACACCAGCGCCTCAATCACGCCCAGAATAATGCCACCGGCCACGGCTCCCGGCAGGATACCGATGCCGCCCAGCACCGCCGCCACAAAGGCCTTCAGGCCCGGCATAATGCCCATCAGCGGGTCAATGGAGTTGTAGTACACGCCTACCAGCACGCCGGCCGCGGCCGCCAGGGCGGAACCGATGCAGAAGGTAAAGGAAATAACCCTGTCCGCATTGATGCCCATGAGCTGTGCCGTTTCCACGTCAAAGGAAGCGGCCCGCATGGCCTTGCCCAGCTTGGTCTTCTGGACAATATAGGTCAGAATCAGCATCAGCACCAAAGTAATGCCCATAATCAGCATCTGCTGGCCGTTGATGATAAAAGGCCCCACGTTGAAGGCAATGCTGGGCATAACCTCCGGGAAGGTCCTCGGCGTCGGGGTAACAAAATACATGGTGGCGTACTCAAGAAAGAAGGACACGCCGATGGCCGTAATCAGCACCGAAATACGTGGCGCATGACGCAACGGCTTGTAGGCCAGCCGCTCAACCAGCATGCCCAGCATGCCCGTTACCACCATGGAAATCAAAAGCGCCGGCACAATGGACAGCCCCGCCCTCGTCACGGCAAAAAAGCCGATATAGGCACCAACCATGTAAATATCGCCATGGGCGAAGTTTATCAGCTTGATAATGCCATAAATCATAGTATAGCCCAACGCTATCAGTGCATAAATGCTGCCCAGGGAGACACCATTTATCAGCTGTTGGACAAACTGATGGGAAAATTCCATAAAAAATTCCTCCGCGAATATAAACAATCAAATTAATTTAAAAAATATAAAGTGAACAGCTCTCCAAAATTGAGAAAAGAGGCCACACTGAAGGCGGCTCCGCATCATACGGAAACAGCCGCCTCCTGTGACCTCTCACATTTCAAAGCCTATAGCCTATGCACAGCACCGTCAGCACGGCCGGTCAGCCTCCCCGGCAGGAATGCCGGTCCTGTCCGTTGCCCGCCTGCTGTCTGCCTGCTGCTTATTTGCTTGGAGCGATTCTGCCCTTGAACACATACTTGCCGTCAACATTCTGAATGATGATAGCGTCCTTAATCGGATTATGGGTTGCAGGGTCCATGGTAATCTTGGCAGTAGCAACCTGCAGATCCTTGGTTTCCTCAATAGCCTTGCGGATAGCCTCAGGCTCATCACTGCCTGCACGCTTCAGGGCGTCTACCAGCAGCTTGCCTGCATCGTAGCCCAGAGCGGCGAATACGTTAGGTGCATGGCCGTACTCCTTGTTGAAGGCATCAATAAAGCTCTTGGCACCCGGATCCTCTGCGAAATAATGGGTAGAGAAGTAGGTGTTGTTCAGGGCGGAAGCACCTGCGATATCAGCAACCTTTGGATCATCCCAGCCGTCAGTACCCAGAATAGCACCGGTAATGCCAATCTCACGGGCCTGCTTTACAATCTTGCCCACTTCCTCATAATAAGCAGGAACAAAGATTACATCTGCGTTAGCGCTCTTAATCTTGGTGAGGGCAGCCTTGAAGTCCTGATCCTTAGCCAGGAAGGCCTCCTCCATTACTACCTTGCCGCCGGCAGCCTCGAAGGTCTCCTTGAACACCTTGCCCAGGCTCTTGGAATAATCAGAGCTGGAGTCGATGTACAGAACTGCAGTCTTTGCCTTCAGCTCCTGATCAGCAAACTGGGCCATTACAGTACCCTGCTGCGGGTCAATGAAGCAGCTGCGGAAGATGAACGGCTTAACCTGGCCGTTCTCAACGGTTACATCAGGGTTGGTAGCTGCAAAGCCGATTACAGGAACCTTGTTGTCGGTAGCCACCTGGGACTCTGCAATAACATTGGCAGTTACAGCAGGGCCAACGATAACCTTTACCTTGTCATCGGAAATCAGCTTGGTTGCCGCATTTACTGCCTCGGCAGCCTCGGACTTGGTATCAGCCTCCACCAGCGTAATCTTCTTGCCGTTGATGCCGCCAGCCTCGTTTGCTTCCTTGATGGCCAGCTTCAGGCCTTCAAGACCTGCCTTGCCGTAGTTTGCCTGGTTGCCGGTCATCTCAATGTTGGCGCCGACCTTGATGTCATCACTGGAACCACTGTCACCGCCGCAGCCGGCAAACACAGTACCCAGCATGGCAACCCCCAAAACTGCACTTGCCAGACGAAGTTTCTTGCTAAAAAACATATTCATTCCTCCTATTATTAGTCATTTTCAGTGGAAAAGTATACCTTTTCATGTTTTCATACATTTCAGATACTTTTCAGCCGCTGTACGCTAATGAAACTATTATAGTTTACATGTTTACAACTGTCAATATAATCTTGTTTGTATTCAATGTACACCTAT
>NZ_JBJDWZ010000083.1:0-2642 GCF_051866355.1 Anaerovibrio sp. | reverse complement strand
TTCTTGGGCTGGCTGCTGCTGGGGGAGCCGGTGACATTGTGGTTCTGGCTGGGAGCGGCGCTGATTGTTGCAGGGGTAGTGATGGCCATGGGCAAACCAAAAAGGGATGGACATGACATGGACAGGGCATAGCGGATGGATTTTTGAGTGATTGTCAAAGAGAATACGTTCTGTGTGTCGGGCAGGCCTTCGGATTATACTCCGGAAGCCTGCTGTTTTTATTAGGCAAATGCCTGGTTGTATTCGTGCGGCAGTTATTTTTTACAAAAGTTGTAAAGTGTTACTAAAATAGAAGGATTTTGCTATTTTTTGTAGAATGTATAATACAACATAAACTTTATATGGATACGGATATGATATGGAGGGTGTTTGGTATGTTCAGTCATTTTTTTGGGGGTAAAAAGGAAAATGAACCAGCTGTAAAGCCTGTCGCTCATGCTCAGGCAACTCCGCCAGATCCTGTGCCTTTAAAACAGCAGGATATAAAAATTGCTTATTTAAGCAAAAATGAGCTTGATGCGGCTCATTTGAGAGAGCTTACTGATGTGGCGGAAGGCTGTGCGCTGATTATGGGGTTTGTATCTTCCGACCTGAGTTTGGCGGAAGTCGCCCAGACCATAAAAAAAGAGGTTTCAGCCACAACAAAGGTCATCTTGATGACAACCTCCGGGGAGCTTTGCCGTCCAAAGGGAAGCCGTACCCTGTACTGCAGTGATGCGGATGGACGTGCCATGGCGCTGTTGCAGGCGTATTCAAACCGCATGATTGAGGACAGCTATATCATGAGCATCCCTATTCCGAACAGCGACCTGCGCAGGGGCGTTGTGGAGATGAGCGTCAATGACCGTGTTGCGACCATTCGCCGTGAGATAGAAAAGCACACGGTTCCTTTCCGCATCAGCGTTGCCCATAGCTTTGCCATGATTTACGTCGATGGCGCTTCGAGCAGTGAAACCTTTGTCCTGCAGGCCATGTATGAAACCGGCAGATATCCTGTTCCGTTTATTGGCGGCAGTTCTGCCGGTGATCTGACCTTTACTCACACCTATATTTACGATAATACCAGATGTCTGGAAAATCACGCAGTAATCACGCTGTTCCGTCTCAAGCATGACTATCGCTATGGCATACTGAAAACTCAATCAGGTGAGCGGACCAGCAGTGCCTTTACTGTGAGCAGTGGCAATACGGCCCTGCGCTATATTGAGACGGTGGAGGACGCCTCCGGGCATCCTGTTTCCTTTATCAAGGCCCTCAAAGCTCACTTTGGTGTCAATACTGTGGAAGCTGTGCAGGAAAAATTGCAGGAGTATACCTTTGCGGCAGATGTCAACGGTGAGGACTTCCTCCGCAATGTTGCCGGCATTGATGAGGCCAATGACAGAATTTCCTTTTTCTGTGATGTGGTAACTGGCGAAAAGCTCCACCTGATCAGGCGTCAGTCCTTGGAGGCCACGCTTGCCCGCGATCTCAAGGTGTTTGCCAAGGGGAAGCCGGAGCCTATCGGCGGTATACTCAATGACTGCCTTGTGCGCCGCCTGGGTTATCCTGATGAAATAAAGCACATGGATTTCTTTGCGGATATTCCGGTGGCTGGTTTTTCCAGCTTTGGCGAGATTGCCGGCCTGCATGTCAACGAAACGCTGACAGCAATCTTCTTTTATCATGTTCCGGAGGGGCAGAGCTTCTCGGACCACTATATTGACAATTTTGCTTCCACTTATGCAGAATGCAATGCGTTCTTCTACAGGCGCATCATCGAGCGTCAGAAATTCACTGAAAAACTCAAGGACAACCTCATCAGCATGTTTAATGACTATCATGCCAAGATGCCGGGGATTGTCAATACAATCAACCACATAGCGGACGATGTAGAGGTCATTAAAAGCACAATCAGCCAGATATCTGACAGTATTGGCGAACAGCAGGCTCTCTTTGCCCAGATTATTTCCCGCAATCGTGATATTACACCGAAGCTGGATATGCTTTCGCAAAGTACGCAGAAGATTGATGGCGTGATGAAGATGATAAATGAGATTGCCTCCCAGATTAACCTGCTTGCCCTGAATGCGGCTATTGAGGCCGCCCGCGCCGGTGAGGCGGGCCGTGGCTTTTCCGTTGTGGCTCAGGAGGTCCGCAAGCTTTCTGAAAACACGCAGAGCAGTCTGTCTTCTTCTGATGAAGCAATCAAGATGCTCATGCACGATGTTTCTGAAATTAATAAAAACCTGCTGGATAATAAGGAATTTGAGGATAAAATCACCAATTTTGATGCGCATTTTGCGGCGGAGATGGACAAACTGCACACTACATTCAGTGAAGGCGTCGAGCATATTTACCAATCCATCCAGTCGATACAGGAAGTGGAGGCGATTAATAAGCGCTCCTCGGAGGAGATGGAAAAGCTCGCGCAGATTCTCTACAATATTGAGATGGGCATCTAAGGAAGCTGGCTGGCGGCCCAGGCAGAAATGCCTGTTGTGAATACCTGATGAAGCTGGCTGACGGATTCTACAGAAACGCATGTTGTGAATACCTGATGAATTTTACTGATAGATTAGGCGGAAATATCTGTTACGGATATGCCGATGCACATAAAAGATGAAGAGATTTTTAAGCAGCCCGCCGGGCTGCTTTTTTTT
>NZ_JBJDWZ010000082.1:1245-2656 GCF_051866355.1 Anaerovibrio sp. | reverse complement strand
TGGCAATGGCCACATTAAACAAATTATGAGTGCCCAGTGCCAGACTGATGGCACTTGATAAAATCCCCACCAGAATATACTTCTTGAACCCGAATACGAAGCAGATGGCCACAGCCAAGGGCGCCGAAATCTGAAATTCCAGCCCCGGCAGCAGGCTGGGCAGCTTGATGGCACCAGCCACCGTCAAAAGCGCGGCCAGCAAGGCAATCTCCGTAATATCCGATGATTTCAAAAATGGTTTTTTCACAATTCAGGCTCCTCTCCGATACCCTTGCCCCAACGGTTGAATTCCGGCATATACGTCACATAAGGCACAAATGCCAGCAAGTTAACTAAAGCATAATATCTTAGTTTACCATTGTCAACTCATTATTCTGTTTCAGTTGACATTTTGCCAAAAAATACATATCATGATTTATGTAAGATTACATTATTGTACTGATTCAATCAGCCGTATTATGTTGTATTGCATGCAGATGGGGCCATCTGGCAGAAAAGCAATGCAGGAAAGATAAAGAGGGAATCGCCGTGTCAATTTACAGTTTGAAAATGCGCGCCAGCAGGCACGAAAATGGGAAACAGGAGCATGTTTCGGGAGCAGAAAAAATACTGCAGGCATCAGAGCTGAGGGAGCAGATGGACGCCCTGCTGCAAAGAGCCCTCCGCCATGCCAAGGGCAAAGCGGATTTTGTCAACATGAAAATAGAGGAAATCCAGCCGGATAACCTGCAGTATATTGATGCCCTGCCTGTGTCCACCTGTGCTGTATCAGACCCGGCAGAAGGCAGGCAGGCTATGGCGGACGGTCTGTCCGAGCTGGGCATCGACCCGGAAAAAGCCGAAAAAATCCTTGCCCTTTTCCAAGAAACCTACAACATGCGCGGCGCCATGCTGCTGGACGCAGATACGCTGGAACGGCTGGAACCCGACCATGAGAGAGGCATCCGTGCCACCTATATGGATGCGGAGCATTCCGCCAGCCGCTACGCCTCCGACTGCAAAAATCATTTTCAGGAAGCCATCGTCCTTGCCAGCAAGGTGCTTTCCGCACCTCATATTATCGCCGAGCTGTGCATGTCTGACGATCCCGACTATGTAACAGGCTATATCGCCACCCGCGGCAGGGGGTACGTGCGGATTACCAGGCTAAAGCCTATGGGCTGTCCTGATGGGGGACGGATTTTTCTGTACAGGGGGCCACGCGAGGATGTGCCTGAGTGTATCCGCTACCTGCAGGAACAGCATGTGCTGGTGAGAAATGTACCTGAAAAGCCTGTGCTGTCAGCCGCCTCCGGCCACGGCCCTGCACAAACTGCGCAAACTGCACAAACTGCGCAAACTGCACAAAATATTGCGAGCGGATTTTCCGAGCAGAATGCCATTAAAAATCCGTGGCAGATATACGAGGATA
>NZ_JBJDWZ010000082.1:0-1145 GCF_051866355.1 Anaerovibrio sp. | reverse complement strand
GCAGAATGCCATTAAAAATCCGTGGCAGATATACGAGGATATTCTGGCAGACAAAAAAAAGCGGCATCTTTACCGCACCACCACGGAAATTTCCTCCGCCCAGTCAGCACATGTCACCTGCAACGGTCAGGAGCATCTACTGCTGGCCTCCAACGATTACCTGGGCTTAATCGACCATCCCGACGTCATAGCCGCCGCCAAAAGTGCCGCAGACAGCTATGGCACCGGCTCCGGCGGCTCCCGTCTGACCACCGGCACCCTGCCCCTGCACAACCAGTTGGAGCAGAAGCTGGCGCATTTCAAGGGAACAGAAGCCGCCCTTATCTTTAACACCGGCTACATGGCGAATGTGGGCATTATCTCCGCTATGGGCATCAAGGACAGCATTATTTTCAGCGATGAAAAAAACCATGCCAGCATTATTGACGGCTGTCGCCTGAGCCATGCCAGGACCGTGATTTATGCCCACAATGATATGGAGGATTTGGAGGCAAAACTGCAGGAGTACGCCGGCTGTCAGGGTTTGATTGTAACTGATGCCGTGTTCAGCATGGACGGGGATATTGCCAGACTGCCCCGCATCATGGAGCTGGCAAAAAAATATCATGTGCTGACGATGGTGGACGAGGCCCATTCCACCGGTGTTATCGGCAGGACGGGCCGGGGGATTGCGGAGCATTTCGGCCTGACGGAAAAGCCTGACATCCTCATGGGCACCATGTCCAAGGCACTGGCCGCAGAGGGCGGCTATGCCTGCGGCAGTCAGCTATTGATTGATTATCTTCGGAATACGGCCAGAAGCTACATTTTTTCTACCAGCCTGTCACCGGCAGTTCTTGCCGCCGCCGGTCAGGCCTTGCATCTGCTGGCAGAACAGCCGGAAATGGCACAGAAACTGCAAAAAAATACCCGCGTTTTCTGTCAGGCGTTGCAGGAGCATGGCATTGAGGCTGACAGCGAAACTGCCATTGTGCCCATCGTCCTCCACGATGAGGAACTGGCCCTCAAGGCCGCCACCGCCCTGCGGCAAAAAAATATCTATATCTCCGCCATCCGCTACCCTACCGTGGCAAAAAACCATGCCATGCTCCGGGCCGCCCTCATGGCGACCCATACGGAGGACGAACTGCGGCATGCCGCAAAAA
>NZ_JBJDWZ010000081.1:0-15062 GCF_051866355.1 Anaerovibrio sp. | reverse complement strand
CTGCAAATTTATGAAAACTAGAGAACCGCCGTGTACCGAACGGTACGCACGGTGGTGTGAGAGGTCGGGAGATTCTATAGAATTTCCCTCCTACTCGATTGCGTTTTTATACGGGGCGGATTTTTATATAAAAACACTTGCGCTGTATGTATGTTTGGTGATAAAATATCACCAGAAGCGGCCATATGGTAAAAATCACGGGGCTGTGCTGAATAGATGTATATGGATGAGGGCGTCACATGGATAAGTATATAAGAATTCGCGGTGCAAGACAACACAATTTGAAGAATATCAATCTGGACATACCCAGGGACAAGCTGGTGGTGATTACGGGCTTGAGCGGCTCCGGCAAATCATCGCTGGCCTTTGATACGATTTATGCAGAGGGACAGAGACGCTATATGGAGTCCCTGTCCTCGTATGCAAGGCAGTTCCTGGGGCAGATGGACAAGCCGGATGTGGACTATATAGAGGGCCTTTCACCGGCGATTTCCATCGACCAGAAGACCACCAGCCGCAACCCTCGTTCAACAGTGGGCACCGTAACTGAGATTTATGACTATCTCCGCCTGCTGTTTGCCCGTGTGGGGCATCCCCACTGCCCGAAGTGCGGCAAGCCGGTCAATCAGCAGTCTATTGACCAGATGCTGGACCAGCTGCTGCAGCTGCCGGAAAGGACGAAGCTCTTGGTGATGGCGCAGGCTGTCCGCGGCAAAAAGGGTGAGCATAAAAAGCTTTTGGAGCACATTCGCAAGGAGGGGTATACCCGCCTGCGGGTTGATGGCGAGATGCGGGATGCCGGTGAGGAAATCCTGCTGGAGAAGAATAAAAAGCACACCATCGAGGTTATCGTGGACAGGGTGATTATCCGTGAGGAAATCCGTGCCAGGCTGGCGGAATCCATGGAAACGGCCCTGAATATGGGGCAGGGGGTAGCCTATGTCCAGATAGTGGACGGTGAGCTCATGATGTTCAGCCAGAATTTTGCCTGCGAGGACTGCGGCATCAGCCTGCCGGAGATTACGCCGCGGATGTTTTCCTTTAACAGTCCTTTCGGGGCCTGTCCTGTATGCAGCGGGCTGGGCAGTCAGATGAAGCTGGATATGGAGCTGGTTCTGCCGGACAAGTCCCTGAGCATAGCCCAGGGCGCGGTTGCGCCCCTGTCCAGCAACACGAAGTCCTATTCCATGTGCCAGATGCGGGCGGTGCTGGAAAAGCACGGATACAGTCTGGATACGCCGTGGCAGGAGCTGTCTGACAAGGTACAGGAACTGCTGCTGTACGGCACCGGTGAAGAACGATATGATTTCGGCTATGAGAATATGTTTGGCATCTACAAGATTCACAACGGCCCCTTTGAGGGAATCATGCCCCTGTTAGAGCGGCGCTACAAGGAATCTGATTCGGATATGATGCGGGAGGAATACGAAAACTACATGAGCATCAGCCTTTGTCCGGAATGCCAGGGGGCGAGGCTGAAGCCGGAGGTGCTGGCTGTCACCATAGGCGGCAGGAACATCCGGCAGGTCACTGATATGACCGTGCGGGATTGCCGCGATTTTTTCCAGCAGGCAGATATGTCCGACAGGGAGAGAACCATAGGCAGGCAGGTCCTGAAGGAAATCAATGCAAGGCTGGGCTTTCTTGTGACGGTAGGCCTGGAGTACCTTACCCTGTCCAGGGCGGCAGGCACCTTGTCCGGCGGCGAGGCCCAGCGCATCAGGCTGGCTACCCAGATCGGCTCCGGCCTTGTGGGTGTGCTGTACATCCTTGATGAGCCCAGCATCGGACTGCATCAGCGGGACAACAACAAGCTGCTGGAAGCACTGCAGAATCTGAGGAACATGGGCAATACCCTGCTGGTGGTGGAGCATGATGAGGACACCATGCGGGCGGCGGATCATATTGTGGATATCGGGCCGGGAGCCGGTGCAGAGGGCGGCTATGTGGTGGCGCAGGGCACGGCGGAGGAAATCATGCAGGTGCCGGAATCCATAACAGGGCAGTATCTCAGCCAGCGGATGGCTATCCCCGTGCCGGAGGTGAGGCGCGGCGGCAACGGCAGATTTCTGGAAGTCATCGGTGCGTCAGAAAACAATCTGAAGGATGTGCACCTGAAACTGCCGCTGGGAGTATTTACGGTGATTACAGGGGTATCAGGCTCCGGCAAAAGCACGCTGATTAACGAGATTCT
This sequence comes from Anaerovibrio sp., assembly GCF_051866355.1. GTDB lineage: Bacteria > Bacillota > Negativicutes > Selenomonadales > Selenomonadaceae > Anaerovibrio. Next base: position 12,868 of record NZ_JBJDWZ010000081.1, on the reverse strand, counting down.
CTACAAGGCCGTGGCGTCGAAGCTGTACCGCGCCAAGGGGCGTCCCGGCAGGTTCAAAAAGCTGGCGGGCATAGAGAATGTGGACAAGGTAATAAATATCGACCAGTCGCCGATTGGCCGCACGCCGCGTTCCAACCCTGCCACCTATACAGGGATATTTGATTTGATACGCACCCTGTTCAGCCAATGCTCCGAGGCTAAGATGCGCGGCTACAAGCCGGGGCGTTTCAGCTTCAACGTGCGTGGCGGACGCTGTGAGACCTGCAAGGGGGACGGCATTATCAAGATAGAAATGCACTTTTTATCGGATGTATACGTACCCTGCGAGGTGTGCGGCGGTGCCAGGTACAACCGCGAAACCCTTGAGGTGAAATACAAGGGGAAGTCCATTGCTGATGTATTGAACATGACCATAGAGGAAGCGGTGGAATTCTTTAAAAATGTGCCGAGAATTGCCAGCAAGCTGCAGGTTCTGCAGGATGTGGGGCTGGGATATGTCAAGCTGGGACAGCCGGCTACCACCCTGTCAGGCGGCGAGGCACAGCGCGTCAAGCTGGCGACGGAGCTTTCGCGCCGTTCCACGGGCAAGACCCTGTATATTCTGGATGAGCCAACTACCGGCCTGCACATGGCAGATGTTCACAAGCTGCTGGGGATTCTGCAGCGTCTGGTGGATGGCGGTGATTCTGTAGCTGTAATAGAACACAATCTGGATGTGATAAAAAGCGCAGATTACATCATCGACCTGGGGCCGGAGGGCGGCGATAAGGGCGGCACGATTGTTGCCCAGGGCACGCCGGAGGAAATTGTGCAGGTGCCGGCTTCCTATACAGGCAAATTCCTCAAGCCTCTGCTGGCATAGGCTTTTGGCACAGCGCGGGACGTGCCGTTTTCTGCATGTCTGCAGGAAGCGGCCGCAGGGAAGAATAATAGGGAATATGAACCTGATGTGCATGGAGTATGTGGATGCGCAGGGCAAAGGAGGATTAGCGTGAATGACAATATAGCAGAAAAACTGACACTGCTCCCCAACAGCCCCGGTGTATACATCATGAAGGATGCCGCCGGCACCATCATCTATGTTGGCAAGGCCGTTGTGCTGAAAAACCGCGTCAGCCAGTATTTTCAGCAGAATCGCGGCCATTCAGCCAAGGTAAAGGCCATGGTGGCGCGGATAGCCGATTTTGACATCATTATGACCGGCACCGAGGTTGAGGCGCTGATTTTAGAGTGCAAGCTGATAAAAAAATATCGTCCCAAATACAACATCAGCCTGAAGGATGACAAGATGTATCCATACCTCAAGGTGACTACCAGGGAGGATTTTCCGCGGGTATTTATCACCAGAAGGTTTGTCAGGGATGGTTCACGGTATTTTGGCCCCTATACGGATGTCGGTGCGCTGAAGGACTGCCTCAAGCTGTTAAAGAGGATGTTCCCCCTGCGTTCCTGCCGCAATATCCGGCAGGGGCAATCCTGTCTGGAATATCACATCAGGCGGTGCCTTGCGCCCTGTATTGGCAGGGTAAGCCGTGAGGAGTACAGGAGCATGATACGGAGGGTGTGCCTGTTTCTGGACGGCAGGACAAAGCAGGTGGAGGTGGAGCTGAAAGCCCAGATGGAAAAAGCGGCAGAGGCGCTGGAGTTTGAGCTGGCGGCAAGGCTCAGGGATCAGCTTTTGGCGGTGCAGAAGCTGTCAGAGATGCAGAAGCTGGTGTCGAAGCCCCGTGAGGATGAGCTTGCCATACAGGAAAGGGTACATGCCCAGACCATCGGGGCGGTGGAGGAGCTGGGAGAATACCTGGGGCTGGCGGTGCCGCCCTATCGCATGGAGTGCTTTGATATTTCCCATAATCAGGGCTCGGAAACAGTGGCCTCCATGGTGGTTTTTGAGGGTGGCACGGCGAAAAAATCGGACTACCGCCGCTTTAAAATCAGGAGCGCCGAGGGCAAGCCGGATGATTTCAAGTCCATGCGGGAGGTTACCATGCGGCGGTACGGAGCGTCTGAGGCGGAGCTGCCGGATTTGATTGTCATTGACGGTGGCAAGGGGCAGCTCAGCTCGGCATTGGAAATCATCCGCGGGGCAGGCCATCTGGATGTGCCGGTGGTGGGGCTTGCCAAGCGGGAGGAAGAGGTATTCTGCGAAGGCTGTACGGAGCCGGTGATTCTCCCCCGCGACAGCCAGGCCTTGTTCCTCATTCAGCGCATCCGCGATGAGGCACACCGCTTTGCCATTACCTATCACAGAAAGCTCCGGGGCAGGCGCAATCTGGCTTCCATCCTTGACCATATTGAGGGCATCGGGCCCAAGAGGCGGCAGCTTTTGTATGAGCATTATGGCAGCATAGACAGGATAAAGGAAGCCCCGGCAGAGGAAATGGCCTCCCTTGACGGTATGAACAGGCCGTCAGCGGAAGCGGTCTACAACTTTTTCAGGGCACAAGAAAAGCTCACAAACTAGCAAATAAGTGCTGGCTTGTGAGCTTTTTTGCTGCCTGCGGCAAGGATGGCTTGCGCACATCCTCTGCCACAGGGATTTCACATCAGTATGAAACTATGCCGATATTGCTTCAGCCTGCTATGCCAAGGTTCATCAGCAGTACCATTACGCCAATGACAATCAGGTAGTATACAAACCAAGGGCCTACCGTGGTTTTCAGTATCTTGCCCTCGGCACCTACAATACCGGTGGTAGCGCAGACTGCTACGATGTTGTTGATGCAGACCATGTTGCCGATAGCGCCGCCCTGATTCTGGAGGGCAACGATGACAATGTGAGGAATGCTCAGGATGTCTGCGGTAGCGAACTGCAGCGGTGCAAACATGATGTTGGATACGGTGTTGGAACCGAACATGAAGGCACCGACAGAACCGATAACAGGAGCAATGTAGAAGTAGTTGGCACCGGCCAGGTCAGCCATGCCCTTTGCCATAGCCACCAGCATGGAATCATAGCCGCAGGCATTGGCGTTGGAATAGCGGAACAGGTAAACCATTGCAAAGCCGAAGAGCAATGCGATGGTGGCGCCTACCAGCTGCTTGTAGGATCTGTGCAGCACGTTCTTTATCTGGGCACCGCTGAGGCCATACATGCCAAAGCCGATGAATACAACCAGAATGAATGGGAACAGGCCAGGGTTGTTCAGCCACTTGAGCGTGAAGCTGGCACCATCAACGCCCATGATGCTGGTCAGGGAAATAGGGAAGGAGCCCATGAGAGGCTTGATGCCGAACTGCGGTACACGGGTCACTACCAGCCACAGGGTAACAAGCAGGTAAGGGGTCCAGGCCTTCAAAAGCGACATGGAATGCTGCACATCCTGCTTCTTGGCATCCTTCTTGATTTCGGTGCCAGGGAAGCGCCAAACCTCCTTCGGCATCAGGAAACCGGCCTTGGCGGCCCCGATGGTAGCAAAGATGGTTACGGCAGCGGCTACCAGTGAGGTGAGCTCAGCGCCCATAATCTTGGCAACCGGAATGGAAACACAGCTGAACACGATAGAGGTGAACAGGCAGAACGGAACCACCGGGAACACATCGGAGAAAGACTTGTTCTTGCCAAACTTCATGCAGACAACGCCGATTACCAGCCAGATGATGACAAGGGAACCGATGCACATGCCGATGGTAGAGATAAAGGACAAGTCCTGCTTGAAGGCACCCAGGTCGGTAACGCCGATGGCCGGCAGCACGTCCTTGATGATTTCAGCGGCGGAGTTGGTCGGAGTACCGGCTGCACCAAAAGGCACAGGGGTGGAGTTAAACATGAGGCAGGCCAGCGCAGCAGCCATCGGAGGTGCGCCCAGGCCGATAACCAGCGGTGCGCAGATGGCTGCCGGTGTACCAAAGCCGGCAGCACCCTCGATGAAGGCTGCAAAGGCAAAGCCTACGATAATCAGCTGGATGCGGGCATCTTCGGTGATGCCGTTGAACATGGCCTCGATGCGGCGCATGGCGCCTGCTTCGTTCAGCATGTTCATCAGGAGGATAGCACCAAAGATGATCAGCAGGGTATCAATGGAACCGAGAAAGCCGGTAATGGTGTAGGCGGCTACATGGGTAACGTCCATGCCCCAGTAGCCCAGGCCGATAATGGCGCAGGCAGCCCACGCCATAGGCAGAGCCTTTTTCGCCGGAACATTGAGCCCTACTGTGAGGATAATAGTGAGAATAATAGGAATTGCAGCAATTATAGCTAACACAACATTCATCTCCTAGCATTTCATTCAAAAGTAAAATCTCTCATCTTTAGGGACAGTCCTTCGTGAGATTAAAAAAATAAAAAATTCGTTACTTAAACATCCTATAATCTTTCAGCGCATAGGAACACCTTCGGCAAAGCCCGTCAGGACTGCTTATCCTTGGAATACTTGTCAAGCATGAAGTCCTTCAGCAGGCACAGGTGCATGCTCATGTACATGCTGGCCGCCGCCGCATCCCCGTTGTTGATAGCATTCAGTATCTTTCTGTGGTAGAAAAGAGTATTGCTCTCCTTCTGCACATTCAGGGTAAGCTCGATGTTCTTATATATGGAAGAAAACAGGATATGGGTAAGATTGCCAATGACGCGGTTGCCACTGGCTTCGGCAATCAGCTGATGGAAGCGTCCATCGTCCTCGGCATAGGAGGAATTATCCGCAATATGCCGGGCAAGGGTCTTTGTCAGCTCATGCAGCTGCTGCTTCTGTGCCGGTGTAGCGTTGAGAGCTGCCATACCGGCAATAGTAGGTTCCAGCATCAGCCGCACATCCAGCATGTCCAGCGCCAGGGCATCATCGTCATAGATGAAGGTAAGTCCCAGCGGATCATCAGGTATGCCCATATTTTCCGCAATGAAGGTTCCCGATCCCTGCCGGGCTTCCAGAATATTCCGGGCAATGAGCACCTTGAAGGCATCCCGCAGCGTACCGCGGCTGACATTCAGCTCTGCGGTAAACTCCGCTTCGGTTGGCAGCTGCTGACCAGGCTGCATTTTGTTTTCAGTAATATAGTCGATAATCTTTTCTGTTGTCTGCTCGACTAATGTTTTTCCTTTTATCAACGCCATAACAAAAACCCCTTTATAACATTGCACATCTGTACAGAAATGAGTGAACAAATTTATCAAACAATTATGTCACCCACAATATCTTTGGCACTACTTACTATTCGACAAAACAATTAAAAATCCTGCTTGGAGTTGAAAAATTTTTAGGATTTTTTTTCGCGATTGAAAAAACAAGACAAAAGTCGGTGTGTAAAAGGATTATTTGGATTTATTGTTGACAAAGTTCGTATTGTATGGTTTAATGGAGGTGTTAAAAATTCATTGTACAAATTACAGATTGTATCTTTGGCGGGATAGGAATTTGTGAGAGTATTTTATAACCAATGTAATTATGTTGTACGATTTATGACTATTAAATCAAAGGTGTATGAGAATGTTTAGGTAAAAGGAGAGTTATTTATGGAAAAGGTATGCCGTGATTGGGCAAAGCAGGCCTTTGGGGAGGGCCTTGTGAAAGCTGAGTACTGGAATGACTTTGAGACCAATGCAAAGGCTGCGGCCGCAGAGGTCTACCGGGTAAAGGACTTTGCCGAGGGCGAGGCAAAGCTCAAGGAGCTGTTGAAGGAGTATGCTGAGCGTACCACCGGCGGTATCATGGCTGTTGGCGGTGATGAGAATCCTGCCCTGAAGGGGATTTATGACAGGATTGCCGAGGGCGGTACGGCTGTTTATACGGACAAGTTCGATATCTATGAGCATCGCGCTACTGCTGATATCGGCATTTCCACTGCTGAGTTCTGCGTGGCGGAAACCGGCAGCCTGTGCGTGGACAACTATTCCTATGAGGCTCGTGTTGCCACTATGCTACCTTATGTAAACATCGTTTTTGTAAATGCGAATTACGTTGTAGAGAATGTAAGCGTTGCTTGCAAGATTATCGGTCATGTTTTTGATAAAGGCTACCTTGGCTTTGTTACAGGCCCTAGCCGCACCGCAGATATCGAGCGCGTGCTGAGCCTGGGCGTGCATGGGCCAAACAAGCTCCTGATTATTGCAGTAGAAAATTTTGAGGAGGGTAACTAATCATGGCAGAGCGTAATCTGAAACAGGAAATACAGGCAAAACTCAAGGACGACATCATGCAGGGCGCTCTGTCCAAGTTTGCAGAGCAGTACCCTGGCTCCCGTCTGAACGCTTACAAGGGACAGGATATCGAGGGGCTCCGCGAGGATCTCCGTTCCATGAAGCATGAGGCAGTACAGCACATCAACCAGCTGGCTGACCAATTCGAGGCAAGCCTCAAAAAGAGGGGCGCCCAGGTATTCCGCGCCAAGGACGGCGATGCGGTAAAGGAATACCTCATTAAGATTTGCAAGGAGAACAACGTAAAGCGCGTTGTAAAGTCCAAGTCTATGGCATCGGAGGAAATCCACCTCAACGAGTGCTTTGGCGAGCATGATATCCGCGTCAAGGAAACTGACCTGGGCGAGTGGATGATTGCCATCAAGGGGCAGAAGCCGTCCCACATGGTTATGCCGGCCATCCATCTGAACCGCTATCAGTGCGCGGAGATGTTCGAGCAGGAGCTGCACATTGACGTGCCGGGGGAGGACATCCCGAACATGATTCAGCTGGCGCGCAAGAATCTCCGTCAGGAGTTCCTGCAGGCTGACATGGGCATCACCGGTGCCAACTTCGGTATTGCCGAGAACGGCGCCATCGGTCTTGTTACCAACGAGGGCAACGCCCGCCTGGTAACTACCCTGCCGAGAATTCACGTAGTGCTCATCGGCTATGAGAAGCTGATTCCGACCACCGAGGATGCGGCCAAGATTCTCCGCCTGCTGCCGCGCAATGGTACCTGCCAGCGCATGACCAGCTACATGACTATGGTTGACGGCCCTACCAAGGTTATCTACAAGAATGACCAGGGCAAGGTGGTGGAGGAAGACCGCAAGCAGTATGTTATTATTCTGGACAATGGCCGCCTTGAGGCTGCCAAGGACCCTGTGTTCCAGCAGGCCTATCAGTGCGTGCGCTGCGCATCCTGCCTGAATGTATGCCCTATCTGGACGCTGGTAGGCGGGCACGTATACGGCCACATCTATTCCGGCGGTATCGGCGCAATCCTCACCGGCCTCTTTAACGGTGTAGAGACCTTTGCCCAGTTCAGTGACCTGTGCATTGGCTGCCGCAAGTGTACTACTGTATGTCCGGGCAAGATTCCAATCCCTGATATCATTGACGAGCTGCGCAGCCGCTATGTGCAGAAGCATGGTGCGCCGGGCATGGACAAGACCATGTTCAACATGGTGCTGAACGACCGCGGCCTGTTCCACAGACTGCTTTTGAAGGCCGGTGCTATCGGTCAGGCTCCGTTCAAGAAGGGCAAGTTCATCCGTCATCTGCCTCTCTTCATGGAGGAAATGACCAAGGGCAGAAGCCTGCCGACCATTGCCAGCGAGCCGTTCCGTGACAGGGTTGAGCGCCTGATGAAGAAGAATCCGTCCAAGCCGAAGAAGAAGGTTGCTTACTTCAGCGGCTGCAACATGGACTTCGTGTTTGCTGATACCAGTGAGAATGTGGTGCGGGTTCTCCAGAGCCTGGGCATGGAGGTTGTGTACCCTATGGAGCAGGCCTGCTGTGGCAAGCCGATTCTGGGTATCGGTGATAGGGAGGCAGGCAAGGAAACTGCCAAGAAGAATATCGCCGCCTTTGAAAAGACCGGCGCAGATGTGATTCTGTCCGCCTGCCCTACCTGTACGGAAACCCTTGAGGAAACCTACATGAAGCTCTTTGAGAACGATCCGGAGTGGAAGGCAAGGGCAAAGGCCTTCTGCAGCAAGGTATGCGAGTTCTCCAGGTTCGTGGCTCAGGAATATGAAAAGACCGGCCGTCTGGTTCATGCCAAGGGCGGCGAGAAGGTTACCTACCATGATTCCTGCCACATGAAGCGCGGCCTGGGCATCTTCGAGGAGCCGAGGGCGCTGATCGATGCAACGCCTGGCGTTGAGCTGGTGGAGATGCACAACTGCGACAAGTGCTGCGGCATGGCTGGTTCCTTTGGTATGAAGTATCAGGAGGTTTCCATCCCGATGCTGAATGAAAAGGTAAAGAATATCAAGGACACCGGGGCAACCACTGCTGTTGTGGCATGTCCTGCCTGCATGATGCAGATTGGCGGTGGCCTGGACAAGGCCGAGACCGGTATTCAGACCAAGCATATTGCTGATTTGCTGGCCGAAAAGCTGTAATTTTTTTGCAGGATTAAAAGGTTAATGATGTACCGTCGGCTGCATATATGCTATAATTATGTTATCATTTAATATAGTTATACTGTGCTGAGGGGAAAGTGCAGCTGACGGTATTAAGTAGAAGAAGTGTTTTTTTAGAAGAGCGATGCTATTGGGGGAAATTCGATATGGAAATTTTGGTTTGTATTAAGCAGGTTCCAGGCTCCAATAAGGTAGAGGTTGACCCTGTTACCGGCGTGCTGAAGCGCAATGGCGCAGACAGCAAGATGAACCCTTACGACTTGTATGCCCTGGAGTGCGGCATGAAGCTGAAGGAGCAGTACGGCGGCCGAGTGAGTGTAATTACCATGGGACCGCCACCAGCTTCTGCGATTATCCGTGAGGCTTTTGCCATGGGCGCCGATGAGGGCGCACTGCTCTCCGACAGGGCATTTGGCGGCGCTGATGTATTGGCTACCAGCTACACGCTGGCACAGGGCATCAAGAAGATGGGCAATTTTGACATCATCATCTGCGGCCTGCAGACCACCGACGGCGATACGGCCCAGGTAGGTCCGGAGGTTTCCGAGGCTCTGGATATTCCTTGCGTGTGCAACGTGGCCAAAATTGACAAGGTTGAGGATGGTGCGGTTTACGTTGATATGGAGATGGCTCACGAGTTTGAGCAGCTGAAGGTTCAGTTCCCTTGCCTTATCACCGTAAAGAAGGACATTCTTCAGCCGCGTCTCCCGTCCTACAAGCTGCAGAAGGCAACCGAGAAGCGCGAGATTGCCGTATACGGCCTGAAGGATATGGACGATCAGGACAAGGATCATTATGGACTTTCTGGTTCAGCAACCCAGGTACAGCGCATATTCCCGCCGGTTTCCGACAAGGAACAGGAAACCTGGACCGGGACTGGTGCCGAGCTGGCTGACAAGCTGCACAGCAAGCTGAAGCAGCTGAAATTTATTTCCTGATTTGGCAGGAAAAGTGTGTATTAGAATTTCGACCAGAAAAGGAGATAATGCGAAATGGGAAAACTGATAGTTCATCAGGATAAAGTAACAGATATCGCTGCCATGGTGGCCCTCTGCCCATTCAAGGCTCTGGAGGACAACAATGGCAAGCTGGAAATCAATGCCGCCTGCAAGCTGTGCAAACTGTGCGTAAAGAAGGGCCAGCCGGGCGCCATGGAATTTGTTGAGGAAGAAGTTGGCCCGAAGGTGGACAAGAGCCTCTGGAAGGGCATTACCGTATATGTGGACCATGTGGAGGGTGAAATTCATCCTGTTACACTGGAGCTTCTTGGCAAGGCACGGGAGCTGGCTGACAAGATTAACCATCCTGTACAGGCACTGTTCCTGGGCAGCAACATCGGTGACAAGGCACAGGAGCTTTTGCACTACGGCGTAGACAAGGTTTATGTTGTGGATGCCCCTGAGTTGAAGGATTTCAAGATTGAGAGCTATACCGCTGCCTTTGAGCAGTATATCAACGAGGTGAAGCCTTCCTCTATTCTGGTAGGCGCGACCCCTGTAGGCCGTCAGCTGGCACCGAGAATTGCCGCCCGCTTCAAGACCGGCCTCACCGCGGACTGCACCATTCTTGAGATGCATGACAACACTGACCTGGTACAGATTCGTCCGGCCTTCGGCGGCAACATCATGGCGGAGATTCTCACCACTAACACCCGTCCGCAGCTGGCAACTGTGCGCTATAAGATTATGAATGCACCTGAGCGTTCTGCCGAGCCGCAGGGCGAAATCGTAAATATGGAGGTTCCTGCTGACAAGCTGAAGGCTCGCATGGAGGTACTCGGCATCGTCAAGAAGGAGAAGGTAAAGACCATCGAGAGCGCCGATGTGCTGGTCGTAGCAGGCCGCGGCGTGAAGAAGGTGGAGGATCTGGATATGATTCGTCAGCTGGCGGATGCCCTGGGCGGCGATATCGCCTGCACCAGACCTCTGGCAGAGGCAGGCTGGCTGGATGCCAACCGCCAGATTGGCTTGTCCGGCCGTACCGTACGTCCGAAGCTGATTATTACCTGCGGTGTGCATGGTGCAATCCAGTTCGTAGCAGGTATGAATAACTCCGAGCAGGTGGTAGCTATCAACTCCGACCCGGAGGCTCCTATCTTCAAGGTAGCGAACTACGCCCTGGTTGGCGATATTTATGAGATCGTACCGCAGCTGATTGAGAAGATTAAGCAGGGAGGGGCTTTGGCATGAGCGAGTACAAGAAACTTACTGAGCAGGATTTAGCTGAAGTTGCAAAGATTGTGCCTCGTGAGCGCATTCTTTGGGCAGATGAGATAAATGAGGAATACAGCCATGATGAGCTGACTGCAACCCCGTCCTATCCGGACCTGGTTGTACGCGCTACATCTGCTGAGGAAATTTCCGGCGTGTTGAAGTATGCCAACAAGGAGCATATAGCTGTTACCCCGCGTGGTGCAGGTACCGGCCTGGTAGGCGCATCCGTTGCTGTGGAGCATGGCATCATGATTGATACCACGCTCATGAACCACTTCCTGGAGCTGGATGAGGAAAACCTCACCCTGACTTTGGAGCCGGGCGTGCTGCTGATGGAGATTTACCAGTATGTTGAGCCGAAGGGCTTGTTCTATCCGCCTGATCCGGGCGAGAAGACCGCTACCATCGGCGGCAACATCAGCACCAACGCAGGCGGCATGCGCGCCGTGAAGTATGGTGTAACCCGTGATTTCGTGCGCGGTCTGGAGATTGTCCTGGCTGACGGCACTATCATGGAAGTAGGCGGCAAGGTTGTAAAGAACAGCTCCGGCTACGATTTGAAGGATATGATTATCGGTTCCGAGGGTACCCTGGCATTTGTTACCAAGGCTATCCTGAAGCTGCTGCCTCTGCCTCAGAAGGCTGTCAGCCTGCTGGTACCGTTCCCTACTCTGGCGCAGGCCATCCGCACTGTGCCACTCATTGTAAAGTCCAAGGCTACTCCGACCGCTATCGAGTTCATGGAGCGCGAGGTTATCATGGACGCAGAGAAATTCCTGGGCAGGAGCTTCCCGGACAATCAGGCAGATGCCTATCTGCTGCTGAAGTTCGATGGCAACAACGCCGAGGATATTGCCAAGGACTATGATGCAGTTGCCCAGCTCTGTCTTGAGCAGGGGGCCATCGATGTATTGATTGCCGATACCGATGAGCGTGCCGATGCCATCTGGAAGACCAGAGGCTCCTTCCTGCAGGCTATCAGCGGCTCCACTACCATGATGGACGAGGTAGACGTTGTTGTGCCTCGCAGCAAGGTAAACGAGTTCGTAGAGTATGTACATGCTTTGCAGGATGAGATGAAGGTACGCATCAAGAGCTTCGGCCATGCCGGTGACGGCAACCTCCATGTTTACATCCTTCGTGATGATCTGGATGAGGAAGCATGGGAGAAGGTGCTCAACGCTACCATGGAGAAGATGTATGCCAAGGCACGTACCATGGATGGCAAGGTATCCGGCGAGCATGGCATTGGCTTTGCCAAGAAGCCGTACCTGAAGGAAGACCTTGCTCCGGCCGCTGTTGAAATCATGCGCGGCATCAAGAGAGCCTTTGACCCTAACAACATTTTGAATCCTCGTAAGGTTTGCTTTGATTGATCCCTAACCGATTAAAGCTTTCCTATAACTCCCTATAAATCCCTAACAAACGGAAAAGCCTCTGCGCTACGGCGCAGGGGCTTTTCTAATGGACTTATAAAAATAGTTTCTGGTCATAGGGATTATATTTATTCGTGACGATTTGGTTTCTATCGGATGTCCTTGCTCCTGTGGGAAATGGTACAAAAAACAGCCGCAGGATGCGGCTGTTGAGCAGTCATAAAATTTATTTATGTTGGTTACGGCTTGGAGATGGCGGTTAATTCTTCTGTGGAATAAAGTCCGGAGGACTTTAAGGCATCCATGGAAATGAGCCCTTTTGCAAGCAATTCGCGCAAGCTGGCAATTTTTCCGCGAGCTTCGCCCGCCTCCAGCAGTGCTTCGCGTTCCTCTTTTTCATTCCATTCAAACCCAAACATATCGATAACCTCGCTTTCGTTGCGTTTCAAATAGTCGGACATTATGTTGTGCCTGCGGCAGAAATCTATAGCCTTCTGTGTGGCCGCGGGGATACTCATTTTTTGACGTCTGTATTTCTTGAACTGGCCGGAGAAAATGCTGTATTCCCACAGGGGACGGCACTGACGCTTCAGGTTTCGGCTCATGCCGATGTTGAGATTGTGGCAATGGACAACAAGCTCTAAATCATTGCCGGGCTGGATAAAGGCGTCACTCAGCCTGAGCCGCTCATAGTCAAAGTCCTTCTGCTCACCGTCGTAAAATACATGGAATTCAGGTGCAGGCAGCCTGATGAGTGTTCTTTCGTAAATCTTTCTGTAGAGAGGATGTATAAATCTTCTGTACAGCTCATTCACGTAATTCAATAGCCGGAGAGGCATGTTCCTGTTTATCGTAGACTGGTGCTCTATCAGTATCAGACAGGTATCATTAAAATGCATGGAGATATCGTTCTTGATGCTGCTGAAAAAGCTGCCGTCCAGCGTATTGAGCCTGATTATCTCCGGGCTTTTGTAGCTGGTGCCCTTCAGGGCGTTGGCCAGTGATAACAGCCTG
>NZ_JBJDWZ010000080.1:0-2701 GCF_051866355.1 Anaerovibrio sp. | reverse complement strand
TTTTTTCTTGAGTGTGTTTTATAAAATACTGATGCTTAAATTGAACTCTTTTTTCCCCTGCGGCTCAACCATAGCCACATTGGCCTTTTCTTCAAATACATCACCTTCATCAGTGCAGGTTGACAGTCCGCTCCACGGCTCCAGCGCAATAAACGGGCTTTTGTTGGCTGTTGACCAGAGAATGAGATACGGGAAATCTGCAAAATCAACCTCAATCCCCTTCTGATGCTTATCCGTTGCCAGACGCACCTTGCGGGATTTCAGCTTGTCCAGAGTAACCGCATCAATTTCAAAGTATTTGTAGTCCAGCGGCAAACGCTTCTGCCCTTTCAGGAAAGGACGACGCGTAATCCTGTCCACCAGCCCCGTATCCGGGAGATTTACTGCTGCCGTGCAGTCTTCCTCCTGTTCAAACTCCAGATAGTAGTCCTCATACGATGTATCCTCTGTCAGCGGGCAGTTAAAGCCGGGATGCGCCCCCAGGAAGCACGGCATCACCTCACTGCCGTTATTTTCCACGGTGTACTTCACATTGATGCTCTTGCCGGACAGGCTGTAGCTGATGGAGAGCTTGAAATCATAAGGATATTTTGCCAGCATTTCCTCATCGGCCGAAATGCTGTAAACCACCTCTTTATCGTCCGCCTTTTCCAGCAGGAATTCCTTTTTCCTTACAATGCCGTGGCGCGGCATGTTCGTTTCCTTACTGCCGCCTATTACTGCCTTGTCGTCGCGCAGGCTGCCACAGATAGGAAACAGAACCGGAGCCTGTCCGCTCCAATATTTTTTGTCCCCCTGCCACAGATATTCCGTACCATCCTTGTCCCTGATAGAGCTGAGCGCTCCGCCCAGCGAACTGACAGCAATCGTCAGGTTCTCATTCTGCAAAAGTTTTTCCATAATGTCTGTCACTCCCATGTTTTTCTTTAGTCCTGCCTCTAATATACCATGCCTGCCAGCGGCAAAGTTATCAGGCTCTGAAAATATTTTCACAATAGCATCCACAACAACATCTTTTGCCTGGTACGGTCAAAGGTAGTATAATGATAGCACATGTTGATGCAAAAACTGATTCTAAGGAGGATAGTTATGAAACTGTTACGCAAATTACTTTTTCCCCTGCTGATTCTGCTCCTGCTGTGCCAGCCTGTTCTGGCGGCAGATTTCAGCAGGCTGGTCATCCTGCACACCAATGATACCCACGGCTACGATGAATACGGCGATGGCCACAACGGCATGGCCGTGATTGCCAGCCTGAAATGCGAGCTGGAAGCACAGGGGTATGATGTACTGCTCCTGGATGCAGGTGATGCCATTCAGGACAACAATCTGGTAAACTTCAGCAAGGGGCAGTCAGCCATCCGGTTTATGAATGCCGCCGGCTATGATGCCGCCGCTATCGGCAATCACGAATTTGACTACGGGCAGGATGTCCTGCAACAGCTCATGTCCGAAGCGCTTTTCCCTTATGTTGCCGCCAATATTCTGGTGGATGCTACCGGCAAAACCTTTGCCAGACCTTATGTTATCCTGCAGAAAGGTGATGTAAAAATCGGCATTGTCGGCCTGACCACGCCCCAGACCATCACCAGTACCTCCCCCAAAAATGTATACGGCCTGACCTTTCTGCAGGACAAGCCGCTCCGGCGTGTCACCGAACAGGCCGTGAAGGAGATGAAGCGGCAGGGCTGTGACCTGATTATCGCCCTCGGACATCTGGGCAGTGAGTCGGACTGCACAGGCAGCCGCTCCGAGGATATAGCGGAGCAGGTGGCTGGCATTGATATCTTTATTGACGGGCATGACCATCTGGTAAAGAACAGCTACATCGGCAGCACCCTGCTGGCGGAGACAGGCTGTTACACCCGCAACATCGGGCGCATCACCTACGAAAATGGCAAATGGACTGAAAACATGCTGCCTTTCGGTGAGTATAGACAGGAGAAGCCTGACGTAAAACTGCTGATGCAGACAGTGCGGGATCAGGTCAATGCCAGTCTTGGGCAGGTGGTTGGCACCTCCCTCGTAAATCTTGATGCCAGCCGCGTTCCCGGTGTGCGCACGATGGAAACAAATGCCGGTGACTTCTGCGCTGATGCCCTGCTGTGGCAGGCCCAAAAAGCCAATGTACTGGACGGACCGGTGGATGCCGCTATCTGCAACGGCGGCAGCATCAGAAGCGGCATCGCTCCCGGCAACATCACCCGCGGCACGCTGTACAGCATGAATCCTTACAACAATCAGCTGTGTGTCGTAAAAATTACCGGCCGCAAGCTGCTGGAAATACTGGAAGCGGCTACAGCGTTTACACCAGAAGCCATGGGGGCATTTCCTCAGACTGCCGGCATAAGGTACACCATTGACACAAGTGTGCCTTATGAAAAGGGCGAACTGTATCCGGCCTCCAGCTACTATGCCCCGGCCAATCCCGGCGGCCGCGTCACTATCGACACGGTAGGCGGCAGGAGTTTCCAGATGGATGCTATCTACACCATCGCTCTTGTGGAATACCTGGCTATTGGCGGCGATACCTATGCCGGACTGTGCCTGCCGGGAGCAAAACTGGAATACCACAGCGTCGGCTATCTTGATGTAGAATCGCTGGAAAATTATCTCACCGAAGAACTGCATGGAGTGATAGGCATGGAATATGCCGCTCCGCAGGGACGAATCAATATTAAATAGATTTCAGTTTTTCGTA
>NZ_JBJDWZ010000079.1:0-15370 GCF_051866355.1 Anaerovibrio sp. | reverse complement strand
AACCAATTCAAGCCTCTAACGCACCTGCACGTCCGGCCACCACCTCAGCAAAAATTCGCAATCTCCGCATACAGCTTATCCGGATTAATCGGCTTGCTGACATGGCTGTTCATGCCATGCTCAAGACACTTCCTGATATCCTCATCATAGGCATCCGCAGTCATGGCAATAATAGGAATCACAGCCCCGTCCTTGTGATAGGAATTGCGGATTTTATCTGTAGCCTGATACCCGTTCATAACAGGCATGCGGATATCCATCAGTATCAGCTGGTAGGTACCCTCCGGCGCATTTTCAAAGGTGTTCACCGCCTCCACACCGTTGCTGGCAACATCCAGCGTTGCCCCCTTGCTCTGTAACAGCATGGTGGCAATCTCCTGATTGAGAAGGTTGTCCTCCACAAGCAGTACATGCAGATGCTTAAAGTCAAAATCCTTTACATCCTTGTGCCAGTTTTCCTCAGCCTCAAGGCTTTCCTCCAGCAGAATGTGCAGTTCAAAGGTAGTCCCGCGGCCCAGCTGGCTCTCTACAGAGATAGTCCCGCCCAGCATGTCGATATACTTCTTTACGATGGAAAGCCCCAGCCCGGTGCCGTTAGGGTTCTGCACCTCCTGGGATTCCTCCTGCGAGAAGGCATCATAGAGCTTCGGCAGGAACTCGGCGCTCATGCCTATCCCCGTATCCGCAACGATGATGCGCACCCACTTCTGGTTCGGCGATTTTATCTGTGCCAGCTCGTCAGGGGTCATATCATCCGTGGCAATCAGCTGTATGGCAAACCTGATGGAGCCCTCCGGCTTGGTGAACTTCACCGCATTGCTGAGAAGGTTCAGCAGGATTTCCTGCAGCTTCAGCTTGTCGGAGATAATATTCCGCGGCAGTTCTTCATCCATCCGGATTTCCAGCAGGATTTTCCGCTCGGAGGCCGCCATGGACACACTGCTGATGATTTCATCAATCATATCCTTGGCGGAAATCCACTCGCGGCTGACCTTGACCTTGCCGCTTTCGATGCGGGTAAGGTTCAGCGTGTCGTTAATCAGGGACAGCAACAGCTCACCGGAGTGCTTAATCTTGTGGAGGTATTCGGTCTTTTTTTCCTCATCCGTGGTATTCAGGGCAAAATTGGTAAAGGAAAGAATCCCGTTCAGCGGCGTGCGCATATCATGGCTGATGCCGGACAGGAAGATGGATTTGGATTCGTTGGCCTTGTCGGCCTCCATGATGGCCTGCTCCAGCTCCTCCAGATGGCGCCTTTCCGCCAGATACTGCTGGGTCACGTCGCTCTGGATGATGAATACGCTGGTGCGGGTCTTGTCCAGGTAAAAGGCCTGCAGCCGCCGCCTGCACTCACTGCCGTCGGGGTTGCGGAAGTCATAGGAGAAGTCATACATGGACATGTGGTCCAGCTGGTCCACGATGCAGTCCAGGGACATCCTGCCGAAAAGCTCCTCGGCCCGCGCCTTCTCAGGGTATACCTCCAAGATGAACCTGTACAACTCATCGTCATAGAAAAGGGGCTTGTCAGGGGTGTTCTCAATCACGCCGGTTTCCTTGCTGAACAGGGTCATGGTACCCGTAAGGTTGTTGACGATGGAAACATTGATGTAGCCCAGCTCCGTCAGCTTGTCCGAAATGACGTAGTTGATGAATTTGTTGGTAATGTCATAAAAGTAGACAAAGCATTCGATGTGGCCGGTCTTGCCGGTGAAAAGGCTGATGTTGCACTCCACCATGATAGGGGACAAATCGTCGCAGTGACGCCTGTACTCTATGCTGAAATCCCCGTCGCGGGTAACGTACCTGTGAATCAGGCTTTCCATGTCCAGCTCCCTGCTCACCATCTCCTGTTCCTCCGGGGAGATAATCAGCTCCCGCAGAACCTCCATAGAGGCCGTGTAGCTCATGCCCGTGGACAGCTTCAGGGCGTGGGGCGAGTTGGCCAGATAGTCCAGCAGCTTGTTGTCGTTCAGGTCGAAGTGGCACTTGGACAGGAGGTTGGTGTTGATGGCGGTGTGCAGCATCTGCAGCTCCTTGTCATACTGCTGCTGGCGCAGTTTTGCCGCCGTGATGTCCATGCCCACGCCGTAGGCGTCCGTCGGCACATCGGCGGTACTGCTGCGGGGCAGGGTGTAGATGATGCGCTCCCAGTGGGGCGGCTGGCCCGGAAACTGCTTGAACTTTACGTCGCAGGAGGCGGATTTGCCGGCCCGGACGGACTGGTTCATCCGGCGGAAGTCCTCAAGGCTTTCCTCCGCCAGATGGTGCTCGAAGCTCCGGGGCGCCCCGTAGAGCTTCTGAGGCAGGGAGTGCTTCTGCTGGACGCGCCTGGATACGTTGTTGTCAAGGAATTCCATGACGCCGTTGACGATGTCGTAGTGCCATACCACCAGCCCTGCGCCGCCGGCTACCTCGTGATAGGCCCGCTGGGATTCCGCCAGGGCCTGCTCACTGCGCTTCTCGGCGTTGATATCCGTCAGGGTCATGTACACCAGCGCCGTGTCGGCGTCGTGCTGTACGTACTTTACCTTGGCCTGCAGCCAGATGAAGTTCCGTTCCCCCTTCGGGTAGAAGCGGCAGTTGCAGGTGATGGCCGGGGTGCCGGTCTGCATTTTTTTCATGGCATAGGAAATCTGCCACGCATCCTCCGGATGCAGGCAGGCCTTGATGGCGGAGTCGGGCTGGCTGTTCCCGGCGATGTCGGCCTCGGTGAGGTTCAGCATGTCCAGAATGGCCGGATTGGCCTGGATAAGCTGGTAATCCTGGCTGTCGACCAGCCACCTGTAGACGCAGATGCCGGAGGGCACGTTGAAAAAGGTTTCCCTCAGCTGGCCGATGATATCCCTCTGTATGCACTTTTCCGTGATGTCCTCAATGGTGCCGATAATCCCGACCACCTCATCGTCCATAATCAGCGGCGATTTGCTGACTATGACATCCCGCGGCCTGCCGTCTGCGTCCAGCAGCTTGCCGGTGACGTGCTTTTCGGTCTTGCCGGCCAGTATTTCCGCGTCGTCAATCAGGGACGGATACTGGAAGTTGACGGCTCCCAGCTCCTCCACCGTATGGCCGATAAGCTCGTCCAGGGTGAGCCCCAGGAAATCCAGCTGTGCCTTGTTGGCCCCCATGAAGCGGGAGTCGATGTCCTTCCAGAAGATGTTGACGCCGGCACTGTCCAGAATTTTCTGATAAAGATTATTCAGCTGGTGGTCAGATGGAATGAACTTGTCCATGTGATGTACCTCGTAGCTCTGTCATTTTCCGTTTGCCGTTTGCCGTTTTTTCTGCGGGACGCCCCGGGTCAGATGCTCTTCGTAATCAGGGCGATGAACACCAGGTCCTCTGTGCCGCAGTTCTCGATGCCGTGCCCCTCGCCATCAGGGCAGAAGGTGGTGGTGCCGGCGCCGAGCTTCATCTCGCTGCCGTTGTCGCTGTAGAGCGCCTCCCCCTGCAGGATGTGGTAGGTTTCGGTGTTGCCGTGATGCTCATGGTAGCCGATGGAACAGCCCGGCGGGATGGTCACCTTGGCAAACATGTCGTTGCCGCCCAGCTGCTCAGCCCCGAGGATGTGGCAGATGGTGATCTCGCCCTTGCCGTTTGCCTTGTTCTTTGCTTTTACCTCGTTTGCAGGAATTAATGCCATGATAATCTCTCCTTTGAATTCTTTTCATACATTCTTCATTCATTATGGTATAATAATACATAATTCTACAGGAAAAGTAAAATTCCTGCAAAAGAATAATTTTTAACGGGAATTTTACGATAATTTTATAATGGCTTAACGATGTCCTGTGCGGGGCGCAGGGGGAGCTATGGAGGGATTTTGTGATTTATCTGCTGAAATTCGGGGCGAGCTTTGTACTGCCGCCGGGGATTTTTTTTGTGTGCTTCTGGCTTTTGGCGCTGTATCTGTGGCGCAGGCGGGAGATAAGGGCGGCGGCGGCGCTTCTGGCGGTGTCGGGGGTTTTTTATCTCCTGTCCACGGGGCTGGTGTCCTCCGTGCTGATGGGGAGTCTGGAGCGGGCCTACGACCAGCCGGCGGAGCCTGCCGGTGATGTCATCATCATGCTGGGGGGCGGCGCCACGGCCGATACGCCCAACATGGGGGAGCTGGGCAATCTCTGCGCTTCGCCGGCCAGCCGCCTGCTGGCGGCGGCGGAGCTGTATGGCAGGCTGCATGTGCCGGTGCTGGTGTCCGGGGGGCAGGTCTATGAGGACAGCGGGCCGGAGGCGGTGATTGCCCGGCGGGAGCTGATGCGGCTGGGGGTGCCGGAGCAGGATATCCTGCTGGAGCCGGACAGCCTGAACACCAGGCAGAATGCGGCCTTTAGCGGCAGGCTTCTGCGGGAGAGGGGGCTTTCCCATCCCGTGCTCGTCACCTCGGCCTTTCACATGGAGCGCTCCGTGCTGAATTTTGAGAAGGAGGGCTTCCAGGTGACGGCCTATCCGACGGATTTTCGCACCGGGCGCAGGCAGAGCTTTCACTACAATAAGCTGATGCCGTCCACCGGCGCGCTGGAGGACAGCGTCATCGTCATGCGCGAGAAGCTCCGCTCTATGGTTACGAGGTATCTGGAATAGCTGTGGGCTGTCCGGGTGCCCCGGCAGTGATATGTATGGGGGGATAAGATGGAAAAGGATAGCAATACCAAGGATATGACGGAGGGAAGCCCGGCCCGGCTGATTCTGTTTTTTACCCTGCCGCTGATTGCAGGCAATATTTTCCAGCAGCTGTACGGCTTTGTGGATACGCTGATCGTGGGGCGGTTTCTGGGGGTGGAGGCTCTGGCGGCGGTGGGCTGTACCGGCTGTCTGATGTTTCTGCTGGTGGGCTGTATCATCGGCCTGACGGCGGGGCTGACGATCATCACGGGACAGCGCTTCGGGGCGAAGGACTACGAGGGGGTGCGGCGGAGCGCCGCCGCCTGCGTGGTGCTGACCATGACGGCCAGCCTTGTGACGGCTTTTATCGGGGCTTATTTTGCCAGGGATATTCTGGTGCTGATGGATACGCCGCCGGATATTCTGGACGGGGCGGAGGCCTTTATCTCCATCGTGGTGGGCGGCTCGCCGCTTTTCAGCGCGTTCATCGTGGGGGCGAACCTCCTGCGCGCCCTTGGGGACAGCCGCCATCCTACCATGTTCCTGGCCACGTCCCTGTGCATCAATATCCTGCTGGAGCCTCTGTTCCTGCTGGTGTTTGAGTGGGGCATACCCGGGGCGGCGGAGGCCATGATCGTGTCCCAGGCGCTGGGCGGCGTGATCGTGTGGCTCTACATCTGGCGCAGGGTGCCGGTGCTGAAGATTCAGGCCGGGGACTGGCGGATGGACGGGGAGTTTCTCTGGCAGCACATCCGTGTGGGGGTGCCCATGGCCTTCCAGACCTCCATCATCGCCATCGGCGCGGTAATCCTGCAGGTGGCGCTGAACGGGCTGGGGCCTGTGGCGGTGGCCTCCTATGCGGCCGCCCAGAAGGTGGAGACTATCGCCCTGATGCCCATGATGTCCTTTGGCATCGCCATGGCGGCCTACACGGCGCAGAACTACGGCGCCAGAAAACTGGGGCGCATCAAGAAGGGCGTGAACCAGTGCATCCTGATGTCGGGGGCGTTCAGCATTCTGGTGGGCATCTTCAACATCGTCTTCGGCTCCCAGCTGATGTTCCTGTTCGTGGGGGATGCGGAGCCGCAGGTTATTGACTACGGGCAGGTGTACCTGACCACCACGGGGGTGTGCTACTGGATTCTGGCCCTGCTGTTCATCTACAGGAACACCCTGCAGGGGCTGGGCAAGAGCTTCGTGCCGACCTTTGCCGGCATCATGGAGCTGGTGATGCGCGCCGCGGTGGCTATCGGGCTGGTGAACGTGCTGGGCTTCTGGGGGGCGGCCATGGCCAGCCCTGCGGCCTGGATAGGCTCCTGCGTGCCGCTGGCGATTGCCTACTACTACACCCTGCGGAAGCTGAAACGGGAGGCGCGGGAAATTCTCAGCGCCCGGTGATGGTGCAGGCGGCGGGGAAATTTTCTTATGCAAAATACTGCAACCACTGTAAATTTTCATGCAATTATATTTTTGTTGCATAAACAGGAAAAATATCTACCAATGTAGAGGAAAAACGAGTATAATAGATATTGTAATCTTTTGTGATTTCTATAGGGAGGTAATATTAATGAGCTTAACTTTAAAATCCGGTTTTTCCTTTGACTATGATAATCTTGTCGGCGAGGGCAAGGTGACAAAGGCCGATGTGGAGGCTTTGTCCGGCAAAATCAAGGCTGCCGCAGAGGCTATCAGGGTCATGAGGAAGGACGGCGTAATCCGCGGCCATCTTTCCAAGGATGGCACCCCTGAGAAGGTTTATTTCTCCCAGCTGCCATACGTTGAGGAAGGCCATCTGAACAGCCCTGCCTCCATGGCGCATCTGCAGGAGCTGACCGATTCCGTGAGGAACCGGGTTGATGCGGTGGTTTCCCTGGGCATCGGCGGTTCCTATCTGGGGGACAAGGTAATCTTTGACGTGCAGTGCGGCGAGTTCTGGAACTCCATGAGCACCGAGGAGCGTGACGGCCTGCCGCAGATTTATTTCAGCGGCCAGAATATCGACCCGAGAAGGACCGGCGATATCATCCGCCAGCTGGCAAGGAGCGCCAAGGTCTGCCTGAGCCACAAGAAGCGCAGGTTTGTGGTGAGCCTGATGGTTATCTCCAAGTCCGGCGGCACCCTTGATACCATGTCCAATTTCATGGTTATCTATGATGCCCTGAAGCAGAACCCTGATATCGAGGTTGAGGTTGTGGCTGTTACCGACCCTAACGAGGAGAAGCCGACCCTGCTGAAAAAGCTGGCCATGGAGAACAACTGGCCGCAGTACAGCGTGCCGGACGGAGTGGGCGGCCGCTTCTCCATCTTCTGTGATGTGGGCCTGGTGCTGGCGGCTGTCTGCGGCTTTGATATCAAGGCGTTTTTGGACGGCGCCAGGGATATGGATCAGGCCTGCCTGGGCGATGATGTGTGGGAGAACCCTGCTCTTCTGAACGCAGTGCTCAAGTATATCGCCGCCGAGAAGTACGGCCGCGATATGGAGGTCATGATGCCGTATGGCGACTACCTGAAATCCGTATCCGAGTGGTACATCCAGCTGCTGGCCGAGTCACTGGGCAAGTCCGTTGACCGCGAGGGCAACGAGGTGTTCTACGGCAGGACCCCTATTGTGGCTGTAGGAACCACCGACATGCACGCCCAGACCCAGCAGCATCAGGAGGGCAAGCTGAACAAGGTTGTCCAGTTTATCCGCGTTGAGAGCTGGGACGAGGACTATGTAATCCCGAATGTGTTCCCGGAGGCTCAGAAGCTGGCTGATATTTCCGGCGTGAGGATGAGCCAGGCGCTGGAGGTGGCCCGCCAGTCCAATGCACAGGCGCTGGCTTCCAACAACCGCTTCAACGCCCTGTTCTCCCTGCCGAAGCTGGATGCCTACAACCTGGGACAGCTTCTCTACATGCTGGCCCTGTCCGTTGCCTATGAGGGCGAGCTGGCAGATGTGGATGCCTTCAACCAGCCGGGCGTAGAGGCCTATAAGCGCATTATGGGCCCGAGCCTGCAGGAGGTGAAGGCAAAGGGCTGATGCCCCGCCTGACAAGGTAATATTTTTGGTGCTCTGACGCCCTTTTGCCGGGGATGCTTCCCGGCGGAAGGGCGTTTTTTTTCTGGGAAATTGGTCGTGTCCTTTGAGGGCGGACGCGATTTCGTGAAATGACAATATATTTCGTGAATTGCAGGGACAAATGGACAAAAAAGATTGTATAATAGTGTGTGTAGTGGAGAAAAATGATGCAATTTTTTTAAAAATTTTATATAATGGGTAATAAGTAAGATAAACAAATTTAAACAAATTCAAAAAAAAAAAAAACGATAATAAATTTCTCATTTTGCAAGAGAATTTTAAGAGCAAACAATTAATGGGCAAGGGGGACACGCTATGGAGAAGGGATGGCTGCAGAAGCAGATTTGGATTATTATCGCCGTGGTGGCCTGCGTCTGCATTTTTGCGCTGGTGCATTATGATTCGGTGCTGGATACGGAAAAGGTGGACGTGGACAAGCGGCTTTACCATGTGGGGGTTATTCTGGACAGCAGTATCATGGACAGGGGCTGGAACCAGGCTCATTACAAGGGATTTCTGGCGGCCACCAGGGAGCTGGGGGTGCAGGTTCACTACAAGGACTACATCAGCGACGACAAGGTGGAGGCGGCCGGTGAGGAGCTTATCAATGAGGGCTGCCGGGAGATTTTTGGCACCAGCTTCGGCTATGGCGCCGGCATGAAGGCGCTGGCCGCCAAGCATCCCGATATCTATTTCTTTCACGGGTCGGGGCTGGAAACAAGGGAGAATATGTCCACTTATTTCGGCAGGATGTATCAGGCCCGCTACCTGAGCGGCGTGGTGGCCGGGCTGTATTCCAAGACGGGGCATGTGGGGTACGTGGCGGCCATTCCTATCGTGGAGGTAATCCGCGGCATCAATGCCTTTACGCTGGGGGTGCGCAGTGTCAAGCCGGAGGCGGTGGTGCATGTGCGCTGGTCCGGCACCTGGGATGACAACAAGAAGGAAAAAGCGGTGGCCAACAGGCTGATGGATGAGTTTCCTATTGATGTGATTACCTATCATCAGAACAGTGATGCTATTTCTTTTGCGGCCGACAAGCGGGGCGTCAGGAGCATCGGCTATCATTATAACAACATGATGGAGCATCCCGGCACCATGCTGACGGCGGCGGTGTGGGACTGGAAGAGGCTGTACGTGAAGCTGATCAAGGACTGCATCGAGGGCAGGTTCCACAGCCGCCAATACTATCTGGGCGTGGATAATCAGGTGGTGGGGATTGCCCCGGTATGCGAGGGCATACTGAATGAACAGCAGCTGAAGATTGTGCAGAATGCACAGCAGAGGCTGGCTGACGGTAACTGGGATGTTTTTTACGGGCCGGTTTACGACCAGAGCGGCGTACTCAGGGTGTGGCCGGGGGAGAACCTTTCGGACAGGGGGCTTCTGCATGATATGAACTGGCTGGTACAGGGGACAGAGGGAAAGATAGGTGACGGCAATGACTAAAAAGAGCAAGAGGCGGATGATGGCCATGCAGAGAATCCTGCTGGCGGGCGTTCTGCTGCTTTCCGTGTCCCTGAGTGTGGTGCTGATGTTCCGTGACAGGCTTTCCCTGCTTCTGGTGGAGAGCGTGCAGACAGAGCTTCTGGATATTACGCGGCAGAACAGCATGTACGTGGATGGCAAGGTTGCCGGTATTTTTTCCAGCATGGAGTACGTGGCCAGGGATCTGGTGTGGAGCAATGAGGGCACGGCGCGCAAGGTGCATTATCTGACGGAGGTCAACAACTTTACCCGCGTGGGGGCCGTGGATATATACGGCCACGGGCTGGAAGGGCCTGATATCAGGCTGAAGGATTTTCCGGGCATCAAGGCCTCCATCCAGGGTGAGCGGAAGGCCGTGTACACCCAGAGAACCGCCTTTGACAACCTGAATGCCATGGTGTTTTCCGTGCCTATCCAGAGGTCGGGGCATGTGATGGGCAGTGTGTACGGCATTCTGGATGTGCAGGCGCTGAAGACTATGTTTAATTTTAGCGCATTTAACGGCGATGATGAGAGCTTTATTATCGATTCCGAGGGCAGGATGTTCGTGCAGGCCAGAAAGTGGGAGCTGGCCAGGTACATGAGCAGCTACCTGGCCGGCTGGCAGCAGCCGGATGCGCCGCCGGAGCTGGTGAGCCTGTACACGAAGGTGAGGCAGAACCAGTACGGCGTGGAGCGCATCACCCTGCAGAACGGGAATCAGTATTATCTGGCCTGCCGCCCGCTGACCACCGTCAGCGACGTGTACGTGCTGGATGTTCTGCCTACCTATATCGTCCAGAACAGGATCACAGGCATCCTGAACTCCGTGACGATGATTCTGGGGATAATGCTCCTGCTTCTGCTGGGGGGCTATGGCTTTTCGGAGTGGCGGCAGATGAAGTCCCAGGAAAAGATATATGACCTGGCCTATGCGGACGGGCTGACGGGCCTGGGCAATCAGGAGAAGTACAAGCTGGATATTCTGGAGCTGGCCGCCAAAAAGATGATGAACGAGCTGGCCGTGATTGTCGTGAATATCCGGGGCATGAAGGCCATCAATGATTTTATGGGCTACAAGTACGGCAATACGGTCCTGCAGGCGGTGGCGGATTCCCTGAAGGCCTGCTGCCGTCAGGATGAGGGCTGTTACCGCAGTGACAGCGATATGTTCTTTCTGGTGTGGCACGGCTGTGACCGCAGGGAGATTGAGCGCAGGCTGTACGAGGCGATGGACGGCATCACGGAGTTTTTTGCCCGGCAGGAGAGCCGCAAGCTGTACCTGACGGCAGGCGTGTACCTCGTCAGGGAGGAGGACTTCATCAGCGAGGAGGAGGCGAAGAAGAAGGAAATCGCCTCGGCTGTGGAGGGCTGCCTGAACATCAACTCCGTGCCGATGAACTATGGCGGCAAGAATATTCCTGTGGATGAGAGCTGGCCGATGGATGTGGCAGGCAATGCAAGGCTGGCCGGCAAGCAGATAACCCAGCAGAACTGCAACGTGGTCAGCTTCTTCGATGAGAAGGTCGTAAGGAAGATGAAGCAGGAGAAGGCGCTGGAGGACGGTTTTCAGGCCGCCATGGAAAACGATGAGTTCGTGGTGTATTTCCAGCCGAAGTACAATATCCGGGGCAAGAAGCCTGTGCTGAGCGGGGCGGAGGCCCTGATACGCTGGATAAGCCCGGAGCACGGCTTTTTGCCGCCGTATATATTCCTGCCGCTGTTTGAGCGGGATGGCAATCTGGATATCCTCGACCGCCATGTGTTCGAGCTGGTCTGCCGCCAGCTGGCTAAGTGGCGGCAGGACGGGCATCAGCTGGTGCCTGTGTCCGTCAATGTTTCCCGGCGCAATATCGCCCAGGGCAAGCGCTTTGTGGAGGATATGGAAAGGGTGATGGCCCAGTACGGCATCGACAAGGAGCTGATTGAGCTGGAGGTGCTGGAAAATGATGCTTCCGTGGACGAGGATACGCTCATCAGCTTTTTGCGGGCAATCAAGTCGCGGGGGTTCAGGATTGCCATGGACGATTTTGGCAGTGGCTATTCCTCGCTGGGACTGCTGTACGGCATGCCGATTGACTGCCTGAAGCTGGACAAGAGCCTGTTTGACGGCTGGCAGGAGGATATGTCCGACAGCGATACCAGCCTTGTCCGCCACATCATACAGGTGGCCCACGAAACGGGCCGGGTGGTTGTGGCCGAGGGCATTGAGCAGAAGTATCAGGTGACCCTGCTCAAGCAGTTCGAGTGCGACTACGTGCAGGGATATTATTTCTGCAAGCCGATACCGGCAGAGGATTTTGCCGAGTTCATGGAAAAGGAAAGAATGTGAAGGAAATAGATATGGATGGCTGTTTTCTTTTGTACATGCTCCTGCGGCCGGTTTTGTTTTGTACGTTGTATCTGGACGCTTTCAGGGACAGGCTGCGCCTGTCCCTGCCTGTGTTTCTGGGGGGTCTGGCGGCGCTGCAGCTGGTGCAGGCTCTGCTGATAGAGCGCGTGGCAGGGCAGGTGGATCTGGCGGTCTGCCTCTACCTGACCGCCGCCGTGAATACTGTTTATTACAAGCTGGCGGCCGATGTAGGCTGGGACAGGCTTCTTTTGTGCGTGCTTCTGGCCTCGCCGGTGATTTCTCTGGTGCAGAGCGCGGGGCTGATGGCGCATGACAGGCTGGAGGGGCTGTCGGCCCATCTGGTGAATCTGCTGGTGATGCTGGCCGGCTACGGGATAGCCATGTATCCCTGCCTGCTGGTGCTGAGGCGCATCAAGAATTGCATCTGGCAGGCAGGGCTGGTGACGCCGTGGGACAGGCGGCATTTTCTGCTGGCCATGGGGGTGCTGTTCTGGTCCTCCGTCAGCCTGCGGGATTTTGCGTATCCGAGGTCATGGAGCATTCTGGCGGGCAGGCTGATGATTTTTGTGGTGCTTTTCTATGTCATCTATCTGAGCTTCAAGATAATCGATGAGGTGCGGGAAAGACAGCGGCTCAGCAACGAGCTGGCGGTGCTGGATGCGGTTTATCACTCGGAGCAGGAGTATTTTGATATGATTCTGCGCAGCTGCAGGGATACCCAGCAGTTTTATCACGATATGCGGCATCACGGCATGGCTGTCATGAGCTATGTGGAGCAGGGGGCCTATGATGAGCTGAAGGAGTACCTGAAAAGCTATCTGGGGGAGCTGTCCAGGGTGGAGGCCCCGGTGGTTCTGTGCGGCAATCAGCTGATTGACGGTATCAGCTGGTACTGGCGCCGGCGCTTTGAGGCGGAGGGTGCGGGACTGGCATGCGATATACGGCTGGAAGAGCTGAGGATACGCGATATAGATATGGCCATTGTGCTGGGCAACCTGCTGGAAAATGCCTTTGATGAGGTGGAGAGGATGCTTCCTGACGTGGCGGGCGAAACGGAGCTGAAGCTGGTTTCCAAGGGCGATATGATTTTCCTGTCCGTGACGAATCCCTGCCTGCGGGGGGAAGCGGAGGAGGATTACAGGGAGCTGGAGGAGGATTTTTCCCGCTTTGGCACGGGGCTGAAAAATGTGAGGCGGATTGTGGAAAAATATCAGGGCTATATGCGGCTGACAAAAAAAGCCGGTGTTTTTACGGCAAAACTGGTGCTGAAAAACGCATAGGGGTGATTTTTGTGGTATGATGGCGTTGATGCCATGAGAATGACATGCTGTTAAAGAGGTGTTTTGTCGTGAGGATTTTGCTGTACGATGATGAGCGTGCAGAGCTGGAAAAGCTGAAAGCAGTCGTGGCAGAGGCCGTGCAGGCGAGAGGAATGCAGGCGGAGCTGGTGGCGGTAGCTGACGAGGAGGAATTGTGGCTTCAGCTCAGGAGGCGGGAGCCGGATGTGGTTTTTCTGGATATTTATCTGGAGCAGGGAAAGCTGGGGACGGAGCTGGCTATGCGCCTGAAAAGGGAGCGGCATGATTTCAAGCTGGTTTTTGTTTCCTTTAGCAACAGCTTTGCGGCGGAGAGCTACAGGGCCGATGCGGATTATTATCTTTTGAAGCCCGTGAGCGGGGAAGCCGTGGAGAAGGTGTTCAGCAGGCTGAGGCTGTTTGAGGGCAGCCGGCTGATGACCGTGGATACCGGCAGGCGCTACCTGACGCTGAATACAGAGAAGCTGGTGGCTGTGGAGGTGCAGAACAAGAGCTGTTATATCCATACTGCCGGCGGCATGATGAAGGAGTTTTGTCCCCTGCATGTTTTTGAAGAGCTTTTGCGGCAGGATTGCTTTTTGAAGGTAAATCGTAGTACAATTATTAATATGAATTATGTTGACAAGATTGAGGGAGATGCCTTTGTTATGAAAGGCGGACTGAGGGTGTCCATGAAGAGCAGGGACAGCAAGGCGATTCGTGACACTTATTTTGAATGGATGTTTAACAATATCTGACTGGCAATTGGGCTGCAAGGGTACAGGAAGGAATCGGCATTATGGGGGATTTGGATAACTTGGAGGCGTTCACGGAGCTGGACAGGGGCAGTGTGGAGAAGCAGAGGAAGCTGATACGGGCACTGGCCATGCCATATGAAACGGTGTACGGCGTCAGCATGGATACGGGGCTGTGTACCTGCTACCGCATGAGCGAATCCATGAACGAGTTTTATGATAATACTGATATTGAGAGCGACTACGAGGACAATATACGCATTTATGTGGGCAAGGATGTGCTGGATGAGGATAAGTGCCTCTTTGACGATATCTGCTCCATACGGCAGGTGAAGCGGATTTTTTTCAGGAAGCAGATACACTATGTCAATTACCGTGTACTGCGGAACGGCAGA
The DNA here is from genome assembly GCF_051866355.1 of Anaerovibrio sp. Taxonomy (GTDB): domain Bacteria; phylum Bacillota; class Negativicutes; order Selenomonadales; family Selenomonadaceae; genus Anaerovibrio. Next base: position 1,442 of record NZ_JBJDWZ010000079.1, on the reverse strand, counting down.
ATCAGGTATCTGCAGTGCCTGCTGGCGAAGCCTGACAATGAGGAAAATGAGTTTGTGCTGGCCTTCAAGGACATCAATGAGGAAAAGAAGCTGGAGATTGCCCAGCAGCAGAGGATTGAGGAGGCCGTGGAGGAAGCGCGGCAGGCCAACAGGGCCAAGACTGTGTTCCTGTCCAATATGTCCCATGATATCCGCACGCCGATGAACGGCATCATCGGCATGACGGCTATTGCCGCCAGCCATGTGGATGACAGGGAAAGGGTGCTGGACAGCCTGCGCAAGATCAGCATGGCCAGCAAGCACCTCCTGAATCTGATTAATGAAGTGCTGGATATGAGCAAGATTGAGTCCGGCAAGGTGGAGCTGAAGGAGGAGCCGTTCAATCTGGCGGAGCTGGTGGACAGCCTCGTGTCCATGATGAATCCGCAGATAGAGGCGCATCAGCACAGGCTGGAGCTGCATGTTGCGGAGCTGGAGCACAAGTATGTCATGGGGGACAGCCTGCGCCTCCAGCAGGTGTTTACCAACCTGATGGGCAACAGCGTCAAATACACGCCGGATGGGGGCGTTCTTTCCCTTTGCGTGTCGGAAAAGGAGTGCGACAGGGAGGATACCGGCCGCTATGAGTTCGTGTTCGAGGATAACGGCATGGGCATGAGCGAGGAATACGTCAAGCGCATTTTTGAGCCTTTCAGCCGGGCGGAGGACGACCGGGTGGATAAGATTCAGGGCACGGGACTGGGGATGTCCATTACCCACAGCCTGGTGCAGATGATGGACGGAGATATCCAGGTGGAGAGCGAGCTGGGCAAAGGCTCCCGGTTTACGGTGACGGTACAGCTGAAGCTGCAGGAGGAAAGTGCGGTTGAGGATGGCGGCGGAGATTTCGGGACGGCCGAATCGGGGGATACCCTTGAGGCGATTGAGAATCTGGATTTCAGCGGCCGCCGTGCCCTGCTGGCCGAGGATAATGACCTGAACAGGGAGATTGCCGTGGAGATACTGGAAACGGCCGGGCTGACGGTGGAAGAGGCCGTGGACGGCAAGGAGGCGGTACAGCAGGTGTCACAGCATGAGGATGGGTATTATGACATTATCTTCATGGATGTGCGGATGCCGCGGATGAATGGCTATGATGCTACCTGCGCTATACGGTCGCTGGAATTGCCGTATTGCAGTACGGTGCCGATTGTGGCCATGACGGCTGACGCCTTTGCGGAGGATATACGGGCGGCTATGGAGGCCGGCATGAGCGAGCATATAGCCAAGCCGCTGAATTTCAAGGTTCTGGGCAGGGTTATGAGGAAGTGGTTGAAGTAGATTTCAGTTTTCCGTAGTGCTTGTTTGTCACTTCGTGCATATACTGATGCAATTTGTTTTTTAGTTCGTGCATTCTGTTCAGATTGAAATTGGGATGAGCAGGGACAGCTACCCCATAGAAA
>NZ_JBJDWZ010000078.1:12020-15441 GCF_051866355.1 Anaerovibrio sp. | reverse complement strand
TCCTTCATATCCAGAAAAGGATTTACCTTGAGCACGGTGTAGCTGTCTGTTTTCAGATTGACGGTGGAGATAATAAAGGCGATATCCAGCTGGCGGGCGTTCAGGAGGTGTTCAGCCTCGTGAGCTGAAAAGACGCCTGCAATATTAAAATCAAAGTAATTGCGGATTTGCACCTCAAGGTATTTGCCTGTTGCCATACTGCCGGGGCAGACTATGGCAACGGAAAGCCTGTCGGCGTATTCATAGTGCCGGATGATGGCTACGCCGATATGGATGACGATGGAGCGCTTCATATTGTCGCTGAGCCTGTACTGCAGGAGTTCTTCTAAGATATGAGCGTGGGCGGATACCAGCTGATAGATTTTTTCGTAGTCAATCAGCGCATCGTGGGCCTCCGGCAGCTCAATAAACTGCTCGTCCGTCATATCCTTCATGCTCTTGATATGGTTCAGCAGGGAGTTCAAAAGGGCGGTGTCCCGCGTAAATTCCATGGACAGCTCTGCCTGAAAGCTGCTGAGAAAATCAATGACAACCCTGTAAAGCTCCACCTCGTCGACGGTGCGTACGTACATGGACAGCTTATGCTCCTCCGTGAAGCGGCGAAAATCCTCCTGCATGCGTCCGGTCAGGCGCGCTCCCAGCTGGCCTGCCGTATATTGCAGCAGCTGCAGCAGGGTGTCGGTTTCCGCCTCTGCTCCCTGACTGCCGGGACGCTCCCAGGGATATTCTTCTTCCAGATTAAAGAGGGTAAAGGCGTAAATCGCTATGCTGTAGAAGACTTCCTCCGTGAGCAGCAGATCATTCAGGCGGCTGTATTCCTGCAGGTAGCCGAATACCTGGGCGAAGGTATAGCGGATGTGCAGTTTTTTCAGGATGAAGCACTGGAAAAATCCCTCGTTCTTGGTGTTGATGTTGATGCGGCGAAAGACCTCTGCCAGCAGGCGCACTTTGGCTCCGGGCTGGCATTTCAGGGCAACGCCCTTGCCGGCATCGGAAAGCAGAAAGACCTCGTAGGCCTTCAAAAAACTGCGCAGTTCGTCAAAATCGTTGATGATGGTGGCGCGGCTGACACACAGCTCGTCGCTGATGCGCTGCATGGAGGTGTAGGTGTCGCTGGTAAGCAGGGAGACAACCATGTACAGAAGCCGTTCCTCGTTGGACAGACGGTAGTTGTATATGTCCATATTATAAAGGCAGGCCGCCAGATGACTGCCGTCAAAGCCGTCACCCCGCAGGATGCGGCCGTTTTCGTCCAGCTCCAGCAGGGGCAGGTTCAGCTGTCGGATAAATTCGTTGATTTCCTTGATGTCATTCTTGATGGTGCGCAGGGACACGGCATATTTTTCCGCAAAATGCTGCAGGGTGTAGTTTTTCTGCTCATGGCGGATGAGCTTCTGGAGAATTTCGGTACTGCGTTTTTTCATATCTGGTCTGTGCTCCCTTCGGCAAGTGGATATTAAGCATGGAATTTATGGGTATGATTGCTGTAGATACGACAAAAAATCCGCAGGCATTGCAACGGATTTCTTGCCGGGTACGGAGCACGCGCAGCCGGGGTATTGGCGGCGGATGTTCAGCGTACCTGAGAATAAGGGTTAGGAAATTTTTGGGAATTATATTGGGAAAAATTGGGAAATTTTGGGAGTATCACTCAATGCTGGCATGGCGCTTGGCCATGGCCTGATTTTTGTCCCCGCCCTGACGGCTCATTCTGAGGATTACAGCGTCAAAAATCAGCAGGAGCATCTGCTCAAACAGACTGCCCAGGGGCTGGACACTGGCTGAGGAAGTGCTGAATTTACTGCCGCTCTCAATGCGGATAAGCGGTTCCACTTCCCTTGTCAGGGAGGATTCGCCCATGCCGGTGATGGCGAGGACGGAGGCGCCGGATTTCATGCCGCTTTTGACGGCGCTGACTACGCTGGCAGTCTCCCCGGAGGAAGAAGCCACGATGAGCAGGTCACCGCTGCCTACGGACGGGGTGGTGGTCTCGCCCACCACAAAGGCGGTCAGCCCGATTTGCATAAACCGCATGGCCAGTGCCTTCAGCATCAGCCCGGAACGTCCGGTGCCGTATACGAAGATGCGGGGATGGGACTGTGCCTGGGCGATGAATTCATCAATTTTTGAATCGGGTATGGTATGGGAGGAAGCTTTCAATTCCTCGTTGATTTCCATTAATTCCATGCTTTTCACCTTCTGCTTGCTTGTCAATATTACCAGTTGGCCTTACTGCCTGTCCAGCTCAGGGTAGAGCAGAACCTTGCCGAAATTGCGAGGGTTTTCCATGATTGCCTCAAAGATGGCAGGGCCTTCGCTGAGCTTCACCTGATGGGTAATCATGTCGGTGACCTTTACCTTGTGATGGCCGATGTAGTCCACGGCATTTTCCCACTCCTTGCCAGGGTACGGGGCGGAGATGGTGCACCAGGAGCCTACGATGTTCAGCTCGTTGCGCATGATTTTCTCAAAGTAGAAGCGAGGCACAGGCACATCAGCGTAAGGGATGCCCATGTAGATAACCTGGCCGCCCTTGCGCGGCAGGCCCAGCACTCTGGCGGCCGTAAAGGCGTTGCCTGCGGACTCGATGGCAAGGTCGACGCCGTCGCAGTGCTTGCGGATTTCATCGTGAAAATCCACATCAGCGGTGTTGATGGTGACATCAGCGCCAAACTTCCTTGCCAGCTCCAGCTGGGCATCATCCAGGTCGAGGGCGTAGACCGTCTTTGCTCCGAAGGCCTTGGACCAGGCAATGCACATGAGCCCGATATTGCCACAGCCCACTACGGCAACGCTGTGCCCCATCTGGATATTGGACTGGTACAGGCCGTGGATGGCAACGGTGGCAGGCTCGGTGAGGGCGCCTTCCTCGTAGCTCATGCCGTCAACCATCCTGATGAGGTTTTTGGCAGGCAGTTTGATGTATTCCGCAAAGGCTCCCGGCACATAGGCGCCGATGGTGTTCAGCTTTTCGCACCTTGACGGATGGCCGCTGCGGCAGGCGGCACATTCATGGCAGACCATGTTCGGACAGCCCACTACCCTGTCACCCGGCTTCAGGCTGGTGACGCCTGCGCCTACGCTGGCAACCTCGCCGGCAAATTCATGTCCCCATACATTGCCCGGCACATAAGGCCCCAGGTTGCGGTAGCGGGCAATATCTGAGCCGCAGATGCCTACGGTCTTCACCTTGACAATGACATCATCATCCTTTTCGATGACAGGGTCCGGCACATCCTCATAACGTAAATCTCTCTTTGCATAAAAAGCCAATGCTTTCATTTATGTATTTCCCCTTTCTGTAAGCTTGGTGGTAAGCGTATTCCTCTCTGCCATGCCTGAAGGCCTGCTGGAAAGTGCCGGGCATATCAGGCATGATGTATCAGGATATAGCGAAATGTATCGGTCAGCTATGCGTCAG
>NZ_JBJDWZ010000078.1:0-11920 GCF_051866355.1 Anaerovibrio sp. | reverse complement strand
TCAGGCGATAGCCTCGCGCATGGCCCTGATGTTGGCGGCCTTGTCCCCCTTGAACAGATAGCCGCCGGAAACGAAGACGTTGGCACCGGCGCGATGGCACTGGGCAATATTGCCTGCATCAATGCCGCCGTCCACCTCTACATCTACGGACGGGCCCACAATGGAGCGCACCTTCATGATTTTGTCCGTCATGTCCGGCAGGAAATGCTGGCCGCCCTCCCCCGGATTGACGGTCATAATCAGCACCATATCTACCAGATGTGCCACACAGCTGATGGCCTCTGCCGGTGTGCCCGGGCTCAGCACCACGCCGCATTTCTTGCCCAGCTTCCTGATTTTTTGCAGGCAGCTGTACAGGCGCGTGGTGGATTCGACATGAATGGTGATGATATCCGCCCCGGCGGCAGCGATTGCCTCGATGTGGTTCTCCGGCCTCTCAATCATCAGATGGACATCCAGCGGCATGGAGGTCATTTTTTTCAGCATGGCGATATGGTCGGCACCGAATGCCATGCGCTCCACAAAATGTCCGTCCATTACATCCACATGGAGAAGCTCCACGTTGTTTTCCTCAAGAATTTTCAGGTCATCGGCGAGGGTTGCCAGATTGGCGGCAAATACGGATGGCGATAATTTTGTATTCATAAATCTGTATCCTCCTTACAAATCAGCCGTGCATCAGCCGATTTTGGCAGTCAGGTAATCAATCAGCTCGGTTTCCGGCAGTTCCATGCAGCGGCGGATTTCGTCACTGTTGTTCAGGAAGCCCATGAGGTTCTGCAGTACGGCCAGATGCTCGTTGGGATTTTTGATGGCAAGGTTCAGCACCAGCCTGGTCTCAATTTTTTCCTCGTCATCGTCCATGCGGTAGAAGGTGACCGGCTTGTCCAGGCGCAGGATGCAGATGGCATTTTCCTGAATGCCGGTGTCCTTGCAATGGGGAATGGCGACAGGGATTTCCGTAGGCAGTCCGGTAGGGTAGCTCCGTTCCCTGACACAGCACTTCCTGCCAAATTCATCGCCGACGATACCGGCCTTGTGCAGGGCGTCTGCACATATAGAGATGGCTTCCTCGGAGTTTTGGGCGTGGCCGCTGAGAACCAGATAGCGGTTTGTTGACATTGATAGCACCTCTTTTTCAGTTTTTCAGTGGCAGATTAGTTCATCAGTGAATGTACCAGGGATACGACGACATTGCCCGGATTCCAGCCGAAGTGGGAGGCTGTCACCATGCTGTCAAAGTGTACGCCGGTCACGGTCATCATCTGGGTTGCCTCACCGGCAAAGATGTTGGCAAAGAACAGGGTGACGTACATGATGCAGGTCATGACTACCAGCGTGCGGAAGATGTTGCCGTTGCTGCCCAGCACGCACATAGGGGCAAGGTAGCACACCTCCGCCAGAATGCCCAGCGGGAAAAACCTCATGTCAGGCACCAGGAAGGCCAGGATGATGGTGACAGGTATCATGATGGCGGTGCAGGTGATGCAGGCAGGATCTCCCAGTCCCAGGGCAATATCCATGCCGATGTAGACATCTGCATCATCACCGATTTTGCTCTTCATGTAGGTGTTGGCATAGGTGCCGATAGGGGAAAGTCCCTCCATCATGATGCCTACCATGCGCGGGATGAGCAGCATGGAGGCGGCAACGCCCATGCAGATAGTCAGTGCCGCACCCAGCGGCTGGCTGGTGAGCAGGGACAGGAAGGCGCCTACAACGATGCCGATGATGGCCGGCTTGCCGAAAACGCCCAGCTTCGCTTCAATGGCACTCATTTCCACGTCGAGGTTTTTCAGGCCGGGAATGGCGTCGATGATTTTGTTGATGAGCACGGCAATCGGATAAACCCATGCCACAAAGGAAAGGGTGGTGCAGGTGGTTCCCTCCAGCCCGAAGAACTCGCCCCACTTCGGTGCCGCCCACTGGGCAAAGAACAGGGTGACCACCGCCAGGATGAGGGTTACCAAAAAGCCGATGATGGCACTGTCAAAAAGGGCATAGGCAAGGGCCCCCGGCACCAGAAAGTGCATGAAATTCCAGATGTCCACATTCAGCACCTTGGTGAGCTTCATGCGCACCAGAATCAGGTTGATGATGACGATGGCAGGGATGGCAAGCACCGCAAAGGGCACTGTCCACGCCGCACCGCCCAGGGCGGCAAAGCCGATTTCCAGCACGTTGTAGCCGGAGCCCATCGACTCATAGTAGGACATTACAGGCTGGATGGTGGTTATCAGCAGGTTGACCGCCAGGCACAGGCCCTGAAAGCCGATGCCTACGAAAAGTCCGGCTTCGATTGCCTGCCCCGGCTTCATGCGGAAGAACAGCCCCAGCAGGCAGATAACTACCGGCAGCAGCACCGCGGCTCCCAGTCCCACGAAGCCTTGAAAAAACTCTAACAGCATATCCATGACAAATTACTCCTTCTCTCTAGCGTCACAGCTTTGTTGTTTTACAGTTCATAGCTTTACAGCTTCATAACTTCATTACTTTGCAGCTTATAGACTTACACCTCATAGGTTTGCAGTCTACAGTCTCATAGCTTTACAGCTTTACAGCCGTGCAGTTTGCAGTCTGCAGTTTTTAGCCTGCAGGCCCCCTTATCAGCTCTCGGCGATTTGCTTCAGCAGGGCGGCAACATCTGCCTTGACCTTGGCCTCGTTGACGCCGGATACCAGCCCGAACACGGAAAGATGCGGCTTGTCCAGCGGCTTTCTGTAGTTGGCAGTGGTGAAAACCACATCCACGTTGCTCTGCTGGCTCGGTATGTCGGCAATGGTGCACTTGTGAACCTCGATTTCTACGCCTGCTCCCTGAGCGATGCCCTTGATGGCCTCCTGGGCGATGGTGGAGGTTGCTACTCCACTGCCGCATGCTACTAATACAGATACCTTTTTCATTTTTTATTCCCCCTGATTTTTACTGGATTGCTCATTTAACATTGATAGATAGCTTCTCTCTTTGATTTGGTGGCAGTATGACATTGATACTGGTTAAGCCTGTTCGGTTTTATAAGCGCTTATTTCCTTTAGCTTGCTTCAAGTATAAATGAGAATTGTTTTTTTCGCTACAGGAATGTATTTCCTTTTGTTTGCACGTTTTTTTACAATCTTGTCAAAATGTGTCAGCAGTTTTGACGGGCTTTTGGTCAGCTGGTAAAAAATCCTTCCCTGCCACGGCAGTTTTTTCTTAAAAGTAGGGGGAAAAGCCATTTTCTAATTGACATTAATTCTCTATTATTCTATAATATGGACACAGTATAAATATAACAAAATTTGCATTACAGAACGGTGTTCTATAACGAAAAAATTATAATGGAGGAATGAATATCATGAGTGAAAAGACATTTCCGTTATCCAAGGAACAGCTGGAGGCAGTGATTGCCAAGTATCCTACACCTTTTCATATCTATGATGAAAAGGCTATCAGAAACAACATCCGCAAGCTGCAGGCGGCATTCAGCTGGGCGCCGAAGTTTCAGGAGCATTTTGCCGTAAAGGCGGCGCCGAATCCGCGCCTGATTCAGGTGCTGGCAGAGGAAGGTGCGGGCAGTGACTGCAGTTCCCTGCCGGAGCTTCTTTTGTCCAAGGCGGCAGGGGTTGTGGGGGAGGACATCATGCTGACCTCCAACGATACGCCTGCTGATGAGTTCCAGAAGGCCATCGAGCTGGGGGCTATCATCAACCTTGACGATATTTCCCATATCGAATATCTGGACAAGCATGCCGGCATGCCAGAGTGCCTGTCCTTCCGCTACAATCCGGGCAATCTGATTGAGGGCAACGATATTATCGGCAAGCCTACCGAGGCAAAGTACGGCGTTACCTACGACCAGATTTTTGAGGCGTACAAGCTGGCCCAGGCAAAGGGCGTAAAGCGTTTTGGCCTGCATACCATGGTTATTTCCAACGAGCGGCGCACCGAGGGCTTTATCTACACGGCCAAGCTCATGTTCAACCTGGCTGTGGAAATCAAGAACAAGCTGGGCATTGAGCTGGAGTTTGTCAATCTGGGCGGCGGCGTAGGCATTCCGTATCGTCCGGAGGAGGAGCCTGTGGATTTGGAGGCTGTCGGCCAGGGCATTCAGCAGGCGTACAATGAAATCCTCGGCCCTGCCGGGCTTACCAATATCGCCATCAAGATGGAGAGCGGCCGTGCCATGACCGGCCCTGCCGGCTGGCTGGTGTCCACCGTCCTGCATGAGAAAAAGACCTACAAGGACTACATCGGCCTTGACTCCTGCATGGCAAACCTCATGCGCCCTGCCCTCTATGGCGCATATCATCACATCACCATCGCCGGCAAGGAAAATGCCCTGTGCGACCACATTTATGATGTGACCGGTTCCCTGTGCGAGAACAACGACAAGTTTGCCATTGACCGCAAGCTGCCGAAGATTGATATTGGCGACCGCATCATCATCCATGATGCCGGTGCCCACGGTCATGCCATGGGCTTCAACTACAACGGCAAGCTGAGAAGCGCAGAGCTTCTGCTTCACGAGGACGGCAGTGTGGAGCTTATCCGCCGCGCCGAGACCAACGAGGATTATTTTGCCACCCTGACCGGCTTTGACGGGGCCATGATGTAAAAGTTATTGCCGCAAAGGCAGATGGCAATAAAAAGTGCATAAAATAAAAACACCTGCGGGATAGGATATTGACCATAATATATTAACGGAGGCATGGACGGCCTATTTAATATGTTAAAGATATTCTTCTTTGTAGGTGTTTTTTTATTGTGATTTCCATGTAATGTTTTGTTTTATTCTGCGTATAAGGGATACAGAGAGGAATCTTTTGAGCAGTTTTGTGGCAGAAAGGAGGATTTGTATGCTGAGAATGATGTTTGAGGGGCGTATGAGCAGGGGGCGTTATTTGAAAAAGTATTTTCTGGTTGTAGGCGCCGCAATATTGGTGCTCGTCATTGTCAATGCCGCTTTTTTGGCCATATTTGGCAATGGTGCCCTGGAGCAGGAAACGATGGAGGCTGTGCTGATTGCATTTGTGGCAATTATAACCCGTCTGATTACCCTGAGCTTTGATGTGCGCCGTCTGCATGATCTGGGCAAGGGAGGTGTATGGCTGCTGCTGCCGGTTGTTCAGGTGGCAGGCTGTATCGCCACTTTGAAGATTCAGGATGCATGGATAACCAATTTGATTTATGCCTATGGCATTGTGCTGTTTGCGGCGCTGGCCATTATCAAGGGACAGCAGGGTGTAAATGAATACGGGCCGGCCTGTGAGTAGCACGGGCGTGAGGACTGAAAAACGGTCAGATGGCTTTGAGGAGGGAGCATCCGGCCGTTTTTTTATGTGCATTTTTGCGCGGAAAAACATATAAAAAATTTTTTGCATAATTGTGTAATGTTCTTTCCGGCACAGCGTACAAGGATTGCAAGAAAGAATTCGTTAAAAAATTAAAGCTTAAAAATGGAGGAAAGGGTGATTTTTATGTTGAGGAGAATGTTTGAGGGACGTATGGGCAGGGGCAGATATATCAGGAATTGCCTTCTGGCGGCCGTGGCGACTTTTTTTGCCTTTGTAATAATAGAGGGGATTGCCGTGGCAATTTATGGTGTGGATATTATGGAAAATATGGTAAATCAGCAGCTGATGATACTGATTTTCCTGGTTTCCGAGGTGGTTACCCTCAGCTTCGATGTGCGCCGCCTGCATGATCTGGGCAAGGGCGGCAGGTGGCTGATTTTGCCTGTCCTGCCTGTGGTGTCCGGCATTATGTCGGTGGAATTCAGCAGTAACGTATTTACCGATGTTTTTAACTTCTTTGGGTTTGTCCTGTTCCTGGCGCTGGCTGTACTCCGTGGAGAGAAGGAAGACAACGCTTATGGCAGTCCCTGCTGAACTCTTTCCGGCCTTTGAACAGCACCCAAACAGTATATAGACAGCATCTGAGCGGCAGCTTATTCTTCGGGATGATGCGCTGGCAGTAATGCAGATAGCTCCTGTGTGCGGCGGCATATGCTTTGCACAGGGGCTTTTTCTTTATAATCAGGCGTAGCTATTTGCAATATGATGGTAAAACAGGTATCATTGATATATGACAAAAATATTACGGGAGATAGTGCAAGGTGCGTTTATTTATAGCGGAAAAGCCCAGCATGGGGCGTGAGATTGCGGCAAACCTGCCGGGGCCGCAGAGAAAGGGCAACGGCTTCATTGAAACGGCGGCAGGCACGGTGACGTGGCTTTTCGGCCATGTGCTGAGGCAGGCGGAGCCGCAGGAATACGATGCAAAATATAAAATCTGGCGGGCGGAGGATTTGCCCATTGTGCCGCAAAAATGGCAGTTACTGGTGTCGGAGAGCAGTGCAAGGCAGTTTGCCGTGGTAAGACAGCTCATCAGTCAGGCTGATGAAATCGTCCATGCCGGGGACCCTGACCGAGAGGGTCAGCTGCTGGTGGACGAGGTGCTGGAGTATGTGGGCTGTGACAAGCCGGTGCGGAGAATTCTTCTCAATGCCCTTGACGAGAAGAGCATCAGGGAGGCAATCAATAATCTGCGGCAGAACGCGGAGTTCTTTAATCTCAGGCAGTCGGCACTGGCAAGGGCGAGGGCTGACTGGCTGATCGGCATGAACCTGTCCCGCGCCTATACATTGGCCGCCCGGCGTTCAGGCCATCGGAAGCTGGTACTGCCGGTGGGCCGCGTCAAGACGCCGACACTGGCGCTGGTGGTGCGGCGGGAACGGGAGATAGAGAACTTCAAGCCCCAGGATTATTACACCATCAAGGGGCTTTTTCAGCATGCCAACGGCCAGTTTCATGCCCAGTGGAAGCCAAAGGATATTCAGGCAGGCCTTGACCCGGAGGGCAGGCTGATTGATAAGAAGATTGCCGAGGCAAAGCTGGCGGAATTTTTGCAGAGCCCCAACGACGGCGTGGTGTCCGGCTATGCCCGGACAAAGAAGCAGGAACAGCAGAGACTGCCTTTTTCCCTGTCGTCCCTGCAGGTGCTGGCAGGGCGGCGGTTTGGCTATGAGCCGCAGCAGGTGCTGGACACGGCGCAGAAGCTGTATGAGCAGAAGCTGACCACCTACCCCCGCTCCGACTGCGAATACCTGCCGACAAACCAGTTCAAGGACAGCGGCACCATCCTGCAGAATCTGCAGGGCATCGCCCACGAGCAGCTTGCCGTCTGGGCGGCAGGGGCTGACAGCAGGATAAAGAGCAGGGCCTGGAATGACAAGAAGATTTCGGCCCATCACGCCATTATTCCCACCCGCGTCAAGGCGGATTTGACGAAAATGAGCATTGTGGAGCGGAATATTTATTTCCTGATTGCTCAGGCGTATCTGGCACAGTTTTACCCTGTTCATACCTACTATCAGACCAAGGTCGAGGTGACCTACAAGGAAGAGCTGTTTGCCGCCAGCGGCAGGACGGAGATTGATTTGGGCTGGAAGGCCCTTTATGCTTATAAGAAAAAGCCTGCTGATGCCAATAATGCCGCCCCGTCGGACAATGCCGAGGGCAGTGATGATGACAATAACGAGAATAATGACAGCGGCGATAATGGTGAGAACGTCGTCGACGGCAATGCCCTGCCGCCTATGAAGAAAAATGACGGCGTGGCCTATCTGTCCGGTGAGCTGGGGCAGAGCGTAACCAAGCCGCCAACCCGCTTCACTCAGGCAACCCTGATTGCGGCCATGAAGGATATTCATAAATTCGTGCAGAATCCGGAGGCAAAGAAACAGCTGAAGGCGGTATACGGCATAGGCACGGAGGCAACAAGGGCGACCATCCTTGACGAGCTGATTCACAAGCGGAAGCTTCTCAAGGAAACCGGCAAGAAAAAATATCTCCAGCCTGCCCAGTCAGCCTACATGCTGATTGATGCCATGCCGGAGGAACTGGCATACCCTGATTTTACGGCCATCTGGGAGGACAGGCTGCACTCCATGGCGGAGGGTGACGGCTCCCTTGATGAATTCCTGCAGTCGCAGGTTGAGTTTACCGCCCGCCTGTGCCAGAAGGCAAATGGCACCAGCCTGGCGGCAGAGGGGCAGATACGCTGTCCCCGCTGCAGTGTCGGCGTCATGCAGAAGCGGCATGGCAAAAACGGCGATTTCTGGGGCTGCAGCAACTATCCGCGCTGTCGCATGAGCTGTGATGACAAGGACGGCAAGCCTGATTTTGAGGGGGCGAAGAGGCGTCAGGGAAATTATGGCAGTTATGGCAATTATGCTGGTAATTATGACGGTGATGGAGGCAATAACGGCAATACGGGACACGCCGGCAGTACCGGCAATCCTGCTTTCAGCCGGCGCGGCATGGCGCAGGCCGGCGATGATTTTGACCTGGGCAATCCCTATATGAGTGATGAGGAAATGGAAGCCTTTTCCAGAGAATTTTTGCGATAGCATGATATGGCATTATAGCGTGGCATTGCATTTTGCCGATAAAACATTGTGGATACAATATTATGGATAAAGCATTATGGACAAAGAATGTTTGGTGCGTTGGAGGTAGAGGTAAGTTTTGGACGATATTACGACAATTATCATTAAGCTGATATTTGTGATTTTACTGGTGCTGATGAATGGCTTTTTCGTGGCGGCGGAGTTCGCAGTGGTAAAGATACGCAGCTCCCGCCTGGAAACCATGATTAACGAGGGCAACAACAGGGCGATGTACGCCAAAAAGCTCACGGACCATCTGGATGTGTCCCTGTCCGTTACCCAGCTGGGCATCACGCTGGCCTCCCTGGGGCTTGGCTGGCTGGGTGAGCCGACGGTCAGCCATGTGCTGGAGCCGGTATTTGTGTATTTCGGCCTGAGCGGCACGCTGGCTACGACCATTTCCTTTGCTATAGCCTTCGGCCTGATTACGGCAATGCACATCATCTGCGGTGAGCTGATTCCGAAGAATCTGGCCATTCAGAAGGCAGAGGCGGTGACGCTGAATATTGCCATGCCCATGCTGCTGTTTCAGAAGGTAATGTATCCTTTTGTGTGGTTTTTGAACCATGTGGCCAATTATACGGCAGAAAAGCTGGGGATTCCTGTGGAAACGGAGAGCGAAAATCCGGCCCACACCGAGGATGAAATCCGTATTCTCATGGAGGAAAGCCACAAAAAGGGCTACATTGACAAGACAGAGCTGGATTTTGTGGACAATGTATTTGATTTTGCCGACAGGAATGTGCGCGAAATCATGATACCACGCACCGACATGGTATGCCTTTATACGGAGGATTCCTTTGATGAAAATATTCAGGTGGCGGTGTCCGAGCATATGACGCGCTATCCTGTGTGCCGTGAGGACAAGGACGATATTATCGGCTTTTTGCACATCAAGGATTTGATGGGCTACCTGTACAAGAGGCGCCGTCCGCGGCTCCGCCAGCTGGTGAGAAAGGCGCTGATTGTGCCGGAAACCATGAAAATCAGCATGCTGTTGAAGATGATGCAGAGGGATCGCTCACAGCTTGCCATCGTGGTGGATGAGTACGGCGGGACGGCAGGCATGGTGACTATCGAGGATATTATTGAGGAAATCGTGGGCGAAATTCAGGATGAGTTTGACCAGGAGCGGCCGCTGGCGGAGAAGCGGGATGAATGCCTGTATTCCATTGATGCCAAACTGCTTTTGGAGGAAGTCTGCGATATTCTGGAAATGGATATTGAGGCGGACAATATTGATACCATCGGCGGCTGGCTTTATAACAACGTCCAGTCACCGCCAAGCATCGGCATGAAGGCCAGCTGGAACGGCAGGGATTTCTTTGTGGAGGAAATGGACAATCTGCGCATTACCAGAATTCTGGCGAAGCTGCCAAAGCCTTTGGCAGAGGAGCATGACGAGATTGTGGATATGACGGAGGGCGGCCGGAAAGAAGAAAATACTGTTCAGCAGTAAAATTATTTTAGATTATCGGGGGCAGGGACAATGGTTCTGACAGTGGAGGATCTGGGCAAAAGCTACGGCGAGAAGGCCCTTTTCAGTCATGTAAATCTCAACATAAATGAAGGCGACAAAATAGGCATCGTGGGCATCAACGGCACGGGCAAGTCCACCTTTCTGCGGACGGTGGCAGGAAAGCTGGCGGCAGATACCGGCAGTATGGTGGCCATGCGCAACCTGCGCATAAGCTTTTTGGAGCAGTCCAAGGAATTTGAGGCTGACAATACGGTGCTGATGGAGGCTTTCAAGGATGACAGCCCACTGATGCAGGCCCTGCGGAATTATGAGTCGGCACTGGCAAAAAGCGAGGCAGGGGACACCTCGGAGGAAGTGCAGAAGCTTCTGGTGAAGGCATCGGGGCAGATTGATGCCCTGAACGGCTGGAGCATGGAAAGCGAGGCCAAGAGCATCCTCACCCATCTGGGGATAACGGATTTTGCGGCAAAGGTGGGCAGCCTGTCCTCCGGGCAGCAGAAGCGGCTGGCGCTGGCTACGGCGCTTATTCAGCCCTGCGATCTTTTGCTTCTGGATGAGCCTACCAACCACCTGGACAGCGAAACCATCGGCTGGCTGGAGGAATATCTGGCAGGCTGGAAGGGCTCTTTGCTGATGGTTACCCATGACCGCTATTTTCTGGACAGGGTGGCCAGCGGTATTCTGGAATTTGACAAGGGCAGGACGTACAGCTATCAGGGAAATTATTCCGAGTTTTTGGAGCTGAAGGCGGCCAGGATTGAGCGGGAGGAAGCCGGGGAAAGAAAGCGGCAGAATTTCCTCAGAAATGAGCTGGCGTGGATTCGCCGGGGGGCGCAGGCCCGCTCTACCAAGCAGAAGGCCCGCATCCAGCGGTATGAGCAGGTCAGGGATCAGAAGGTGGATTTGGAGCGGAACAAGGTGGAAATCGGCCTTGCCGGAAGCCGCCTGGGGCGGAAGATTATCGAGCTGGACCATGTGAGCTACGAGTGGGAAGGCAGGGAATACATCAAGGATCTGACCTACACGGTGCTGAGAAATGACCGCATCGGCATTCTGGGCGGCAACGGCACGGGCAAGTCCACCCTTTTGAATATTATTGCCGGGCGGCTGCAGCCTACCAGCGGCAGTGTGGATATCGGGCAGACCGTGAGGATTGGCTATTTTGCCCAGACCAACGCCGAGATGGACGGCAGGCTGCGTGCCAAGGAATACATTCAGGAGGCGGCGCACTACATCACCATGGCGGATGGCACGAAGCTGTCCGCAGGCCAGCTGATGGAGCGTTTCCTTTTTCCGCCGGATTTGCAGTACACGGAGGTTGCCCGCCTGTCAGGCGGTGAAAAACGCCGCCTGTACCTTTTGCGCGTGCTGATGGAGGCGCCCAATGTCCTGCTTATGGATGAGCCTACCAACGATTTGGATTTGGAAACCATGGGCATCCTTGAGAATTTTATCGAGGATTTTAACGGAGCGATTATTTTCGTGTCCCATGACCGCTTCTTTACCGACCGCATGGCAAAGAAGGTTTTCGTCTACGACAAGGATGACAGCGGCAAAATCAATTTTTATGTAGGCGGCTACAGTGACTACAAGGCAAGGGCAGAGGCGGAGGAAAAAGCGTCTGCCCGGGCGGATTCCAATACTCAGGGCAATAAAAAACAGCAGGGGGCAGATAGTGAGGCGCCTGCTGAAAAGAAGCCGGTTCAGAAGGAAAAAACACAGAAAAAAGGCCTTACCATGTCTGAAAAGCGTGAATATGGCGAGATTGAGGCGATTATTGCCAGCAAGGAAGGGGAGCTGAAGGGCATCCACTACCAGATGGAGCTGTATGCCGCGGATTATGGCAAAATCAGCGAGCTGACCGGTGAGGAAACCCGGGTTTCCGCCGAGCTGGAAAAGCTCATGGAACGCTGGGCGTATCTTGAGGAAAAGGCAGAAGAAGTGTGACATGCAAAAATTAAACGGGGGTATGTGCATGGAAGCGAGGAAGGTGCTGAATTTTTATAAGGCAT
>NZ_JBJDWZ010000077.1:0-15625 GCF_051866355.1 Anaerovibrio sp. | reverse complement strand
TGAAAGGTGGTATAGCATTTTGGGGATTGAGCATATAGTTGAAATTCCAAAGGCGGAGTATGGCATAGTGGGTGGTTCAGGCACGTTGTCCAGCGATTTTCCTATGAATGTGCCAGCGGAGGATGTAAAGATTGAGGCGGACGGATTGCATTTTGAAACACCATACGGCATAAGTCCGGCCTTTCGTTTTTTTTCTGTAGGAGAAAAAAAGGTGCTGACCGTCAAGATGCATGGCTGGCGCAGTGGTGTGACCAGGGCTGATGCCTCCCGGCAGGTGTTCTGGGTGTTCCGCGCCGCAGGTGTCAGGAGAATTTTGTCCGAGGGCGGGGTAGGCACGGTAAACAAGCTGCTGGACATCCGGGATTTTATGATACCTGATGATTATCTTGACATGTCCATGCGCAAGGATGTCATGCTGGATGGGCGATATCTGCTGGTCATGCGTGATGCCCTGTGCCCGGAATTGCGCAGGGCCCTGATTGCCGCCACAAAAAAGCGGTTCAATGGAAGAATTTTTACCCGCGGCACCTATGCAGTGACGGACGGCAGGCACTTTGAAAGCCCGGCGGAGGTGGCCATGCTGAACGGCCACGCGGATATTGTGGGGCAGAGCATGTGCCCGGAGGTCTATCTGGCAAGGGAAATCGGCGCCTGCTATGCGGGACTGTATTTTACCGTGAATTACGGCGAGGGCATCAAGGTGTGGTCCCATGAGGATATGTCCAATATCTTCTATGATGATGCCGCCATGATTGGGGAGATACTGCTGGAAACCATCCGTAATGTGCCGGCGGAGGAAAAGCAGTGTGAATGCCTGTCACTGAGGAAGGAAACCCTGCTGAAAGAGGTCTACAATAAAGAGTCTGCCAAAGGGTGACAATTCGGGCAGACATGACTTGGCAAATGCGATTCAGGCAGGCTGGTGGCTTTAGGCAATTGCTTTCATCGGAAGCAGGTAATCTGCATTACTTTTTCCATCATGTCGTGAAGCAGCTGTGTCTGCTCCGTGTCGGCAGCCTTGTAATACACTTCCTTGCCAATACGGCGGCTTGTTATCAGGCCGCTGTTTTTTAGTGGGCGCAGATGGTGGGACACGGCAGGGCTGGACATGTCGAGCAGGGCGGCGATATTCAGCACGCATTCCTCGCAGTGGCAGAGTATCCAGAATATGCGCAGGCGGGTGGGGTCGCCCAGCTGCTTGAATACGTTGGAAACCGTCTGGAAGCTCTCGATATCGCCAATTTTTGCCTGCAGAAACTGGCAGGCTTTTTCATCTTCATTGTGATTGTGCGGCAGGTTCATATTTATCTCCTTTATGAAAGTGAATAAAAATGAAAATATTTTTCATTTAATTTATTGACATCTTGCATTAACGGTATTATACTCTTAATATAACAATTAAGCAAATGTTTAATTGTTTGTGTAGCCTGCCTTTTATCATTTCCAAGGGAAAGTGAGGCAGGAAGCGCTGCAGGTGTGGATTTTCAGTGAAAAATCCTTGATATGAAAGGAGATAAAGAAATGAAAAAGACATATAAGATTGAGGTGGACTGCGCAAATTGCGCCAATCTGATGGAGGAGGCTGCCAGAAAGATACCGGGGGTGGCTGATGCCACAGTCAATTTTATGACCTTGAAGATGAAGGTGGAATTTGCAGAGGGAGCCGATCCGGGAGAGGTCATGGCAGAGGTTCTGCGGGCCTGCCGCAAAGTGGAGCCGGATTGCGAGATTTACTATGAATAAGAAGCAGAAAAAAGCGCTGGCAAGGATTCTGACAGCGGCGGCGATGATGCTGGCACTGTATTTTGCCCCGGTGGCAGGAGCGTTGAGGCTGGTCTTGTATCTGGTTCCTTACGGCATAGTCAGCTATGATATTCTGTACAAGGCCGTGAGGGGAATCAGAAACAGGCAGGTTTTTGACGAGAATTTCCTCATGGCCATTGCCTCCATAGGTGCGTTTCTGCTGGCCTTGTATGATGGCAGTGGCGATTATGCGGAGGCTGTTGCCGTTATGCTGTTTTTTCAGGTTGGCGAGCTGTTTGAGAGCTATGCGGTGGGCAGGAGCCGCAGGAATATCAGCGAGCTGATGGACATCCGGCCTGATTATGCCAATATAGAGCAGGAGGACGGCAGTCTGGCCAGGGTCGCGCCGGATGAGGTTTCCGTTGGCAGTGTGATTGTGGTACAGCCCGGTGAAAAGGTGCCGCTGGACGGCGTGGTGCTGGAAGGGCGCAGTGCCGTCAATTCCGTGGCGCTTACGGGAGAAAGCAGGCCCCGCAATGTGGAAAAGGGACAGGATATTGTCAGCGGCTGTATAAATATGACCGGTCTTTTAAAGGTGCGAACCACGAAGGCCTTTGAGGAATCCACCGTTTCCAAAATACTGGAGCTGGTGGAGGAAGCCGGTTCCCGCAAGTCAAAATCCGAGGCCTTTATTGCCAAGTTTGCCCGGGTGTACACGCCGGTGGTCTGCTACAGCGCCTTTGTGCTGGCGGTGGTGCCGCCGCTGGCCAATGTGCTCCTGCTGGGGGCAGAGGCGGCCTGGCATGTGTGGATTTACCGTGCCCTGCTGTTTCTGGTAATCAGCTGTCCGTGCGCGCTGGTTATCAGCGTGCCGTTGAGCTTCTTTGCAGGGATTGGCGGCGCCAGCCGGGCAGGCATACTCATAAAGGGCTCCAACTATCTGGAAACCCTTTCCAAAGTGAAATATGTGGTTTTCGACAAGACGGGCACCCTGACCCATGGCATTTTTGCCGTCAGGGCCGTACATCACAATGCGCTGGCAGAGGAAAAACTGCTGGAATATGCGGCTCTGGCGGAATGTGCATCATCGCATCCGGTCAGCAGGAGCCTGCAGGCGGCCTATGGGCAGGCCGTGAACCGCAGCCGGGTAAAGGATGTGCAGGAAATCAGCGGTCACGGCATTACAGCGTCAGTGGACGGCATCAGGGTGGCCGTGGGAAATGACAAGCTGATGGACAGGCTGGGGATTGAATTTGTGCCATGCCACAGCAGTGGCACGATTATCCATGTAGGGCTTGACGGCAGCTACGCCGGGCATATTGTCATTGACGATAAGGTTAAGGCGCAGTCGGCAGCAGCTATCAAGGCCTTGAAGAAGGCCGGTATAGCAAGGACGGTACTGCTTACCGGTGATAACAGGGAAACGGCAGGGCGGACAGCGGAAAGCCTGGGGATTGACGAGGTGCACAGCGAGCTGTTGCCGGCCGACAAGGTGGCACAGGTGGAAATCCTGCTGAAAAAGAAAAAGGCTCAGGAAAAGCTGGCCTTTGTGGGCGACGGCATCAACGATGCCCCGGTGCTGACCAGGGCGGATGTGGGCATTGCCATGGGCGCCATGGGCTCTGATGCGGCCATCGAAGCGGCTGATGTGGTGCTGATGGACGACAATCCTGAGAAGGTGGCAAAGGCCATCAGGATTGCCAGAAAATGTATGGGCATCGTCTATCAGAATATCGTGCTGGCACTGGGCATCAAGTTTACCTGCCTGGCGCTGGGAGCGATTGGCATAGCCAACATGTGGCTGGCGATTTTTGCCGACGTAGGCGTGCTGGTGCTGGCCGTTCTCAATGCCATCCGGGCCCTGCAGGTACAAAATGTATAGGCGTGATATAGCGGCATGATGCGTAAAAAAAACGCTGGCGGCCTGCTTCCCTCGTCGGGGGGCAGGCACCAGCGTTTTAGCTTATGCCGATTATTTTCTATAAAGGGCTGTTATTTGCCCTTTTCCGTTTCGTTAATAACACAGGTTACAGCGGCATCACCGGTGATGTTGACCGTAGTACGGAACATGTCAAGGATACGGTCGATGCCGGCTACCAGCGCCAGCCCTTCCATCGGCAGGCCCACGGACAGCAGTACCATGGACAGCATGATAAGTCCCGCACCAGGCACGCCTGCCGTACCGATGGAGGCGAGGGTACCGGTCATGACGATCATGCCCATCTGCCCTGCAGTCAGGTCAATGCCGTAGACGTTGGCAATGAACAGCGAGCAGATACCCATGTAGATGGCGGTTCCATCCATGTTGATGGTAGCGCCCAGCGGCAGTACGAAGGAAGATACGTCACGGGAGCAGCCCAGCTTCTCCTGGCAGTTCTTCATGTTGATTGGCAGGGTAGCCGCGGAAGAACAGGTGGTGAAGGCAATCAGCATGGCCTCGGTCATGCCCTTGAAGAACTTGGCAGGGGAATGGCCGCCCCATACCTTGGCCATGGTGGAGTAGATGCCCACCGCATGAATTACGGAGCCGATAGCCATGCAGGCGATTACGGAGAGCAGAGGCAGGAGTACCTTCGGGCCGTTGGCTGCCACAACAGGCAGCAGCAGGCAGAACACACCGATAGGAGCCAGGCTCATGACGATGTTGATGATCCTGTAGCTGACCTCGGCAGCCGCATCAAACCAGTCGATGAGAATTTGGGCTTTTTTGCCGCCCACCTGCAGGATGCCCACGCCTACGAACAGGGCAAAGATGATGATAGGCAGGATGTCAGCCTTGGCCATGGAAGCAACAGGATTGGTAGGAATCATGGCTACCAGCACCTGCATGATAGAAGGGGCCTCTTTTACCTTTACGGCCTCACCGGCAGCCATTTCCAGACCGATGCCCGGATGGCCGACGCCGGCCACGGCAAAGCCGATAATGATGGCAATAGCGGTGGTGCAGAGGTAAATCAGGATGGTCTTGACGCCGATGCGCCCCAGCTTTTTCAGATCACCCAGGCTGGTCATGCCTACGACCAGGGATGTGAATACCACCGGCACGATGACCATTTTAATCAGATTGATGAACATGGTGCCAATCGGGGCAATCCACCATTTGATGAACGGCAGTCCCTCCGTTCCCGCTATCAATCCCACGATTACGGATAATACCAGAGAAATTAAAATTTTTACTGATAGATTCATAACACTCTCCTCCTTTTTGATGTATTTCTATGAATCTAAAAAGGGATGCAGGCATCCCTTTCGTCACGCAGGGCATGTATTATCCCAAAAACGATGTCACCACCGTAAAAAGTGCCAGCTGCAGGGCAATCGTAAACTTGGTGATGGCAGACAGGGTATTGAGCGTATTCTTATTCGGGTCATTCCTGTCAATCCAGCGGCGCAGCACATCAGGCTTGTTTTCCAGCTTCCTGATGGCGGAGCTGATGCGGAGCGTGTAGCGCATGGCAATAGTCTGGTCCGTAATAAAGACGCAGGCGCAGGCGAAGAAAAACATGATGCGGTAGAAAATTCCGTTGACATTTATGTAGGCATGGTGATAGGCAAGATAAAACCCCATAATATCAATAACCAGCATGCCTATGCTGAAAATAACAATCATTTTTGCAATAGCCTTGGGCGGGATAAAGCGCTCCATTTCCATCAGCTCGTCAAAGAAATCCCTGTCCTCATCGTCATTACCCTTTTTCAGGGTGATGAACAGGCCGTAGCCGGATAGCGCCAGCCAGAAAAGTGAAAATAAATATACTTCAATCAAATCAATCTCTCCTTCGTTATATAATAATATTATAACCTATATTTATGAAAATGTACACTCACAAGGGAAAATATACCTCATAATATTAAGAAAAAGGATATTTTGTCATGTATACCGGTAATTTATAAAAATAACATTTGAATTTAACAAGCTAAACCGCTACAATAGAAGTGATGAATGTTATTTGGCTGGGGGATGTCAACCCCTGTTTTTAGATTGGAGGCTATAAAATGAATCAGAATGTTAATGCCAGAAAAGTGGCTATTGTAGGGTGCGGCTTTGTCGGTTCGGCAGCGGCCTTTACCCTGATGCAGAGCAAGCTCTTTTCGGAGATGGTACTGCTGGACGCCAACACGGAGAAGGCTGAGGGCGAGGCTATGGATATCGCCCACGGCATTTCCTTTGCCGGTCAGATGAAGATTTATGCCGGCGGCTACGATGATATTGCCGATGCGGCCGTAATCGTGGTGACTGCAGGCGCCAACCAGAAGCCGAATGAAACGCGCCTTGACCTGGTGAACAAAAATGTCGGCATCTTCAAGAGCATCATTCCGGAGATTGCCAAGAGGAATTTCAAGGGCATACTGCTGATTGTGGCTAATCCTGTAGATATCCTGACCTATACGGCCGTCAAGCTCAGCGGCCTGCCGGAGAATCGCGTTATAGGTTCCGGCACGGTGCTGGATACGGCCCGTCTTAAGTATGCCCTCAGCGAGCATCTGGGCGTTGACAGCCGCAATGTTCATTCCTTTATCATCGGCGAGCATGGCGACAGCGAGATTGCGGCATGGAGCAGTGCCAACGTATCCGGCGTGCCGCTGAACACCTTCTGCGAGATGCGCGGGCACTTTGAGCATGAGAAGGCCACGGAAGAGATTGCCGAGAAGGTAAAGAACAGCGCCTACGAGATTATTGCCAAGAAGCATGCCACCTACTACGGCGTAGCTATGGCAGTCAAGAGGATTTGCGAGTGCATCGTGCGCGATGAGAAGTCCATCCTGCCTGTTTCCTCCATGATGCACGGCAGCTACGGCATAGAGGATATTTCCCTGAGCATGCCGGCTGTGGTGGGAGCCAACGGCGTGGAGACGCTGATTCCTATTTCCCTGAACGAGGCTGAAACTGCCAAGCTGCAGGAATCTGCCAGAATGCTGAAGGAGATTGCGTCAGGGCTGGATCTGTAATTCCAATTACTTAGTTCACCCGGTGCGTACTGCGGTGGCTGTGCTATACAGCCGCCGCATTTTTTGTGCTGTTTTATTCCGTGAAAATTGACGGGCAGTATGGGAAAAATGTGCTATAATTGCACATGGGATACCGATTTTGTCAGGGGCGGTGAAGGGGTCAGTGATTTCAAAGAAGGATTATACTTTTGAGGGGATGCCGGTGCAGGTCATCCGCAGGCCCCGCATGAAAAATATACGGGTCAGGGTTGTGCCGCCCCGCGGTGATATCGTGCTCAGCTGTCCCTTCGGGGTGCGGAGCTATGAATGGCAGGCCGTACTGCGTGAGGCCTGGCCGCGGCTCATGGCGGCCAGAAACAGAATTTTGCAGGACTGCGGCGAGAATATTTCCCCTGCCGGGGGCAGGTGCCGCCTGTGGGGCAGGAGCTATGAACTGCGGGTGGTGTTTACGGAGCGGGCTTCCCTGGCCAGATGCACGGAGGGGCATGTGCTGGTGGCGGTGCCGCCGGGAAGCGGCAGGGAGCAGATTGAGGCGTGCCTGTACGATTTGTACCGGCGGGAGCTGAACAGGGCACTGCCGGGGATTCTTCCCCTGTGCGAAAAGCTGACGGGACTGAAGGCGAAGGAGGTCAGGCTGAAAAGGATGCAGACCCGCTGGGGTTCCTGCAATATCCGGGAACGGCGCATATGGCTCAGCCTGAATCTGGCGAAAAAACCGCCCCAGTGCCTGCAATATGTGATTATTCACGAGCTGGTACATCTGCTGGAAAAAAATCATACGCCGGAATTTCACGCCTTGGTAGCAAAATTCTATCCTGACTGGCAGCAGGCGGAGGCCTGGCTTCGGGGTGAGCCCTATGATGCCGGGAAGGGCAAATGAATACAGCTTAAAAGAGAAAAGAATGTATCTGATACTGGAAAAGACTTCACAAATCTTTCTTGATGGTGGTAAAATAGGAACAGTTAAGTTTTGTGGGGTGGATTATGAATTTTAGTGAGTTAAAGGAAAAGCTGGCGGACAGGACGAGCCGCAAGCTGGAGGCGTGGTTTTTATACCGCAATAGTGACAGTGACGATGTGAAGAAGAGGGCGAAGCGCAACGTATATATTGCGTCGGGGCTGGGCGTTCTCATAGCGGTTGCTGCCGGTGCAGTGCTGTTCGCCATGAGCTGTGCCTTTTCGGATGTCACCAGCGTTGACGGTGATGATGTTGTATATGTGCGGATAAAGCCCGGCATGAATTCCTCCCAGATAGGGCAGCTTCTGGAAAAGCAGGGCGTAATAGATTCACAGGCAAAGTTCTGGCTGGCGGTGAAGCTGAATAATGCGGACAGCAGGTTTCAGGCGGGCGTGTTTGAGCTGCAGCGCAACATGAAGACAGGTGATGCCCTCAGCGTGCTGATTAATGGACGCTCCGTTGCCGTGCGGGTGACGGTGCCGGAGGGGCTGAATGTGCGTCAGGTGGCCAAGCTGTTTGCCGAGCAGGGGCTGGCGGACGAGAAGGAGTTTCTGGCGGAGGCCAGGCATTTTGCTCCTTATGACTACATCAAGGACGTGCCGGAGGCCGACTACCGCATTGAGGGATTTCTCTTTCCTGATACCTATGATTTTGCCAACGATGCGACGCCGCGGGATATCATGCAGAGAATGGCTGACGAGTTTGACCGCAGGCTGACGCAGGATATGCGCCGTCAGGCAGAGGAACGCCAGCTTTCCATCTATGAGCTGGTTACCCTGGCCTCGCTGGTGGAAAAGGAGGCAAGGTACTCCGAGGACAGGCCGGTTATTGCCCAGGTCTTCTTCAAGCGCCTTGCTATCAACATGCCGTTGCAGACGGATACCACCCTCCAATACCTGCGTGAAGAGGTAAAGGAGGACTTGTCCATCGAGGATACGAAGATGGAGTCGCCTTATAACACCTATCTGCATTACGGCCTGCCGCCCGGCCCGATTGCCAGTCCGGGCATGGCCTCCATTGAAGCGGTGCTAAAGCCGTCAGATACGGATTATCTGTATTTTGTGGCTGACCGTAGCGGGCACAACCATTATGGATATACTTATGACGAGCATTTGGGACTGGTGGAGCAGGTAAGATAAATGGATACACAGGACATGCTGCAGGAGCAGATACAGATACAGGACGGGGAACTGCCGGCCCTGCTGGCGGAAATGAAGGCCTACGGTGAAGCAAATCATGTGCCGATAATCAACGTCAATGGCCTTCGGGTGCTGACCGGGGCCGTTGCGGCCAAAAGGCCCCGGCGCGTACTGGAAATAGGCACGGCTATCGGCTATTCCACCCTTTATATTGCGGCACACGCGGATGAGCAGGTGGAGATTGTCACGCTGGAGCTGAGCGGGGAGCGGGCGGCAGAGGCCGGGCGGTTCATCAGTAGGAGCAGGTTTGCAGACAGGATTTCCATTGTGACGGGGGATGCCGGGGAGAATATACAGAAGCAGTCCGGCAGGTTTGATCTGGTTTTCATAGATGCGGCCAAGGGGCAGTACCCTGACTATTTCCGCAAGGTTTATCCCCTGCTGTCTGATGATGCGGTAGTGATTGCCGACAATGTGCTGTTTCGCGGCTATGTGCAGGGGGATGTGCCGGTGCCGCGGCGGTTCCGAACCATCGTGAAGCGCCTGCGGGAGTACATCAGCCTGGTGACGGATAATGCAGAGTTCAGAACGGAAATCCATGCAGATGGTGACGGTCTGGCGGTAAGTTGGAGGTATAAATAGATGAAAAAACCTGAGCTGTTGGCTCCGGCGGGAAATATGGAAAAGCTGAAAATGGCCCTCCTGTACGGCGCCGATGCCGTGTATCTTGGGGGCAAGGCCTTTGGCCTGCGGGCCTTCGGGGGAAATTTTTCCCGTGAGGAGCTGGCGGAAGCTGTTGACTTTGCGCACAAGCTCGGCAAGAAGGTCTACGTGACGGTAAATATCTTTCCACATAACAGCGATATAGAGGCATTGCCGGACTATCTGCGGTTCCTGAACGGAATATGCGTGGACGGCATTCTGGTGGCTGATTTGGGCGTCTTTACGCTGGCAAAAAAATATGCGCCGGATGTGGAGCTGCACATCAGCACCCAGGCAAACAATACAAACTGGGCGACGGTCAACGCCTGGGCGGAGCTGGGAGCCAGCCGGGTGGTGCTGGCCAGGGAAATGTCCCTGCATGAAATCCGTGAAATACGGGAGAAGTGCCCGGTGGAGCTGGAAATGTTCGTGCATGGCGCCATGTGCATTTCCTATTCCGGGCGCTGTCTGATGAGCAATTACCTGACGGGGCGGGATGCCAACCGCGGCAGCTGTGCCCAGCCGTGCCGCTGGAACTACGCGCTGATGGAGGAAAAGAGGCCGGGGCAGTATTTTCCTGTGCTGGAAGATGAGCGGGGGACATATATTTTCAACTCAAAGGATATGTGCCTGCTGCCGTATCTGCCGGATGTGCTGGCCAGCGGCGTGGACAGCCTGAAGATTGAGGGGCGCATGAAGAGCGTGCATTACGCGGCCAGCGTGGTCAAGGCCTATCGGGAAGCGATTGACAGCTATTTTGCCTCGCCATCGGAGTTCAGCATAAAGAAGGAATGGCTGGAAGAGCTGGACAAGGTTTCCCATCGGGCGTATACCACAGGCTTTTATTATGGACGCCCTACGGAGAAGGATCAGATTTACGGCACCTCAAGCTACATCCAGACCTCGGATTTCGTGGGACTGGTGCTGGACTATGATTCGGAGAGCGGGATGGCGCTGGTGGAACAGCGCAACAACATGAAGCTGGGGCAGGAGCTTGAGATATTCCAGCCGAAGCTGGCGGGCTATCGCCAGGTGCTTGCCGAAATGTACGATGAGGAGGGTGAGGCCATTGATGTCGCACCGCATCCTCAGCAGCTGGTAAAAATCCGCATGGAACAGCCTGTGGAGCCCTATGCCATCCTGCGCAGGGACATCCTGTGAGGGCGGCATGACGGCCACGGCAGGCTTTGCCATGAGATACAGACAAGCGATTGTAAGGAGTAGTAGATATGAGCAGGATTCTTGTTATGCACGGCCCCAATCTCAATATGCTGGGCACGAGGGAGCCGGAAATATATGGCAGTACCACGCTGGCGGACATCAATGACATGCTGGCCGGGCAGGCCGCCGAGGCAGGCGTGGAAACAGAGTTTTTCCAGTCCAATTACGAGGGGGCGCTGATTGATAAAATTCAGCAGGCGCCGGGAAACGGCGTGGACTTTATCATTCTCAACGCCGGGGCCTTCACGCATTACAGCATCGCCCTGCGCGATGCGATTGCCTCCGTGGATGTGCCGGTTATCGAGGTGCATATTTCCAATGTGCATACCCGTGAGGAATTCCGGCATAAATCCGTAATCGCTCCGGTGGTTATGGGACAGATTCTGGGCTTTGGCACGGACAGCTATGCCGCCGCCATGTACACGGCTATCAGGAAGCTGGGCAGGGACGGGGCTGTGTGATAAAATTTTTTTCAAGAGGCGTATTTTTATGTACAAGGACAGATTGATTCATCTAAGAGATTTTCTGCGGGAGCAGGGACTGGACGGCGTCGTTGTCAGCAAGCCGGAAAACCTGCAATATTTCAGCGGCTTTACCGGTGATGACTCCATGCTGGTCATCGGCATGAATACGGCGCAGCTGGTGACGGATTTCCGCTATGTGGAGCAGGCGGCCGATGAGGCGCCGGATTTTCAGATTAAGAGGCAGGAAAAAGGCCTTTTGAAGCGGGTGGCGGAAATCATCAATGAGGATGGCCTGTCAAAAGTGGGCTTTGAGGGAAGCAGTCTTTGCTTTGATTGGCACAGGAGGATTGCAGGGCATCTGCGGGATGTGGATTTTTCCCGCTCCGTCGGCCTTGACAGCCTGCGCCAGATAAAATCGGCGGAGGAGCTGGCGTGCATACGGCGTGCCATGAGGATAGGCGACGAGGCCTTCGATTATATCCTTACGTATATCAGGCCCGGAATTTCCGAGAACGATGTGGCGGCGGCGCTGGAAAATTTTATGCGGCAGAAGGGCTCACAGCGGCCTTCCTTTGCAACAATTGTCGCTTCTGGAAAAAGGGGCAGCCTTCCTCACGGAACTGCAACAGAAAAGTTGATAAATGTCGGAGAATTTGTTACAATGGACTATGGTGCCGTTTATAAGGGATATCATTCCGATATGACGCGTACCATCTGTGTCGGTGCCGCTGATGAAAAACAGCGTCTGGTATACGGCACTGTGCTGAAGGCTCAGCAGCTCGGCGTAAGCCTGGTGCGGTCAGGAGCTTCCGGCAAGGATGTGGATAGAGAGGTTCGCAGGCAGATTGATGCCGCAGGCTATGGCAGGTATTTCGGCCACGGGCTGGGGCACAGCGTCGGACTGGAAATCCACGAGGAACCGCGGCTTTCGCCGTCCAGCACCTGCGAGGCGCTGGTGGCAGGCATGCTGGTGACTGTGGAGCCGGGCATATATATTCCTGACTGGGGCGGTGTGCGTATCGAGGACACCGTAGTGGTAACGGATGACGGGTGTGAGGTTTTGACCCGCAGTCCGAAGGAGCTGATTGAGCTGGGCGCGTAGGATACGCGCGGGCGCAATACTTTAACGTGTAATTTATTTTTTGGAGGTTTTATTTTATGATTACAAGTACCGATTTCCGCACTGGCCTGACTATTGAGATTGACAACGGCGTATGGCAGGTTGTTGAGTTCCAGCATGTAAAGCCGGGCAAGGGTGCCGCTTTTGTCCGCACCAAAATCAAGAACGTTGAGACCGGCGCTGTTGTTGAGCGTACCTTCAACCCTAACGAGAAAATGCCTGCTGCCCGCCTGGATACTGCCCGCATGGCGTATCTCTACGAGGCTGACGGCATGTATACCTTCATGGATAACGAAACCTATGAGCAGATGGAGCTGAACAAGGAGCAGCTTGGTGATGCCCTGAACTACCTGAAGGAAAACATGGAGGTTGCCATTCAGTCCTTCAAGGGCCGTGTAATCGGTATTACCCTGCCGAACTCCGTGGATCTGGCCGTTACCGAGTGCGAGCCTAGCGTCAAGGGCAATACTGCCACCGGCGCCACCAAGATGGCTACGCTGGAAACCGGCTATGCCGTGCGCGTTCCTCTCTTCATCAACGAGGGCGATGTATTGAGGATTGATACCCGCACCGGCAATTACATTGAGCGCGCATAAGATTTTGCCTGCGTTCTGCATTTGTTCTGAACTTTGAGAAATTAATACTACCGTAAAAGGGATTCACTGCTTTTTGTGGTAGAATCCCTTTTTATGTATTTTTTTGAATGTTCTTGCAGGGATTTTTCAGCGTGATGTAGAATAATTTAAGTCAGGATGTATTTTTATTCAAAATAACTTGAATAAGGTTTGTATGTTTGGTAAAATATACGTGATAAGTCCTGTTTTATTGCGAGGAGGTTTTTTCTATGGCAAACGATACTATTAAATTGGAAGAGGGCATTGGCTCTGTACGCATTGCAGATGAGGTTGTAAGCATTATTGCCGGCATGGCGGCTACCGAGGTGGACGGCATTGCAGGCATGAGCGGCGGACTGGTCGGCGGCATTGCCGAGATTCTCGGCAAGAAGAATCTGGCCAAAGGCGTAAAGGTCGAGGTGGGAGAGACTGAGGCTGCCGTTGATTTGTACATAATCGTCAAGTTCGGCGTGCGTATCCCGGATGTGGCCCTCACTGTACAGGAAAAGGTAAAGACTGCCATTGAATCCATGACGGGACTTTCCGTAGTGGAGGTAAATGTTCACGTACAGGGCGTGGGTTTCCCGGATACGGAGGTTCGTGAAGAGGAAGTCCGTGTGCGTTGAGAACAGAAAAAAGGTGTTGAATAATGGGGATATTTAATCGCATCCTGTTATTTGTGTATACGCTGTTCTTTGGCGTGCTGTGTGCGGGCGTAGCAGGCCTATGCCTGCACATAGTGCCGGAGCGTGTCGTGTTCAATGAATATGAATATCTGGTGAGCCAGTGGCAGACCGGCGCTGTGGCAGGGGTGTTCCTGCTGGTCAGCATCCATCTGCTCCTGTGCAGTGTTTCCGGCCGCAAGTCAAAGGAGATAAAGTCCGGGGAGCTGCTGGTCATTCAGGGCGCGGCAGGTCAGGTGAATGTTTCGCTGGCGGCTGTGCGCGACATGGCGGAGCGGATTGCCGGGGGCGTGCATGGCGTGCGCCAGGCGAAGGCAAAGGCTCTGGTGGAGCATCGGGGGGATGAAGGCGATTTCCTGAAGCTCGACATACGTCTCGAAGTGGGGCAGGAGCGTAGCGTAGCTGCGATTTCCGACGATATTCGCTGTCAGGTGGACAGGTATGTTACCCGGATAGCAGGTATAGACAATGTAGAGGTGGCAGTTTCTGTTCAAAGCATTGCCAGCGGCGTGTCTGTGAAAAAGCGCCGTATTAAGTAGCAGGCGGTGAGCTGAAGATGAATTTTGATATGAAGGAAGCCGCAGGGCTGTTTTTACAGCGGCTGTGGCATGAGCATCCGGGCAAGTGTGCCGGTGGCCTGACCGGTGTCCTGCTGGGGATATGCATTCTTGTATTTGGCTTCTGGAATGTGCTTTTTGTGATGCTGCTGGGGATGGCAGGTCTTTTTGTCGGCATGAATGTCGACAGGGAAGGTGACACCTGGCAGAATATCAAGGATTGCATTCCCAGGGATATTCACAGGCTGAGGTAGGTTGCCGCCCCGCTTGGGCGGCCGTAAGAGTTTATCGTGACAGAAAGAGGATTTTACAGATATGAGTAGGAGACAGGCTCGTGAACTTGCGTTGCAGGCCTTATTTCAGTTGGATTTTAATCAGAGCGAGAATACGGAGCCGGGCGGACAGCAGGCGGCAAGGCTGGCGGTGATAGATGCGGCCGCCGCCGAAATGGAGGGCCGCCTCGGTTCCAGGGACAGGCAGTTCGTGGAGGAGCTGGTCAACGGCACTATGGACAGCCTGCAGGAGATTGACAGGCTGATTACGGCGGCTTCCAGGGATTGGAAGCTTTCGCGCATGGCGGGAGTGGACAGGAATATCACCCGGATGGCTGTTTATGAGCTGGAGTTCAGGGAGGAAAAGGTTACACCGAATATCATCATCAATGAGGCTGTGGAGCTGGCGAAAAAGTACGGCACCGATGATTCGGGCCGGTTCGTGAATGGTATTCTTGGTGCTGTTATGCGTAAATGATAGCAGGGCTGCCCGTCCGGGTGCAGCCCATTTTGTGTGTGTTGCGTGCATGATGCAAAAATAGGAGCACAGTGGGAGAGTATATGTCCGGAGTTGTTACAGTCAGTGAGCTGACAGGCTATATTGCCAATTTAATAGGTGGTGACAATGCCCTGCGGAGTGTGGCGGTACGGGGAGAGATTTCCAATTTCAAGCGCTACAGCTCAGGCCATTGTTATTTCAACCTGAAGGACAGGGGAGCGATTATTCCCTGCGTCATGTTCCGCGGCAGTGCCGTCAGGATGCGGTTCCAGCCCGGCGACGGCATGCAGGTAATCGCCTCCGGCAGTGTGAATGTCTATGCTGACGGCGGCAAGTATCAGCTGTATGTCAGCAGTATGACGCCTGACGGCATCGGGGATCTGGCGGCCGCCTTTGAACAGTTGAAGGAACGGCTGGCGGGGGAGGGGCTTTTCGACGAGGCCCACAAGAAGCCGTTGCCGCTGTATCCGGGGACGATAGGCATAGTCACATCCCCTACCGGTGCGGTACTGCGGGACATTTTCCGCGTTTCCAAGCTGCGCTTTCCCGGCATCAGGCTGGCCCTGAAGCCGGTGCAGGTGCAGGGGGCTGGCTCTGCGGAGCAGATTGCCGCGGCGATAGATTTTTTTAATGAGCGGTATCCTGTGGACGTGCTGATTGTGGGCAGGGGCGGCGGCTCCATGGAGGATTTGTGGTCCTTCAA
>NZ_JBJDWZ010000076.1:0-15704 GCF_051866355.1 Anaerovibrio sp. | reverse complement strand
ATAATAAAATGCTACTTGTTGTATGTTACCACAGTGCCACATACGGCCTTACGAAAAACTGAAACTTATAATTTGTGGAAGATTGGATTCATTTTTTCAAAGGTGCAGAATTCGGTGAAGCCCAAATCCTTGAGAATCTGCATTGACTCAGGGACGTATTCAGCCAGCCTGCCGACGTTGTGGGCGTCACTGCCGATGGTGATAATGCGTCCGCCCAGGTCACGGTAGAGCCGCAGGATATCCCGTGACGGGGTGGTGTCCTTCAGCTTGTAGTGGGTGCTGGACGTGTTCAGCTCAATGCCCTTGCCGTCGGCAATGGCAGTCTGGAAAATTCTGGTGAGAATCGGCTTGATTTTTTCAAACGGGTACACGCCTGCCTTGTCGTAGCGGGAAATCAAATCCACATGGGCCAGCACGCTGTAGTCGTGGAATTTTTCCACCACGGCCAGCATTTCCTCGTAGTAGCGCATATTGTACTCCTCCTGTGTGCGCCCCTTTTGAAAATCACCCGTCCAGAACTCCTTGTCCTCCACCTCGTGAATGGAAAGCAGGATGAAATCCAGCTGACTGCCATACTGCTCAATCAGCTTCTGGTACCGGGGGATGGTGTGGCACTGCACGCCAAATTCCAATCCGGCCTTGATAACCATCTTGTCCTGATAGATACGGCGCATCCGCAGTAATTTGGCAAAATACTCTGGATAGTTGACATTCAGGATATGGTATTTGCCCTCGTGTATTTCAAAGGGTTTGTCCCACTCGTCCCAGTCCGGCTTGATGCCGTAGTCCACATGGTCCGTGAAGCAGAGCTCGTCCATGCCAAGCTCCACGGCACGCTCAATGTGTGTTTCCATCCTCTCAAGGCTGTCATCGCTGAATTCCGTATGGATATGGTAATCTGTGTACATATTATTGTCCCCTTTCCGCTCTTTTTAGATTATTTTAGCATAAAAAAATGCGGAGTGACAGGAATGGCGGTATGGGAATAACGCTGTACCGAAAAAAGACAGCCGAAAAGGCAACATTGTATCGGTCTTGCTAAACGTATAGTTATAGCGTATAATTGAACATATAAAATAGTTGCTTGCGCCCTTCGGACAGTTGATAGAAAATAAGTTCGGGGGGGTGGAAGCACTATAAGAAATTATAGTGTGGAGGTAATTATTTGTGGGCAAGACAGAGGTTATGCTGTGCGAGGATTATGTAATAGGGGCAGGCGGCCACAAGAAGGTGTACCTGGATCCCAGGGACAGCAGCCGCTGCATCAAGATTTTGTTCGATGAAAATGATGCGGACTGGAGAAGGGAAGCGCAGTATCGGGAGGCACGCGCCAGACGGGGCATTGTATCACAACTGCTGCCGGAATACTATGGGGAGGTTGCCACCAATCTGGGAACCGGCTACGTATTTGAGCGGATTGCAGATTATGATGGCAAGACCAGCAGGGATTTGCGGCACATCCTGATGGAAATAGAGAAAGCGCCCAACTATGATTTATTAGAGTTCGGCATGTCGGCCTTTCTGCGCAGCATGCTGGCAGAGCGTATCATCACCACCAATGTGGAGTATGAGAATTTTCTGGTGCAGATGGTGACTGATGTGCATGGCAGGGTGCGCATTGTGGACAATATCGGCACTCATTCGAGGTTTCCCCTGATACTTTATATGGATGATTTTGCCAGAAGCCATATAAAGCGCTATTTTCTCCGGCTGCTGGACGATATAGCCAGGGATTTCCCAAAGGCACTGCCTCAGAAGCTGTTCCGCCATCTGGTGGAATACACGAGGAAGGTTTGACATCAGGAGTGTTGTCATAGGAAAAATAAAAATCCGTACAGGAAGCTATCAGGGGATAGCAGCCTTGTACGGATTTTTTGCTTTAGCAGGTTTCTCCCTGCTGGAATTGCATGGGCAGTGGCTTCAGGTCGGGCAACGGCTCGTTCCTGATGAGTGCCGTAATGGTGTCAGCCGCCTTTTTGCCCAGCCCGGACAGGGGCTGGAGTACGGCTGTCAGCTGTATGGGAATCATGCGGGTGATATAGGTTCCGTCGTATGCTACGCTGGCAAGCTCATAAAGCTATATTGTGATTTTGGGACTGCTGTCAGGCAGTCCCTTTTGTTGTGTCCTTATACGATATTTTTATGTTTATAGGAGGGTGTATTTTTCTGGGCGTATTTTCTCATTTTTCACGAAAACCCGAATAATGGCCGCAAAAATCCCCAAAAAGTGGAAAAAAGTGGGGGAATGTGGTAACATTATCCATGAAGGTGGTGAGGAAGTATGCTGATGGGCGAATATATGCACTCTATAGATGCGAAGGGCAGGGTCATTCTGCCGGCTGATTTTCGTTCAGAATTAGGCGAGAGCTTCATTATCACCAAGGGTCTGGACAACTGCCTGTTCCTCTACACCACCTCGGAATGGGAGAACCTGTCCAACAAGCTGAAGCAGCTTCCTCTGGCCAAGGCAGAGGCGAGAGCCTTTGTCCGCTTCTTCTTCGCCGGTGCAAGGCAGCTGGACTGCGACAAGCAGGGCCGTTTTCTGGTTCCTGCCACCCTGCGCGCCCATGCCAAGCTGCAGAAGGAGGTCGTGCTCATCGGCGTTTCCAGCCGTATAGAGCTGTGGGGCAAGGAAGAGTGGCTCAGGTATAACGAGGAAATCACGCCGTCTGTTTCCAGCATTGCGGAAACTCTGGTGGATTTGGGAATATAAGGAGTTCGCATGGAGTTTCATCATATTAGTGTAATGCCGGAGGAAACGGTGTCCGGATTGGTTACGAGCAGGGATGGCATCTATGTGGACTGTACCCTGGGAGGCGCCGGTCATTCCCGGCTGGTAGCCGATATGCTCACAGAAAAGGGAAGGCTGGTGGGCATAGACCAGGATGCATCGGCTATTGCGGCGGCGGAGGAAAGGCTGTCGGATTGCCGGTGCCGTGTGGATATTGTGAAGAGCAATTTCAGCAATCTTGAGGCTGTGCTGGCGGATCTGAGCATAGACCGCGTGGATGGCGTGCTGTTTGATCTGGGGGTGTCCTCCCATCAGCTGGATACGGCTGACAGGGGGTTTTCCTACATGCAGGATGCCCCGCTGGACATGCGCATGAACCAGCAGGCGGAGCTCAGTGCCTACGATGTGGTAAACGGCTACGACGAAAAGGAGCTGAACCGTATTTTCAAGGAATACGGGGAGGAGCGCTGGTCAAAGCGGATTGCGGAGTTTATCGTGGCGGCCCGCAGGGAAAAGCCTGTGGAGACTACCGGCGAGCTGGTGGACATCATCAAGCGGGCGGTGCCGGCGGCTGTCAGGAATGCCAAGGGCGGCCATCCGGCCAAGAGGATTTTTCAGGCGGTGCGCATCGAGGTCAATGATGAGCTGGGGATTCTGGAAAAGTCCTTCCGCACGGCGGTTGCGCATCTGAAGCCGGGCGGCAGGATTGCCATCATTACCTTTCATTCGCTGGAGGACAGGATTGCCAAGAATGTGCTGAAAGAAATGGCAAGGGGCTGTATCTGCCCGCCACAGCTGCCGGTGTGCGTGTGCGGACACAAGCCGGAGGTAAGGCTTCTGGTGAAGGGAACGGCGGCCTCGCAGGAAGAGCTGGAACGAAATTCCCGCTCCAAAAGCGCCAAGCTGAGGATTGCCGAAAAGCTGTAAGTGACGTTTATGGATTTGTAATGGATATTGTCAGGAAGTTTTAAGGGAAGGGAGGTTAGCTTATGCTGGCTAGACAGCTTGAGGAGGAAGAGTATTACGAAGAGCTTCCCCAGCAGCCTGTAACACATCAGCAGTATATCAGACGCCGCGTCGTCAGGCGCAAGGTGGTAAAGCGTAATAACCTCCGCAGGAAGGTGGCCATTCTGCTGATGGTAGTGGCTGTCTCCGCCGTGGCGATTACGGCGCGCAGCAGCGTGATTGCGGCACGGGGGTTTGAGCTGGTGCAGATGCGTACCGAGGCAGTAAGGCTGGAGGCGGAGAACGCCAAGCTGAGGATTGCCAACGCTCAGCTGAAAAATCCGACCCGCGTCAAGCAGATTGCGGAGCAGAAGCTGGGCATGGGAGTGTCGGAGAATGTTTATTTTGCCGAGGGCAGATGACCGGCGATGCTGCTGACGGGATTGAAGGCTGTATGTGTATGAATGATTTACGTGCTTATGAAAAGCTGGGTATTGTGTATCGTGGCTATGCTGATATGCAATATCCAGTTTTTTGCTGTAAATAACTCTTCACAGTAGCGTGAAATGGTTATATAATATATAAGTTAAAATTTAGCTCGTATGCTGAAATGCTGTATGGAGGGAAGTTTTTATGACGAAGACGTTGGGCGCTTTGGCCGCATTGGTAGATGGAGCTGAAATCATTGGTGACAAGGATTTAGAGATAAAGGATATAGAGCATGATTCCCGCAAGATTACGGAGGGGGCGCTGTTTGTCTGCATGGAGGGCGTTCATGTGGACGGGCACAGGTTCATTCCCCAGGCGCGGGAGAAGGGTGCGGCGGCAATCATCACGGAGCGCGTGATGGAGGCGCCTGACGGCATGGCGGTACTGCGGGTGCCGGATTTGAAGCGGGCACTGCACGCCATCGTGCCGTATTTTCACGATTACCCTGCCCGCAGTATGCGCGTGGTGGGCATTACCGGCACCAACGGCAAGACCTCTATCAGCTATATGCTCCGGGCCATGCTGCGGCGCATGGGCTGTCGTGTGGGGCTGATTGGCACCATCCAGATTATGATTGAGGACGAGGTATTGCCTGTTCACAACACCACGCCTGATGTGGTGGATTTGCAGCGCACTCTGGCCATGATGCGTGATGCCAGCATGGATTACGTGGTGATGGAGGTTTCCAGCCATGCACTGGATCAGAACCGGGTGGCCGGTATCGAGTTTGATACGGCCGTGTTCACCAATTTGACACAGGATCATCTTGATTATCACAAGACGCTGGAAAACTACAGGAAGGCCAAGACCATCCTCTTTGACCTGGTATCACAGCCGGGGTTGAAGAACGGCAAGACCGCGGTGGTGAACATCGATGATGCCGCCGGGCAGGATATGCTGTCCCACGCCGGCTGCCGCCATATCACCTATGCCATCAATCAGGATGCGGTGCTGAGGGCGGAGAATATTCAGGTGCTGGCCGGTGGTGCGGAGTTTGAGATAAAGGTGGGCGAGTCGAGGCTGCCGCTGAAACTGCAGATTACGGGCATTTTCAACGTGTACAACGTGATGGCGGCCGTGGGAGCGGCCATGGCCGAGGGCGTGCCTGCCCCTGTTATCAAGGCGTGCATGGAGGAGTTTGCCTCTGTGCCGGGACGCTTTGAGCTGGTGCGGGGCGGCCAGGACTTTTCTATCATCGTGGACTATGCCCATACCCCGGACGGACTGGAAAATATTCTGCACACGGCGCGCCAGATTGCCAAAAAGCGGATTATTACCGTCTTTGGCTGTGGCGGCGACAGGGACAATACCAAGCGTCCGATTATGGGCAGGATTGCGGCGGAGCTGTCAGATTATGTGGTGGCCACCTCGGACAATCCCCGCAGTGAGGACCCGCAGCGGATTCTTGACATGGTGGAGGCAGGTGTGGAGGAAAAAATCGGCACCAAGCCTCATGAGGCGATTATTGACCGCCGGGAGGCAATTTTCCGTGCCGTTGAGCTGGCAGAAAAGGATGATATTGTCATCATTGCCGGCAAGGGGCATGAGAATTACCAGATTTTGAAGGACAGGACAATTCATTTTGACGATAAAGAGGTTGCCCTTGAAGCTGTCAGGGACGCTCAGGCGAAAAAAGGGGAGTAAGATATTTTATGCCAGCATTTACATTGGATGACGTAATGCATGCCCTGCAGGGGGGGACGGTCCTTGAGCAGGTAAAGGCGGAATTTACGGATATCGTGACGGATACGCGGAAGATTGTGCCGGGGGCGTTGTTCGTGGCCCTGAAAGGGGAGCGCTTCAACGGCGAGGACTTTGCCCTGCAGGCTGTAGAGCAGGGGGCGGCCGGTGTGCTTGTCAGCAGTGAGTACGGCCAGCAGCCGGGGAAGCTCGGCGCTACGCTCATCAAGGCGGACACCGATACCCAGCTGGCCTATCAGCAGCTGGCGGCCTTCTGGCGTAGGAAGTTCCACATTCCTGTGCTGGCCATCACCGGCTCCAACGGCAAGACTACCACCAAGGACATGACGGCGGCGGTGCTGTCCGCCCGTTTTCCGGTGCTGAAAACCCAGGGCAACTTCAACAACGAAATCGGCCTGCCGTATACCCTGCTGCAGATGAATGATATGCACAGGGCCGCGGTGGTGGAAATCGGCATGCGGGGGCTGGGGCAGATTGCGGCGCTGGCGCCTTTTGCGGCACCGGAAATCGGCATTGTGACCAACGTGGGGGAAACCCATATAGAGCTTCTGGGCTCCCTTGAGAATATTGCCAGGGCAAAGGCGGAGCTGGTGGAGGCGATTCCTGCCGGCGGCACGGTGATACTGAACAACGACAATCCTTATACGGCGGCCATGAAGGACAAGGCGGCCGAGGGCGTAAGGGTTGTGACCTTCGGCATTGATAATGACGCGGATATCAAGGCGGCGGCGCTCATCAGCCATGACGGCAGAACCTTTTTCCAGTGCCGCATCGGAGACGGCGGGGAGCAAAGACAGCTTTCCATCCCGATGCTGGGCAGGCACAACGTGTCCAACGCACTGGCGGCCGTGGCGGCAGGCTACGTGCTGGGACTGACCGTGGAGCAGATTGCTGAGGGGCTTGAGAACCTTGAGATGACCGGCATGCGCTTTGAATGCAGGCGCGTAGGTGCATATAACATCATCAATGATGCCTACAATGCCAGTCCTATGTCCATGGAGGCCTCCCTTTCTACACTGAAGGAGCTGACCATTGACAAGGGCAAGCGTTCCCTCGCTGTGCTGGGAGATATGCTGGAGCTGGGGCATGTGGCCGTGCCTGCCCATCAGAAGGTGGGACAGCAGGCCGCGGCGGCCGGTGTGTGCGGCCTGATTACCCTGGGTGAAATGGGCAGGGAGATTGCCGGAGGTGCAAGGGAAGCAGGGCTGGAAGCAGTCTACTCCTTTGACACCCATGAAGAGGCTGCCGCCAAGCTCCGCGAGCTACTGCAGCCGGAGGACACGGTGCTCTTCAAAGGCTCCCGCGGCATGAAGATGGAAACAATAATAGATTTGCTGTAACGGTTCATGACAGCACTATTTAAGGCAGTATGGTGTGCAGCATAGGCAGGCGCAATTAGCGGCGAGAGCGTGCCTGCTGCCAGAAATATATTGGCTATTGCACGAAGTAAGCCGGTACAGCATTAACCCGAAAGAAAACTCTGGTCACGCCTCGTTACTTCATTGCATCAGAGCATTGCAAATGCGATAGATGAATGTTAGTAACGCGAGGCAGACTTGAAGCGAGAGCGGGTTTTCGTGGGTTATGCTATACTGGCGATATTGGAGGTATTATTTTTTCATGGAATACATAACATATCCTCTGGCGGCGGTAATTCTGGCCGCAGGACTGGTGAAGGCGGTGGCTCCGCGTCTGATTCCCGAACTGCACAAGCTGAAGTTCGGGCAGAGCATCCGCGAGGAAGGGCCAAAGAGCCATCAGGCCAAGAGCGGCACCCCGACCATGGGCGGCATCATGATTATCCTGTCCATCGCGGTTGCCTCGCTGGTCATCTGCCCGCTGACGCTGGAGCTGACGCTGGCGCTGGGGATTATGCTGGGGCATTTCCTGCTGGGATTTCTCGATGATTACATCAAGGTGGTAAAAAAGCAGAATCTGGGCCTGAAGGCGAAGCAGAAGCTTCTGGGGCAGATTGCCATTGCGGTGCTGGTGGCCTATTATGCCGGACTGCCTACGGATTTGTGGGTTCCCTTTGCCGGGAATATTGATTT
Organism: Anaerovibrio sp.; assembly: GCF_051866355.1. Classification (GTDB taxonomy): domain Bacteria; phylum Bacillota; class Negativicutes; order Selenomonadales; family Selenomonadaceae; genus Anaerovibrio. The sequence goes on along the minus strand of NZ_JBJDWZ010000076.1, from coordinate 7,787 downwards.
AGGCATGGGCTTTTATGCCCTGCTGCTGTTCGTTCTGGTGGGAACCAGCAACGCGGTAAACCTGACTGACGGGCTGGACGGGCTGGCCTCCGGCACCATGATTGCCGCTTCCCTGGCCTACATGCTTATCTGCCTGTGGCTGGGCAAGCTGGAGCTGGCGGTGTTCTGTGCGGCCATGGCAGGTGCCTGCCTGGGCTTCCTGAGATACAATTACCATCCGGCAAAGATTTTTATGGGCGATACAGGCTCCCTTGCTTTGGGTGGCGCGCTGGCGGCGGTGGGCATCCTCACCCATACGGAGGTACTGCTGGCGGTGATTGGCATCATCTTCGTCTGCGAGGCGATGTCCGTAATCATTCAGGTGACCTCCTTCAAGACAAGGGGCAAGAGGGTATTCCTGATGAGCCCGATTCATCACCATTTTGAGCTGAAGGGCTGGTCGGAAAAAAAGGTTGTGTGGAATTTCTGGCTGGGGGGGCTGATTGGCGGCCTTGCCGGTCTGCTGCTTTTCAAAATAGGGTAAACTAGAAAGGATATGGCAAAGAAATGATAGATTTCGCAAATAAGAATGTACTGGTTGTAGGTGTGGGCATCAGCGGCAATGCGGCAGCCAAGCTGGCCAAGGAGCTGGGGGCGGCAAAGGTAGTCCTCAGCGACGCCAAGGCGGAGCAGGATTTGAAATATGACCTGTCCGATGTGCGGGCCGCCGGTGTGGAGCTGGTATTTGGCCCGCAGGAGGCAGGCCTTCTGGACGGGGTGGATATGGTCATCCTTTCCCCGGCTGTGCCTGTAAGGATTCCTCTGGTACAGGAGGCGTACAAGCGCGATATCCCTGTTGTTACCGAGGTGCAGACCGCCTATGAGCTGGCAAAATCCCCGATTCTGGCCGTGACCGGCACCAACGGCAAGACGACCACTGTCACCCTTTTGGGCGAGCTGATGAAGACACGCTATGAAAATGCCGGTGTGGGCGGCAATATCGGGATTCCTCTCTGTGAGCAGGCGGTAAAGGCCGGGGAGGGGAGCTGTGTGGTGGCTGAGATTTCCAGCTACCAGATGGAAGCAACCACCAGCTTCAGGCCGCATGTGGCCGTGGTGCTGAACGTCACCCCTGACCATGTGGTGCGCCACGGAAGCCTTGAGGTGTACCAGCAGATGAAGGAGAAGATGTTCTCCTGGCAGACGCCGGAGGATTATCTGGTGCTGAACTACGACAACGACAAGACCCGTGATATGGCAAGCCGTGCCAAGGGGCAGGTATTTTTCTTCAGTCGGCTGGAAAAGCTGGAGGAAGGCGCCTTTGTGCAGGATGGCTGGCTGACTATTGTCTGGAAGGGACAGACCTGCCGCCTCTGCCGCACCGATGAGCTGAAAATCAAGGGCGGGCACAATGTGGAGAATGCGCTGGCGGCGGCCGCCGCCGCTTTTCTGGCAGGCGCGAGGATTCCGAAGATTGTCGACGTGCTGAAAGAATTTCCGGGGGTAGAGCATCGCATTGAGCCGGTGGCGACCATTGACGGGGTTTCTTATTACAACGATTCCAAGGCTACCAATACGGATTCCTCCATCAAGGCTCTGGAAAGCTTTGACGGGCACATTGTGCTGATTGCCGGCGGCGACGACAAGCTGACTGATCTGACGGAGTTTATGACTTTGGTAAAGGAGCGCGTGGATGAGCTTATCCTGGTGGGGGATGCGGCGGCGCGCTTCAAGGAAAATGCCCTGCAGCTGGGCTATCCGGCGGAGCATATCCATGAGGCCGGCTACTCAATGGAAGAGGCTGTCAAGACGGCTCATGCTATTGCCGGGCCGCCACAGACCGTACTTTTGTCACCTGCCTGTGCCAGCTTCGACATGTATGACGGCTTCGAGGCCAGAGGCAGGGATTTTAAGCGGCTGGTGAAGGAGCTGGCAGGCAGCTGACATTATTTGCTGGATGGAGTATATGAAGATGAAGATTATTGTTTCGGGCGGCGGTACCGGCGGTCATATTTATCCGGCCCTGACCCTGATTCGCACATTGGAGAAGAAGGTTTCCCGGCTGGAGGTCCTTTACGTGGGCACTCATGCGGGACTGGAGGCTGATATCATCCCCAAGGAAGGAATTCCCTTTGAAACGGTGGATTTGCAGGGGTTCAAAAGGAGTTTCAGCCCGGAGAACTTTTTGCGTGCCGCCAGGGCGGTCAAGGGCGTAGGCCGGGCCATGGGCATCGTAAGAAGGTTCCGTCCAGATGTGGTAATCGGCACCGGCGGCTACGTATGCGGCCCGGTGCTGATGGCGGCGGCTCTTTTGGGGATTCCGTCCCTTATTCAGGAGCAGAATGTCATTCCTGGCATTACGAACAAAATCCTGTCCCGGTTTGTGGACAGGATTGCCACCGGCTATCAGGAGGCCAATGCCCATTTTCCGGCCGCTAAGGTGATGTTTACCGGCAATCCGATCCGCGCCGAGGTGCTGGAACCACGGCAGGAGGGGGACTATGAGGCCTTTGGCCTTATGCCGGGACGGAAAACCATTCTGGTGTCAGGCGGCAGCCGCGGAGCCAGAAGCATCAACCGCGCCATGGTGAATGTGCTGAAGCACTACGCCGGCAGGCGGGATGTGCAGTTTCTGCATGCCACCGGCCGGGGCGAGTACGAGGATATTATGAACCGCATCAGGGCGGCAGGCGTGGATTTGGAGGCGGCCTGCAATCTGCAGGTGGTGCCGTATCTGTACAACATGCCGCAGGCCATGTCGATTGCGGATATTGCGGTGTTTCGGGCGGGCGCCACAGGTTTGGCGGAGCTGACGGCCAAAGGAATTCCGGCCATACTGATTCCGTACCCTTATGCGGCGGAAAATCATCAGGAGTACAATGCCAGAGCCGTGGAAAGGGCAGGGGCGGCCAAGGTGATTCTCAACAAGGATATCAGTCCGGAGCTTTTGATTGAGAATATTGACAGCCTGCTGGCAGATAAGTCGGCACTGCGCAAGATGTCGGCCGCCAGCAAGCTGCTGGGCAGGCCGCTGGCGGCTGATGCCATAGCGGAGATGATTGTGGAGCTGGCAAGAGGCGGCAGATAACAAAGGAGAGAAGATTCGTGTTGGATGGTATAAATAAAGTGCATTTTGTGGGCATTGGCGGTGCAGGCATGAGCGCACTGGCCAAGATTCTTGTGGAAAAAGGCTATGATGTGTCAGGCTCCGATGTGAAGGAGTCTGCTATGACAGGCGTATTGCGGGAGCTGGGAGCCAGGGTATTTATCGGGCAGAGGGCAGAGAACGTGCATGGTGCGGAGGCGATAGTGGTTTCCACTGCCATCAGGGAGGAAAATCCAGAGGTGGTGGAGGCAAAGAAGCTGGGGCTGAAACGCCTGCACCGCTCCGATGTCAACGCCTATCTCATCAATAACTGCAAGGGAATAGCCGTGGCAGGCGCCCACGGCAAGACCACCACTACCTCCATGCTGGGAGTTGCCCTTGATTATGAGGGGGTATCCCCAAGCATTATCATCGGCGGCGAGGTGGATTATCTGGGCAGTAATGCCAGGCTGGGCAGGAGTGACTACCTTGTGTCCGAAGCGGACGAGAGCGATGGCACTTTCCTGAAATACTATCCGTATGTGGGCATTGTGACCAATGTGGAAAATGACCACATGGACCATTATGGCACGATGGAGAATATCATCAGCGCCTTTACTCAGTTCCTCAATCAGATACGCCCTGACGGCTTCGGCGTGGTCTGCTTTGACAATGAGAATATCCGCAATATCGTGAAGGAGGTCAAGGCGAGGATTATCTCCTATGCTATTGATTGGGAGGCTGACTATCAGGCGGCAAATATTGAAAGCTCGGTGGATGGCACTTCCTTTGACGTAATCCACAAGGGGGAAAATCTCGGCCGGGTGAAGCTGCATGTGCCGGGACGCCACAATGTCCTCAATGCTATGGCGGCTGTTGTTACAGGCCTGCAGCTGGGCTTGACCGTGGCGCAGATGGCAGAGGGCTTGTCCATGTTCAACGGGGCGAAGCGCCGCTTCCAGACCAAGGGCAGGATTGATGATATCTGGGTGGTTGATGATTATGCCCACCATCCGACGGAGATTGCCACCACCATCAAGGCGGCGCGCCAGACACAGCCGAAGCGGCTGATTTGCGCTTTCCAGCCGCACCGCTACAGCCGTACCCAGCTTTTGCAGAAGGAGTACGGCAGCTGTTTTCAGGGCTGTGACGTCCTCGTGCTGACGGATGTGTATTCGGCCGGGGAGGACAAGATTCCGGGCATTGACGGGGAGCTTCTCGTCAGGGAGGTAAAGGAGCAGACCGGCCAGCAGGCGGTGTATATTCAGGACAAGAACGAGATTGCCGCGTATCTCCAGTCGATTGCCAGACCGGGGGATTTGATTATGACCATGGGCGCCGGTGATATTGTCAGGTGCGGCGAGACCCTCGTGGATTTATTGCAGAAATAATTGGTTCTATCGATATGGGTCTATTGTTCACCCTTGAGCGAGAGCGGGTTTTCGTGGATACAGCCACATTGTATCCAATAAAGTCTGAACAAAATGCACTACACTTACAGGAAATTTACACTCAAGCATAGGAGAATATTTATGAAGAAAATCGTAGTAGTCATGGGCGGGCCGTCCACGGAGGCAGAGGTATCGCGCCGCAGTGGCACAGCAATTCTTGAAGCCTTGCAGGCAAAGGGCTACAATGCAGAGGGACTAGAGCTGAATCCTGCCACCTTTGCCAATGACATCAGGGAAAGCGGCGCGGAGTTTGTCTTTAACGCCCTGCATGGCAAGTTCGGTGAGGACGGCATCATTCAGGGAACCCTTGAGATGATGGGCATTCCGTATACCGGCTCCGGCGTCATGGCGGCGGCTGTTACCATGGACAAGGTAGCAACGAAGCGTTTCTTTATGGCAGAGGGAATCCCGACCCCGAAGTCACGCACTTACTTTAGGTTTGAATTTGCCAGACGCAAGCTGGCAGAAGAGATTTTGCAGGAATTCAGCGTACCTGTCGTAGTCAAGGCTTCCTCCCAGGGTTCCAGCATCGGCGTAGTCATCGTGGAAAAGCCGGAGGAGCTGGAGGCGGCTCTGGCAGAGGCTTTCAAGTATGACAGGGAGGTTCTGGTGGAGGAGTTCATCAAGGGCAGGGAGCTGACCGTGGCCGTCTGGGGCAACGAGGAAAAGCAGGAAGCACTGCCGATTATTGAGATTACCACCGTAACCGGCAGGTACGATTATGTCACCAAGTACAAGGTGGGGGCATCTACCCATATCATTCCGGCCCCGCTTCCGGAAGAGGTGATGACAAGCGTCAAGGAGATTGCCGTGCGTGCCTTTGCTGTCTGCGGCTGCAGCGGCATGGCAAGGGTGGACTTCATGCTGGGCGAGGACAATCAGCCTTACGCCATTGAGGTCAACACCATACCGGGCATGACGGAAACCTCACTGGTGCCTGATGCCGGCAGGGCTGTCGGCATTGAATTCCCTGAGCTCTGCGCCAGGATTTTGGAGATGGCCGGTTATAAGCCTTGATTTGCAGAAAAGGATGGATAAGCCGTGGATGGAAAAAAGCATAAGATGATTTCACAGGGAGCTGTGGCAACCATTTTAGCCGGGCTGGTTGTGATACTGGGAATACTGGCATGCGCTCTTTCACCCATATTTGTGTTAAAAACTGTAAATATTCAGGGCAACCGCTTTGTGCAGGATGAGGATATTATCCGCATAGCCGGTGTCAGGCTGGGAGAAAACCTGTTTCAGCTGCAGACGGACGAGATAAAGCGCAATCTGACCAAGGATCTGCGCATCGAGCAGGCCGTGGTGCAGCGTTCCTTCCCCAGCCAGCTGGATATCAGCATTTCAGAGCGTGTTCCGCTGGCCATAATAAAATGTGATTATGGCTATCTGGAGCTGGGCAGGGGCGGCATCGTGCTGGATGCCCATCGTACCCTGCGCGACATGCCCGTGCCGATGGTCAGCGGCACAGGGGTGGCTGACTTGTTCGTAGGCGACGTTGTGGAGGATGAGCAGGTCGGCAAGGTGTTGAAATTTCTTGATGCCGCAGGTGAGAACATAGTAAAAAGTCTGTCGGAGATTGATATTACCAATCCTGAGGATGTGATGGTCTATGCAGGTTCCGTACAGATACGCCTCGGCTCCCTGAACGGGCTGGAAAACAAGGTCGATGTGACCAGAAGTGTAATCAGCGAGCTGCAGCAGACGAAGCATCCTATCGCTTATGTGGATGCAAGATTTGATGTATATTCTGTGCGGCTGCGCCAGTAATTGTTGCGTCAGTAATAAGGAGACTGTAGATATGCATATAGAAAAAGGGCGTCTTTCCATTGCCTGCGTATGTATGGTTCTGGGCTTTATGCTGGCAGTTCAGTTTCGTACAACTCAGGACATAAAGGCTACCACGCCGCTGCAGCGCGTGGAGGTTCTGACCGAAAGACTGCAGAATCTGGAAGCGGAAAACGATGATTTGCGCAGTGAGCTGCAGGATTTAAAGAGCAGTGCTGTGTCAGGCAGCGGCGGCAAGCTCAGTGAGGACATGCTGATGATGTCCGGCGGTACTGCGCTGGAGGGGCCGGGCATCATCGTGACTATTGATGACAGTGCCAAGGGGGCACAGGAGCTGAAAAAGGCTGATGACCCGAATCTGTACCTGGTACATGACGAGGATTTGCTGAAGGTGGTCAACGAGCTGCGGGCCGCAGGAGCCGAGGCGATTTCCCTCAACGGACAGCGGCTGACGGCAAACTCGGAAATCCGCTGTGCGGGGCCTACTGTGTCGGTGAACAATGTGCGGTCGGCTCCGCCTTTTGAGATTCGCGCCATCGGCAATATCAAGGATTTGGAAAACGCCATCAACATGCGCGGCGGCGTTGCCGACACGCTGAAGGTGTGGGGGATTCACATGGAGCTTGCCAGCTCGGAAAAGGTGTGGATTCCGGCGTATAAGAATGCCATGCGGTACAAGTATGCCGCGGCGGCAGCAGAGCAGGAGGCAGAGAAATGATTTTGGCAATCGTGGGCTTGTGCCTGGGCATTGTGCTGGGCTTTCTTTTTCCCTGGAGCATACCTGTGGCCTATTCAAAGCTGTTTTCTATTGCCCTGCTGGCTTCGCTGGACTCGGTTTTCGGCGGCATCAGGGCGGCCAGCGAGGGGAATTTTGATGACAAAATTTTCATTTCCGGTTTTTTCTCCAATGCACTGCTGGCAGCCTTTCTCGTTTATGTAGGAGATCATCTGGGCATTGACCTTTATTACGTGGCCCTGCTGGCACTGGGCCTCCGCATTTTCAACAATCTGGGCATAATCCGCCAGTACCTTTTGAAAAAGCATTGACGGTACTGAAAAGGTTTCTATACTCCCATTCAGACAACGCAAGATAATTGCAAATAACAATACATAATAACAGACAACAAAACATCCCTGCTGCTTTCTTTTGGGAAGCGGCAGGGATGTTTTGAGTTCTTATGCGGCATTGTCAGGGTGGTTGCAGTAATAATAGCCATTTCGCAGCTCCAGTATCAGTTCGTCCACCTTGTTGGAAAACCTGTCCAGCGTGGCCTGGAATTTGACCAGCAGATAGCAGGATACCACAATGGGGAAGCCGACTGTGGAAATGGCGGATAAAATTGTTTCGTCCATGAGTGGGATGCTCTCCTTTCTTTTTTTGTAATGATCTTCGTACAGCGGGTGTGGCGGTAATCTCGAAAACACGCTTGCGCTCCTCATTGTGCCTAGCGGTGCTAAGCTCTTGCTTCGCCTGGCGGCTTGCA
>NZ_JBJDWZ010000075.1:0-2780 GCF_051866355.1 Anaerovibrio sp. | reverse complement strand
CTACCATCATGATGGCCTGCGGCGGTTCGCCGCCGTTCAGCTCCAGTATCTGCTGTACGATGGCCTCGGCCAGCTTTTTGACGTTTGGCATAATCGGCTTCAGGACTTCCTCCGGGGAGAGGTCGTATTCCATGCCCATGATGTCGGAGAATTTGCCCTGCAGGCCGTTGGTGACGTCGCGCTTTACCTGCTCGGCCACGTTGAAATCCAGCAGGAACTGCTGGGACAGGGCGTCGGTAATCTCATCGCCTGCCTGCGGCACCATGCCATAGGCGATAACGGAGCCGTTCTTGGTGATGGCCACGTCGGAGGTGCCGGCGCCGATATCCACCAGCACCAGATTGAGATGGCGCATGGTAGCCGGTATCAGCACGTTGATGGCGGCAATAGGCTCCAGCGTCAGGGCCTGCATGTCCAGCTTGACGCTCTGCAGGGCCGAGTGCATGGAATCGATTACCTGCCGCGGCAGGAAGGTGGCAATAACCGTGGCCGTGGCCGTGCGTCCCCGCTGGCCTACCAGGGTTTTCAGCTGGGTGCCGTCCAGCTCGTATTTTACGGTGCTGTAGCCGACGCAGTAGTAGTTGGAAAGGTCGTCTACAGTGTGGGACTCGGCCAGTCTGGCCTGGGCCGCCTGCACGCCGGCAAAGTCAAGGGAACGCTCCTGCTCGGAGGTTATGATGCCGCTGAACTCCATGTCTGCGGATGCCGTCATGGTGTAGAGGGCGCGGCCGGCGGCGGCCACGGAGGCGCTTTTCAGCGGGCCGGTGCGCTTTATCAGGGCTTTCTTTACGTTGTCGATGACTGCGGCTACCTGCGGCACATCGTGAATCTGGCCGTCAATCATGGCGCGGGTCTTGTGCTCCTGCCTTTCGGTGGCAATGATTTTCAGGCCTTCCGGCGCCTGCTCGGCTACGATGCCTATGACGCTCCGCGTGCCTATGTCCAGCGCAAAGATTTTTTCACTGCGCGGCTTGGCAGGAGCAGCTTTGGCGGCCTTTGCGCCGCGGCCTGCTTTCCTGCCGCTTTTGCCGGTGGTTCTGCGGGTATATTTTCTTTTGGCAGGGGCGGTTCCGGCTTCCGCGGCCGCCGTTTCAGCGTGTATATTCTGCAAATTGGAATTTTCCATAAAAATCTCCTTACTTTTTTTCCTCAAAAAGAGGTTAATTAGAGAATTTCGCGAATACTTATATTATATACAATTTTCATTTACTTTTAAAGCGGATAATGTATTATATTAGTATATGGTTCTGCGCGGTGTCGGCAGGACAGGGGGACGTGTTTTAGGGAGTTTTAGTATGGCAAAGGATAATGAAGTCATCACAGGCGCTGACTATAAGCGGATGATTATCGGCGCTTATAGTGAGTTTATACTGGAATACGAGCGGATTAACGAGGTGAAGAAGAGCGGCAGGTTTTTTTACTGCGGCATGCCCGGCACTGATGTGCTGAGGACCATGGGGGCGGCCGTACTGCCCCTGCAGGATTCGGTGAACGAGAGCATCGGCGGACTGGCAAGGCGGGTGGCTGATGCGGCGGTGCTGGGGGCCAGGGGCAATGCGGGAGTGATTCTTTCCCAGATTCTCCGGGGGCTGGCCAAAGGGCTGACAGGCAAATACAACGCCTCTTCCCAGGAATTTGGCAAGGCCTTTCAGTATGGGATTCTCTATGCCCAGAAGGCGGTGCCGGAGCAGAAGGACAGGCCTATTATCGTGGCCTCGAAGATTATGGCCAAGGGGGCTTATCATGCGGTGCGCGACGGCCTGCCGATTATTGAGATACTGCGGGCGGCCATCAAGGCCGGGCAGGAATCCTTCACGGAAAAGATTGATTCGGGCGAAATGATTATGCAGGTGTTTTTGAACGGATGCCTGAAAGGAATTATCGGGGAGTTTGTGTCGCCGATGCTTCCTTTTTCCAGCAATGCTGTTCATCAGGAGAGGCTTACCAGCCCGCTGGAGGATCTGGTGCGGCCTTACTGCGTCACCTTTATGGTGGCCAATCCCAAGCTGTCCGTGGAGCTGATTGAGAGGGAGCTGCAGGAGATAGGCAATTTTGTGGTGGTGGAGCGCCGCTTCCGCAACCTGTTTATCCATCTTCACTCCGAGCATCCCGGCAAGGTGCTGGAACGGGCCGTAGGCTGGGGGCATATCGGTGAGATTCACATCAATATCATGGCGGAGCCTCATGCCATGGCCATGGTTCAGCAGAGCTTTTTGATGCCGCTGGCCCTGATGACGGTGGCGGATACGCCGGAGCTGGGGTACAGGCTGCAGGAGGCAGGGGCTACGGTGATTCTGGACGGCAGTGATCCTTCCGGGCCGTCCGTGGAGGAGATTGTGAATGCCGCCCACAGCGATATCGCCAACAAGTACATCATTCTCACGGATTCGGAGCATATCAGGCTGGTGGTGCATCAGGCGCGCCGCATTCTGGGGGACAGGGTAGAGGTCGTCGTGGCAGACGGGGAGGATGAGCAGCTGCAGGCCGTGCGGGCGTTTTTCCCGGAGGACGATATTGTGTCCAACGTTACGCGCATGAAGCACGCCATCGTGCTGGCCAGTCAGGAGTGACAGGCCGGGGAGCAAGGGCAGGCGCCAAAGCGCAATAACTGCCATCGGAATGAAACGCTTACCATTGAGGTGACAGGCCGGAGGGAGCAAGGGCGGGCGCCAAAGGGCGATAACTGCCATCGGAATGAAACGCTTACCATTGAAGTGACAGGCCGGGGGAGCAAGGGCAGGCGCCAAAGGGGGATGCAGAGAGCAGGCAGACAAAAAATG
>NZ_JBJDWZ010000074.1:1723-2786 GCF_051866355.1 Anaerovibrio sp. | reverse complement strand
GGGCGGAGGAGCATATACGCACCAATCTGGAGGAATATCTGGAAAAGGGCGTAGTGAAGTAAAAGGAAAGGGCTTCATGAAGTAAAGGCCTTGGTTTAATGAAGGACGCAGTGAAAAATGGATGCAATGAAGAAGATAACGCCGGCGGAGAATGTGGCGCAAGAAGAGAAAATGAAAAAAATGGCGAAGGATGCCAGAATCTATGTGGCAGGCCATCGTGGCATGGTGGGCTCCGCCATTGTCCGTGAGCTGGTGCGGCAGGGCTATACCAATATAATAACCCGTACCCACAAGGAGCTGGACCTCTGCCGCCAGGAGGCGGTGGAGCAGTTTTTCGCTGCCGAGAGGCCGGAGTATGTCTTTCTGGCGGCGGCAAAGGTGGGGGGCATTGCCGCCAACAGCGGGGCACTGGCGGATTTCATGTACGACAACATGATGCTGGAGATGAATGTTATCCATGCCGCTTGGAAAAACGGCTGCAGGAAGCTGGAGTTTCTTGGCTCCTCTTGCATCTACCCCCGTCTTGCACCACAGCCCATGCCGGAGAGCTGCCTTCTGACCGGCGAGCTGGAGAAGACCAATGAGGCCTATGCCCTGGCGAAGATTTCCGGCCTGAAATACTGCGAGTTTCTGAATCGTCAGTACGGGACGGACTACATCTCCGTGATGCCTACGAACCTCTACGGCCCTAACGACAACTACCACCCTGACCACAGCCATGTGCTGCCTGCGCTTATCCGCCGCTTCCATGAGGCGAAGGAGGCAGGGCTTTCCAGCGTGACCTGCTGGGGTGATGGCAGTCCCCTGCGGGAGTTCCTGTATGTGGATGATCTGGCCGAGCTGTGCGTGTTCCTGATGAACCATTACAGCGGCAACGAAACTGTCAACGCTGGTACCGGCAGGGAGATTTCCATAAAGGAGCTGGCGGAGCTGGTGGCTGGGATAGTCGGCTATGAGGGAAAAATAGTCTGGGACAGCACGAAGCCAAATGGCACGCCACGAAAACTGCTGGATGTATCTAAGGCGGCAGAATTGGGCTGGTCGTATAGGACGGAGCTGGAAG
>NZ_JBJDWZ010000074.1:0-1623 GCF_051866355.1 Anaerovibrio sp. | reverse complement strand
TGATAGGGGTTAATGGATTATGAATATAGTATTGCTGTCCGGGGGTTCCGGCAGGAGGCTGTGGCCCCTGTCCAATGACATCCGCTCCAAGCAGTTTATCAGGATTTTCAAAACAGAAGACGGCGGCTACCAGTCCATGGTACAGCGGGTCTACGGTCAGATAAAGTCCGTCATGCCTGATGCAGATGTGACCATTGCCACATCGAAGTCCCAGGTTTCCTCCATCATCAACCAGCTGGGGGAGGGTGCGGGCATATCCGTGGAGCCATGCAGGCGGGATACCTTTCCTGCCATCGTACTGGCGGCGGCATATCTTGCTGATGTGCGGAAGGTCGGCCTGCAGGAGCCGGTGGTGGTATGCCCTGTGGACCCATATGTGGAGGAGGACTACTTCCATGCCCTGAAAAAGCTGGGGGAGCAGGCGGCCGCAGGGGAGGCAAACCTGGTGCTGATGGGCATCGAGCCAACCTACCCGAGCGAGAAATACGGCTATATCATTCCTGAAAACACGGACAGCATCAGCCGCGTCCTTACCTTCAAGGAAAAGCCTGACGAGGGTACGGCGCGTGAGTACATAAAGCAGGGGGCGCTCTGGAATGGCGGTATCTTTGCCTTCCGCCTGTCCTATCTTCTGGACAAGGCTCATGAGCTGATTGATTTTTCTGGCTACGACGACCTGTACCAGAGGTATGGGGAGCTGGAGAAAATCAGCTTTGACTATGCGGTGGTGGAGCGGGAAAAATCCATTCAGGTGATGCGCTTTGGTGGTCAGTGGAAGGACTTAGGTACCTGGAATACCCTGTCCGAGGCCATGGAGGAAAGCTGCATTGGTGATGCCGTGCTGGAGGATACCTGTGAGAACGTCCACGTCATCAACGAGCTGGGGATGCCGGTGCTGGCACTGGGGCTTCATGACGTGGTGATTTCCGCCAGCCCTGAGGGGATACTGGTATCCGACAAGGAGCGTTCCTCCCATATCAAGCCCTTTGTGGAGAAAATTTCCCGCCAGGTGATGTTTGCCGAGAAGTCCTGGGGCAGTTACCGGGTACTGGATGCCGATGGGCACAGCCTGACCATCAGGGTGACGCTGAATCCGGGCAAGAGCATGAACTATCACAGCCACAGGCACCGTGATGAGGTGTGGGTTGTCACCTGCGGCCACGGCAGGGCGCTGATTGACGGCGAAGTCAGGAATATCAGGGCAGGGGACGTATTGTCCATGCCTGCCGGGTGCTGCCATACCGTTTTTGCCGACACGGAGCTGAAGCTGGTGGAGGTGCAGCTGGGGGAGGAGATTTCCGTCAGCGATAAGGAAAAGCATCTGATAAGGCCTGACAGCAGGTGCTTCGGCGGTGCGGATATCCGCGGCATCTACCCAGTGCAGGTCAGCGAGGAGCTGGCCTATCGTATCGGCAGGTATTATCCGGGGATTATCCGGGCTGGAGGGACATCAGGTACAGGTGACCATAATGATAGAACTGGTCGAAATGGCAAAATGCTTTCAGCAGACAATTCTATGAAAGCTGCAGGAGCGGGAAGAATAGCCGTAGGCTGCGATGTGCGCCTTTCAAGTCCTCGCCTGAAAAAATCCCTTATACGCGGACTGATGGAAGCGGGCTGTGA
>NZ_JBJDWZ010000073.1:0-2835 GCF_051866355.1 Anaerovibrio sp. | reverse complement strand
TGCGCCTGGCTCCACAGCTCCTTGGGAATTGCCCTCATCAGGCCTTGTTCTACCTCGTCAGGCGTTTCCCCCACAGCCAGTTTCAGCCTGTTCGACACACGAAACACATGGGTATCCACGGCAATGGCCGGCCTGTCAAAAGCAATGCTGGTCACTACATTGGCCGTTTTTCTGCCCACGCCGGGCAGCTTCAAAAGCGTATCAAAATCCTCCGGCACCCGGCTATCAAAGTCACGCACCAAAATCTCACAGGTCGCCCGGATATTTTTGGCCTTGTTGCGAAAAAGGCCGCAATCCTTGATTTCCTGCTCCAGCGCCTCAAGCCCCATATCCACTATGGCCTGTGGCGTAGGAGCCTTGGCAAAAAGGCGCTCCGTCGTAATATTCACCCTAACATCCGTACACTGGGCGGACAAAATCACCGCAATCAAAAGCTCAAATGGATTGCGGAACTTTAAGGCCGGTTTGACATCCTTGTATACCTCACCTAAAATAGCAACCTGCTCGGCCTTTATTTTCTTGGTAACACGCATAGCATCACAACCAGATAAACACTAACACAGAAAACAAACCACGCCGGAAGCAAGCTGCACCGGCGATGCCCGTAAAAACAGCAGCTGTGGCGATACCTGTCCGACAATGACAATTACGGACAGCACCGCCACACAGCCGCCATCACAATCAGTTTGTCAGGCTCCTGATCGGCGCAGGAATACGCCCGCCGCGGGCAATAAACGCCTCGGAGCTCCAATTATTGCGCACCTTGACAATAGGACAGCGTCCCAGAAGGCCGCCAAACTCCACGCTCTCGCCCACTTTCTTGCCTGGAACAGGAATCACGCGGACAGCAGTGGTCTTATTGTTAATCATGCCGATGGCCGCCTCGTCAGCAATAATGCCGGAAATAGTGGCGGCAGAAGTGTCACCCTCCACAGCAATCATATCAAGACCTACAGAGCATACGCAGGTCATAGCCTCCAGCTTTTCAATGGACAGGGAGCCGCACTCGATGGCCTCAATCATGCCCTGATCCTCGCTGACAGGGATGAATGCACCACTCAGGCCGCCCACATGGGAAGAAGCCATCAGGCCGCCCTTCTTTACTGCATCATTGAGAAGAGCCAATGCCGCAGTAGTACCCGGTGCGCCACAGCGCTCCAGACCCATTTCCTCCAAAACATTGGCCACAGAATCACCAACAGCCGGAGTTGGAGCAAGGGAAAGGTCGATAATGCCAAATGGTACGCCCAGGCGGCGGGAAGCCTCGCGGGCCACCAGCTGACCGACACGGGTAATCTTGAAAGCCGTCTTCTTGATAGTCTCGGCCACCTCGGTAAAGTCAGCACCCTTCAAATCCTCAAGGGCATGCTTTACAACGCCAGGGCCGCTGACACCGACGCTGACAACCTTCTCTGCCTCGCTGACACCATGGAAAGCACCGGCCATAAACGGATTATCCCCAGGCGCATTGGCAAATACCACCAGCTTCGCACAGCCCAGTGCATCCTGATCACGGGTAAGCTCCGCAGTACGCTTGATAATCTCGCCCATCTGGCGCACACAGTCCATGTTGATGCCGGCCTTGGTAGAGCCGAGATTTACAGAAGAGCAGACCACATCTGTTGTAGCCAGTGCCTGCGGAATCGAATCCAGCAGAATCCTGTCACCATTGGTAAAGCCTTTTTCCACCAGAGCGGAAAAACCGCCGATGAAATTTACACCGACAGCCTTGGCGGCCTTATCCAGTGTTTCTGCCACAGGTACATAGGAATCAGTTTTGCATGCCTCCGCCGCAATGGCGATAGGCGTCACAGAAATACGCTTGTGAATGATAGGAATACCATACTGAGCCTCGATGTCCTCACCGGTCTTTACAAGAAATTCGGCTGATTTGGTAATCTTGTCATACACGTTGCGGCAGAACTGGTCAATATTCGGATGAGCGCAGTCACGGAGGGAAATGCCCATGGTAATGGTACGCACATCCAGCTTGTTCTCCGTAATCATGCGGTTTGTTTCTAAAATGTTATCTATAGTAATCACAAAAAATCCTCCATACGACTATATTACGATTGTATGTTATGCAATTATAAGAACGCAACAGCAATATGCGATAATACAACGGCATAACAGCATAATGAAGATTAGATTCTATGCATGACAATTAAATATTGTGCATAATATTGAAGATTTCCTGATTCTGCACCTTTATCTCCAAATCCAGCTCCTGCCCTTTCTCCCTGAGCAGCTTCTGCATCTCCGGCAGTTTTACATTGTCACCGACAGTCTCAGCCATCATAATCATGTTGAAAAAGCCATCCATGATGTTCTGGTTTACGCTGAGGATGTTGATATTGTTCTCTGCCAGAATGTTGCTGACCATCGCAATAATACCCACTCTATCTTTACCAACAGTAGTAACAACCAATTTCATGTTATTCTCTCCTATCATAGCTCAAGTAAAAAGGATACAAAATCCCCGATATTTTTACATTATAGCATACTAAAAAGAAATATATAACCACCTGGGAGAAAATATTTTGGAAAATTTAACTAGGCATCCTTCAAAATCTCCCTTATGATGGCATCTATGTGTATCTGCATGGTATCGAGGCAGGGAACAGGGCTCACTTCATCATTCAGCACCAGCGGAAGCTCCGTGCAGCCAAGCACGATTGCCTCTATTCCCTCTTCAGCCTGCATGCTTGAAATCACCTGCTGAAAATACGATAAGGTTTCATCCTTGACCATCCCCAGCTCAAGCTCACTAGTAATCTTATCACTTATCGGCGCAAGCTCACTTTCCCGTGGAACAACCACCTGAATACCGCTCTT